>JAFGQA010000365.1 GCA_016935885.1 Phycisphaerae bacterium | reverse complement strand
GTTCTCAAGACGGAATCGTTACCACCGGTAGGTCGTCAGCCTGAGCCGACACCCCATCAAGACCCCAAAGTGCCAAAGTCCAGGCACTGGCAGCAAGCTGCCAGTGCGTATGCCCCATGCGTCCACCAGAGACATCACACGGGCGGACAAGCCGCCCGTGGCACCCAGAATCGAATGCCGCCGGAAGTGTCACGGGCCCGGCCCGCTGATTCCTGTCACGATTCGTTGACCGGCACCAAGCACGAGGCTACAGTGAACAGGGCAAGTCAATGCCAGAAGGAGAGTTGCGCGTTTGGCCCTCGTCGAGATGATGCATGTCTGATATGCCACAAAGATTCGATCACGTTCGCCGGTCGATCCGGATCGGGCGGATTCTTGGCTTCGCCGGGATGGCCGCTATCGTCGTGTTGGTTGGCTACCTCTTCGCAGTGGAAAGTGATCTGCTGGCCAGCGAGGAGGGGGCCGGTTTCGTGCGGGTCCTGGTCGGCCTGGGGGTACTCGGCGTCGCGCTGGTTCTGGGCGCCGGTGCGGTCTTCACGTGGGGGGCGGTCGACGTGGCCCTGAAGATCGAGGCGAACAGCTTCCGCATCTATGACGTGCTGCGCGATATCCACGCGTCGCTGGATGAATACCGGCCTCATCTGCGGACCATTGCCGACAACGCGCAGCTCTCCGACACCGCCCGGGCGATCACGCATCGTGCAAACGAGCGGACCGCCTTGCGGCTGGCGATCAACGAGGAGATCATCCGCGGCGACTGGGAGGCAGGCTACGCCCTGGTTGAGTTGCTTGAATCCCGTCACGGATACAAGAACGAGGCCGCCCGTCTGCGTATGGAAGTCGATCGCTCCCGCGAGCAAGCCCTCAAGCACGAATTGCGAGAACGTGTCGAACGCGTGCGGTCCTACATGGATCGCCATGATTGGGATCGAGCCCGGCGCGAGATGGACGGGCTCATCGCCGAGAACCCGGACAACGAGGAGGTTCGCGAGCTTCCCAACCTGTTTGCCGACCTCCGCAGCGAACACAAGCGCAGGTTGTTGAAGGAGTGGGACGAGTCCGTCCAGCGAAACGAGATCGACCGCGGCATCGCCGTTTTGAAGGAGCTGGATCAATTCCTGACACCGAACGAGGCGGCAGCCCTCGAGGAATCTGCCCGTGGCGTCTTCCGGGCGAAACTCCACAATCTGGGCGTTCAGTTCTCGTTGGCCGTGGCCGATCACGATTGGCAGGGGGCCCTGGCGGCCGGCAGGCAGATCATGGAGGAGTTCCCGAACTGCCGCATGGCCGCGGAGGTCAAGTCGCGAATCTACGCTTTGTCGGCCCGCGCCGAGGAAGCCACTCTGCACGCCGCCGCGAAGAACACGTCTGGCGGCTGATCATCAGAACGTCCGATATACGATTACACTGACAGGCCAAACGCCGCCCCCTGCGCGTCGCTGATGGCCCTCAAGAGTAGGCCGTGCTGAACGCAGGCGGCGGTATGAGTAAGCGTGAGGTCTGTATCTACCTGTTGCCTGGAGGTCTGCGATGTTGATGCGGGCAGTGCTCTGTCACAACCTCTATGAGGCGTTGCCAACGCACGAGCGTGCCGCTGGCGGCATATCCGCCAGTGAACACGGCCAGGCAAGCTCCACGTGGCACACCGTCGAATCCTATCAGCCCGTGGCAAGACTGTGGCGCCGGCGCCAAGGCCGGTGGTTTCACGGTCAGGAACGGCGTTTCCTAGCCGCTGTTTTCCATTTTACCACGGGCCGCCATCGTTCAATCATGGGCGGAGCCGCAGCGTGTTCTGGACACGTTCGTCGGACGCGAGTCCGTTGGGTCGCAGGTGGCCCCGGCTGGCGGAGATGCCGATCCGTCGCCGGCGTTTGCTGGATGTCGGCGCTGCTGAGCATCGCCATGATCCCGGTTGGGTGCACCGTTTGGCCCGTCAGGGGTGCTCGCCCAAGCCAGGTGGCCGAGGAAACGCCATCGGCAGGCTCACTGCGCCCGCTGGTCGAGTACAGGTATCCCGACGCCCCACCGGTCCTCGACGCCGAGGGGTTGAGGGCGTTTGTCGGCAGGTTCAAGCAGCATGTCGTCGTCCTGGACTTCTGGGCGTCCCGGTCTCGCCGCAGCCGCGTGGAGATCTCCGAACTCGCAAGGATTCAGGAACGGTTCGAGGATGAAGGCTGTCAGGTCATCTCGTGCAATCTGGACGAGCCGGGCTGCTGGAGCACGCAGACCGTTCCCATCCTGCAAGGCGCGGGGGCTACCTTTCCCTGCGTCGTGATTCGTCATGATGCCAAACCTGCGATCCGGGCGTGGTTGGCACCCGAATGGAGCTACGACCTGCCAGCGAGATTCATCATGGATCGACGCGGCCAAGTCGTCGTGAAGGCGCTGAGTGCCACCCCGGTACAGTCCGTGGAGCGTCAAGTCTGTCGACTGTCCCAGATGGGCAGTGACACCGCGCGCGTTGCGCGCCTGCCTGACGGCGCCGTGGCGCTGCGGGTCAAGCTGATCGACGTGCGGGCGGGTCGCGGCGAGTCCATTCCCGAGGTGGCTGTTGAAACGGCAGATCCACGTCGCTTGGCCAGCCAGGTCGCCGACATCATGGCCTCCCGGATCGACCGGACGGCCAACCCGCGAATCGCCATCGTACCGTTTGCGGCCTCCAACGATCGGCGACGGGCCCAGGCGTTCGGCCTTGAAGCGGCCCGCCGTGTCGTCGAGGCGCTGCGCCGGCGTGGCCACCACGATCTGATCACTCCCGAGCGGGCCCAGCGCATGATCGATGATGCGCGCATGACGCCCATGGCCATTGAGTTCGATCCTTCGCAGATCCAGCGTAGGTTTCCGTGCGACTTCATCGTCATCGGATGGCTGCGAGGCAACGTCGACGGCCTCGCTCCGCAGCGGGCCCAGGCCACCGACGGCGTGCAGACCGCTGTCGCTCCTGCCGCACCGCGTAGCTGATGCGGGAGTGACCGGATCGCCGTGGCGGCCGGTCATCTTCAATGGTTTGCATCAGGTGCGCGAAGCGAAGACCGGTCTTCAATCTTGTTCCGGATTCGCTACATTACAGTTGCGAGCCGTATCGAATGCTCGTCGCCGGTCAGAGCATGTCACTACCTTTTGGCATCGGCGTAGTGGGCACGGGGCGACAATGTGGTTTGGAGAGGTCCGGGACACTTCCTTCGGCCTCCGATCCTGCGTGCCAGGGCGGCTTGTCCGCCCGTGCGGTCTCTCCAGTGGACGCATGAGGCATACTCCCCCACTGGCAACTTGCTGCCAGTGCAGTCTTGTACGCGATTCCGCACAAGACACTGGCGGGCAAGCCGCCAGTGGCACCCGGCAGGCAAGCTGCCAGTGGCGCGCGCCCAAACTGGCACGGATATCGTTTGGAGTGCGCCGACACCACTGGTTTGACGGACTGCACAGAGATCGGTATGTGTGGCACTGCTCCGTAATCGCTGCGTAGCTTGGGCTGGTGGATCGAAACCGTTGAGATCGTCGAAACCGCTGCTCACAGGACAGTGACACCCGGTGTGGATGAAAGCGCGCGGGATGCGTCGAGCGAGAACCGCGCCTCAGGCTTACAGAACAGTGACACCTTGTGTGGAAGAAAGGAAGGACGTGCAGCATCATTTGGTGGTTCTACACGAGCGTTATCTGGAGTTGCTGCTATCCGGCAAGAAGCGCATCGAGTGCCGGTTTTCGTCTGTGAAGCGCGCGCCGTTCGAGGCGGTGGCGAACGGGGATCTCCTGTGGCTGAAGGTGCCGTCGGGCCCTGTCCAGGCTATTGCCACGGCGGGTGATTGTCTGTTCCGGGAACTGGCAGCCCGCGGTAAAAGGGAAAACAGCGGTTCGGAAACGCCGCTCCTGACCGTGAAGACCACCGGAGGGACGCCGGTGCCACAGTTTTGCCACGGGCTGCCAGACAGCAGATGCGATCTGGCCGCGTTGAGGCGCGAGTACGGGGATCTGATCTGCGCGGCGGCGGGTTTCTTCGAGGATGCCGCCCGTTGGGCCCGGTTCTGTAGCCTGATTTGGATCGAGACGGTGGTATTGATTCAATCGATGCCGGTGTACAAGTCGGACCAGCGGGCGTGGGTGGTGCTGGACGAGATGCCGTGGCCGGGGATGCGGCTGTCTGGCGGAAGGCGGCGTGTTAGAGCCCGGCCTTGACGGCGAGGCCGCAGGCCAGGATCACGAAGCCCGCCACGGCGTGGCCATATCGCTGAAACCTGGCAAACGGAACGGCCCCGGCGCCGAGGCAGGCGACGACGACGATGGTCGTCATGGTTGCGATCGTGGTGACGCCGAAGATGGTCGTGACCCAAACGACCCCGAGCATGTTGGCTTCGGCGGCGGGGTACATCACGATTGGAATGAGGGGCTCGCACGGTCCGAACAGGAAGATCGTGAACAGGACCCAGGGCGTCATCTTTTCTCGCCCGGCGTTTTCCGTCGTGTTCGTAGATGGCGTGTGGTCCAGAGCGGTGACGCGGCCATGACAATTGGCGCCGGCGCGATCTGCGTGGACGTGCAGATGGTCGGCCTTGTGGACGTGCTCGTGGACGTGGAGGGTCCCGTTCGCGTGGCCGTGCAGGTGGATGTGCGGCTTGTTTCGCGCGGCTCGTCGGAGGCCCCAAACGAAGTAGACCGCTCCGAAGGCCACCAGTAGCCAACCGGCCAGGTCCCCGCGGACACCTTCGAAGGTTTCGAGCTTGAAGAGGGAGAGGCCGAAGGCGATCCCGACGAAACCCAGCACGACCGAGCTGAGGACGTGGCCGACACCGCACAGCACAGTGATAACGACGGTCCTTCTCAGCGACCAGCGACCTACACGGGACATGGCCACGAATGGCAGATAGTGGTCGGGGCCGAGCAACGTGTGGAAGAAAGCAACGGACAGAGCGGTGATGCTCAACAGGTAAATGCTGTCGGCCATGTGTCAGCCTCGTGTCTTCCGCACTCTTTGCATGACTCCGTGCGTTGGTGTGATCGTCCCGACGCACCTGGCTAGCAGCGATCATGCATCGAACCCAATCGTAAAGAAGATACGAGATTGGGCGTTGGCTGTACAGGGGGGGAAACGATCAGGCGGAGGCCGAGCCGTCGGGGTGGCTGTTCCTGGTGTGCGGGCGGCCGCGCGGGCTCCAGGCCCGCGGTTCGTTGGCCGGCCGAGACGGCTGTGCCAGACTTGAGGGCCGCACGTCTACCGTTGCGGACTACGCTTTAAAGGGACGGATTCGCCGTAGCTGTTCATCAGGAGGCGCGCGAGTTCCGCTGCCGCTGCCGACAAACCGACCAGCGCCGTTTCCTGTAACAGGCCCGGTTCGTAGCCCACCACGCAGCCCGGTAGGATCTCCCAGCTACGTTCGGCCGGCTGTTCTGCCAGCCAACGGACCAGGGCACGTTTAGATCTTGCCTGCCATTCCTCCGGGTCATCGGCGATTGCAACCAGCCCGCCGTCTGAGCGTGACGTGTCCTGCGGGTCACGTAACGGAAGTTCTTGGGATGCTGGGCCCGCCGCCGTCACGGCCAGCCAATCCTGCCGCGTGATGGTGACCCGGGCGCACGTATGCTGGACATCACGCATCACGACAAGCCACCGGTGAGACTCTCGGCGGTGTTCGAACCCGGTCTCGAAGACGTAGGGGAAAATGTACGTCGGGCCCTTGGCACGAAAGGCCTCGGCGGTGCGGCGGCTGTGGCCAATCTGCATCAAGGCCACGGTATCCAGGCGAGCGAGCAGCTTTTCCTCAGGGCGTGGGTGCCACTCCCAGCCCTGTCGCCGGGCCAACGCCCGCCGGCCTGCGTGCTCGCGGCGGCGGCGCATGGCCAACACTGCGGCGGCGAGCACCGCCAGTCCAATGCCGACGATGATCAAGCTGACGGTCAAGAAAGGGCGCCTCGTCTTCTACGGAAGGCTGCTCGGCTTCTGCTGGTCGGTCTTGTCGGTGTCATTCGGTTGCTTCGCCTGATCGTCAGGCTCGGAGGTCGGCTCGGCACGCTTCGGCAGGAACTGAACGCCGTAGTTCTCCGTGGGGTGCTTCAGGGAGGCAATCCATTCTTGGATCTGCTTGAATCCCGCTACCTTTCGAGATTGAAAGATTGGTTTCAACTCGATCCCCCCGGGGTGTCTGAATTCAGCCCTGACCTCCTTCGCTGGGAGCATGCACGTCAGGAGCATTGATTCTTCCGGCCGTGCGCGGTCTATCAGCCTGTGCTTGCCGAGCTCGATCTCGTTCAACATGACGAAGTTGGCGTAGGTGGTGGCGGGGGACTTCTTGGGGTCCTTGAACAGGCGAAAGCGGACCGTCTCATCCTCGGTGGTGGAGACGTGACAGCCAGGCGTCGCACAGCCGCGGAGAACGACCGGCAACACGCTCCTCCGAAACTCGACGAACACTTCGGGGTCCGACGTAATTCGAACCTTGTCCGCATACGCCGCCCCCTTGTAGTAGGCGAAGTTGTGGAGCTTCTGCGGGGCAGTGAGCTTGTGGAACGCCCGGCCGGCCTTCTTGCCGCGGAAGTCCGGATGGCCCTGCATGTCCGCCAGGAACTCCTCGACGGTTTGTCGCGAGATCTTGACCGTCACGCGGTCCGGGCGCTTTGTCGTCAAGCGCATCCCCCGTAGCTCCATGTATCGGATGCGATTGATCTCCTTAGGCGTCAGCTTTCTGAGCCCAGCGGGCTCCGGCGGCTCTTCTTCCTCCGAGTCCCGATCCTCGTCGTCGTCGTCTTGCCCCGGAGGAGCGTCATGTGTGAACGGTTCGGGTGACGGTGGCGCTCCCTCTGCCGGGTGCGTGGGTTGCGGCACCTGCCTGTTCGGCGAAGCGGAGCCCGGATCCCAAGCGTGACACGACGCCGTCGGTGACCCGCGAGCGAAGATGCTCTCCCCCAACATCAAACCGACACAAAGCACGATGGCGCCAAACAGCCCGCCGAGTAACCGTTTGTCCTGCGTTGCCATGATTGCACCTCAAGTCTTGCTATCGACGCCGATTCGCCGGCTCCGTGACAGTTTCGTCGCGTGCCACTGGAAGCTTGCCTGCCAGTGTGTATGCCCCACGGGCCCACCAGAAAGACCGCACGGGCGGGCAAGCCGCCCGTGGCACCCAAAACCGAATACCGCCGGAAGTGTCACGGATCCCTGCGTGTCGCGCGTCGCCGCGAGACCTTGATCTCTGCCGGTGGACATCCTACCGTATATTGCTCGGCTTTTCCGCGTCATTACTGTCACACGGATCGTGCGGCGCTTGGAGCCTGATCGGGGGCTAGCCGATGACTGAGACCGCTTCGAGCCTGAAAGGACTAATCGGCCAGAAGGTCGTCCTCGACACGGCCGGGCCGATTACATACCTGGGCACCCTCAAGGAGATACGTCCAGACGGCTTCTGGCTCGAGGACGCCGATTTCCGAGACCGCAACGAGGGTCACGACAGCAAGGAAGAGTACATCTGCGAGGCCCGCGACAAGGGCATCCGGGCCAATCGCGGTCGCATCTTCGTCTTCGCCCACGCGGTCATCAGCACGTCGGCCTTGGAAGACGTGATCATCGGCTAAGCGGGACTGGGTCGTGTTCGAACAGTTGACAGCCACGGGCAGCTTGCCTGCGTACGTGTTTGGCGGGGTGGCATGGGTGTAAGCGGAGCCGCCAGCGGCAGCGGAGCTTACCCGTGGGCATCCTTCCAGCCTGTTCTCACTGGTAGTAAACGAACCACCCCTTTGGGCCGCGTTGTTCGTTACCCATGCCAGCCGGTTTGAACGCCAAACACGCACTAGCCTGCCCGTGCGTCCATCACGTGTGCAGGCACTGGCGGACAAGCCGCCAGTGGCACCCGAGCGAGCAAGCCGCCAGTTGGCACCCACGCCGTTCAACATGAGCAGAACGGGCTTAGCAGCCCGTGACAAAACTGCGGCACCGGCGTCTCGCCGGTGGTTTTCACGGTCAGGAACGGCGTTTCCGGACCGCTGTTTTCCCTTTTACCACGGGCTGTTACCACCGTGTGGACCGAGGCAGTCTCGCCGCCCCGCGCGACACCAGCCGAAACGCAAGACCGCCCGGTTATTCTGGCGGACAAGTGCCAGTCAGAAGGCACATCACGAAGTCGGTGATGTCGTCGCCGTCCAGCACGCCGTCCCGATCGATGTCCGCCCGGCAGTAGCCACCGGAACCCGGCACCTGGTTGATGAATTCGGTGACGAAGCCCTGGATGTCGAGGCCGTCAACGAGGCCGTCGATCTCGAAGTCGCCCACGGGAATGCCCAGGCACTCGCACGCATCCGCGTAGCCGCTGCCGCTGTTGTCATCGCACGTGGTCCACGGCCCGGCCCAGTCGCCGGCGGCACCCGTGCATTCCTCCTCCGTTTGGTCGGAGAAGCAGATCAGGCCAATGCAGCAAGCCCCTGTGGGCTGCGGGCACGGGTTGGGGTCGCAACTCGTGCCGGGTCCGAGGTAGTCGCCGCCAAGTCCGGCGCACTGGAATCCGAAATTCAGAATGCACTCCCCCGTCTCCTCGATGCAGCAGGCCCCGGCTACACAGACGTCGTCGCCGCAGTCAGTTCCGTGGCCGGCATAGACGCCCTCGACCAGTTCGCAGGTCGCCTGCTGCACGAGCTGCAAGCACCCGCCCATCCGGCAGCAGGCTCCGCGGGCCGTGCACGTGATCTCACCACAAGCCAAGTCCTCATGCCACTGGTCCCCAAACCCCTGGCAATCCTCCTCCTCCACCTCGTTCTCGCAGATGCCCGTGGCGTGGCAACAGGCGCCGGTGGCGCCGGGGCAATCGATGACGGCCCGAATCACAATGTCTCCCAGGAGGTAGTCGCAGAAGTCGATCCACCCCCCCGGGATTGCGTACAGGATGTTCCGTTGCGCCTGACAGCCGCTTGTGTCGCGGACGACACTTGGCGTGCCGTCCCCGAAAGGTGGGAGGTTGACGCTCGTGGGATTGTAGAACTCGAACGCCACGTAGAAGTTCTGGCCAGCGGTAACGGGCACGTTGATCGGGATGGTCTGCGCTTCATCCAGATAACGGAACTCGTTCATATAGCCCGGAGTCATGACCGGCCCCTCGAGCAGAGCCAGTTGGGTCCCAGGCACTGGGAAGCCGGCACCATCATCGTCATAAATGTGGATAGCCTCTTCCAGACTCTGCCCGTGACCGGCAACGCCTTCCAGCCACAGAATCTGCACCGCGACGATCGTGCCGTCGCACGGTGACGTGAGGCGTGCCCCGGCCATCTCGCCCTGGATGAAGTCGCCCACAATCACTGCTTGCCCAAAGTCGACCACCGAGTCGTTCTTGACGATGGTCTCCTCAGCCCGTGCCTGCGCGCCGATCAACAGCGCGGTAAGCAACGAAGACCCCACCAGAAGCGACCGTACGCCGTTCCTCGAATTCTTCGACAACATGCTTCAGCCTCCAATCCGTGCCAAAACCGTAACTCGATACTCTCCCATTCCTATTATTCCGTATCCGCATGCGAATTACAACGTCTGGGGCTGGCACGCCGGCACGCCTTGCAACGAATGTACCTCGGCGGGTGCCACTGGCAGCTTGCCTGCCAGTGCGTATGCCCCGAGCGTCCACCACAGACGCCACACAGGCGGACAAACCGCCCGTCACACACGGAATCGGATGCCGCCCTCACAGACGCCTCCGGGCAGACGACCGACGCACAACTACAAGATCCCCGTGCCGAAACCGTCGTCCCCGAGCGTATCGGTGGGTCTGGGCTCTTGCGGCGCGGCAGCGGATGAATCCAGCGGTGATGCCTTCACCGCCACTGAATCTGATTCCCCGTTTGATTCCTCCTTCTTCTCCGGAGTATCCCCAGTATCCCCGCGCTCGCGCCCCGTGCCCGCCATCCGCATATCGCCGCGCCGGCCTGTCTGGCTCGCCGGTGCTGGCCCCTTCAGCTCCGCAATCAGCTCGTCGTAGTCCGAGGCCGTGGTGGCCTCCTGATCGTCCTGATCGTCGTCGTGATCCAGCAATGAGGGCTGATAGCCCGGCCGTTTGGCTTCCTCCATCTCAGACCGGTACGCCTCGGTCACGGCATCCTGGAGCTGCTCTCGACATGCGGCGTTGATCGGATGGGCCACATCCGCATGGAGCTTCGCCCGGCCCGCCGGGTCACGCGGGGCGCGGTTCTCGTTCAGCCGCGCGCCGCATTCGTTGCAGTGGCGCGCCCGCAAATGGTTCTTGCAGCCGCACTTCCGGCACCTGTCCGCGAGCTTCCGCGAAGGCATGGCTACGAACGGTCCGCTCGTGCCCTCGATAACCTTCAAGTCTCGGATGACGAACTCGCCGTCCAACGTCACACTGCAAAACGCCCGCAACCGTTCCGTCTTGTCGTTGACCAACTTGACGCGGATCTCCGTGATGTTCATCCGTCAGCCTCCGTGACAACCATGTTGCAGACTCGTAGTAGTAACTATCACGGCAAAACAACGCACAGGGCTCGCCGATGGCGAGTGATCCCCAATTCGCTATTCGCAATTCGCCACTCGCTATTCGCAATTCGCCACTCGCTATTCGCAATTCGCTATCCCTAATCGTCCTCTGGCCGCTCACATCGTCCGGACCACAGCCATCGTCTCTCCTTCGTCCGGCCGGGCGGATGCCTGCCGTTTCCAGTCCTCGGCCTCTGCTTGCGAATCGAAGATCGCAAACAGGCAGCTTCCGCTACCCGTCATGCGCACGCGCCGTCCGGCAAGTCCGTCCAAGTTCGCGTGCAATCTCGCCAGTCGCGGCTCGCAGGCAAATGCCTCCTCCTCCAAATCGTTGAACAATTGCGAAGACAATTCCGCCGCGCGCCATGACGACCGGGACCACGCCGCTCTTCGCGTGGGACGCGGCTGCGCCCGCGCCCTCCAGCGCCGGTATACCTCCGCCGTCGAGACCCCATACGACGGCACAACGAGCACGAGCCAACCTTTCCAACTCGTCACAAGTCGTTGCACACGCTCGCCCCGGCCGCGGATCACCGCCGGCCCAGGTTGCAGAAACAGCGGCACGTCCGAGCCCAACCGCGCGGCGATCGGAACCAGCCGCCCTACGGGCCAGTTCAAGCCCCACAACGCGTTCAGCCCCAGGAGCGTCGCGGCGGCATCACTGCTCCCTCCTCCCAGCCCGGCGCCGACCGGGATGCGTTTCTCCAGCTCGATCTCCACATCCGGTTGCCGGCCCGCCGCCGCAGCCAGGGCCGCCGCGGCTCGCCACACGAGGTTCGATGCGTCCGCTGGTGCCCCGGAAGCCCCCCCACGAAGGACCAACGACAACGCTGTTGCCGGCGCAAACGTCAACTCGTCGGACAACCCGACGGGCACGACCCATGACTCGATCTCGTGAAAACCGTCCGGCCGCCGCCCCAACACCGACAGCGTTAGGTTCACCTTCGCCGCTGCCGAGCGGCGAACGACCTGCCGGTTGCAGATCTTCGGATGGCGTGCCAACTTTGTTTCCACCCTGTTGCGGTCCTTTGCTTGGCAGCCCGGTTGCGTGGCGGCATGTCTTTGCCCGTCGTTGGATTGTATCACCGCCAAGCTGCCTGCGGCCAATGTTTTCTGGAGACGTCCTGCCACGCCCCTCCACCGCTGACCACACATCTGCGGTTGGCGGCGATCGCCCGGGACCCTCAATCCACTTGTGTGCTCAAGTGTGACTCTTCTGTTCCAGCCTCGTCCCCACGTGCAGCAAGCCCAAGGCGGCCCCCACACCCACCAGCAACATGACGCCTGCGATACCGTATTCGCGTGGACTGCCGACATTGGCCTCCGGCCACAACATGAACACCGACCCAATCACGATGCCCAACAGCAGCCCGATCGTCGGTTTCTCATAGTGATACAGCAACCACTTCAGCAGGTTTGTGAAGCCGATCAGGCTGATGATCGCCCCGATTCCTACCGGGATGATCACGTGGAGCGAGGCCAAATCACCCGACTCTCCGAGCGACAACGCGTACTTCTTGGCCTGGTCCACCGCGGTGAGCACCGCCTCATACCGGCCCAGAATGAGCAGCATGTATGCGCCAGAAATCCCGGGCAGCACCATCGCGCTCATTCCCAACACGCCGGCCACCAAATCAAGACCATACTTCGACTCGATTGCGGCACCCGGTTGTCCGTTGTCCACGTCGCTTCGCTTCACATCCTCCGGTTTGGCAGCGGCGATGGCCACCATCAATGCTACGCCCGCCACGACTGCGGCGACTGAGCCACCGCGCGCCGGACGCATCATTCGCCACAACAGCGGCACACCCCCAAGCGTCAAACCAATGAACAACGGGTACATCGCGAAGGGATAGTCTCTCACCAGACCGGCCAGCGACCCGGCCAGGGAAGCGATGGTCGCGAGTGCGGCGGTCGCCACTATCGTCAGGAAGACGATGTTCCGCCTGGTGAACGAGAGGCGCGTGGCGTCCGCCACGGCGGAGACGAAGTCGTCGTACAGCCCCATGATCAGGATCATGGTGCCGCCGCTCACGCCGGGCACGAGGTTGGCCAAGCCCATCAGGACCCCGCTGATTCCGCAACGAACAACCGGCACGGACTGCCGCTTGACGACCGTCGGTGGCCGCCGTGTCGCGTCATCGGTCTGGACGATCTCATCCGTCAATTCACGACTCCCTTGGTATCAGCCGGCACACCGAGCGCCGGTTTCGCCGAGTCGGCATCATACCGCTGCTCGTCCGCATCCCAATAGCGATTCCGGGATGTCTTCGAGCCTGTGCCAAGACCTCCTGTGGCACGGGCCTCGTGAGTGTTTAGTGTTCAAACGGGGTGGCACGGGTAACGCAAATGTGGTGGCACGGGTAACGAACGACACGCCCCGCGGGGGCGTGTCGTT
>JAFGQA010000364.1 GCA_016935885.1 Phycisphaerae bacterium | reverse complement strand
TCAAGGGTGAAGGCTGACCGCTCCCTCACGGTCGCGGTTCGGATCGGCGTCGGCGGCATAGGCAATCTCAAGCTTAGACTGCTCTAGCAGCCCGTCGTAGAAGGGAAAACAGCGGTTCGGAAACGCCGTTCCTGACCATGAAGACCACCGGCTTTGGCGCCGGTGCCACAGTTTTGCCACGGGCTGTTAGGGTGTGTTCGTAAATGGAAAACGCCGGGAGCCCGCAGCAAACCCGGCGCCTTCCGGAGGGGGGAATAGGAGACTCTCTTGTATCCGGCTGGCGCGGCCCGTTCAATCGGGTATTCACCCTATCTTTGAACGAAAAATGCTGCTGATCGGTCGCGGCTGTGGGTGGCGGAGTCACTGCTGAACGTGTGCTAGAGCAGTTCACGCTTGCCTGTGACTGTGGCACGGGCGTCTCGCCCGTGAATCCACCGCCGAGACGGCGGTGCCACAGGTGGATCCAACCGTGAAGTACTCTAACCTCAGTAGACATCGAAGGTTGCGATCTCGATGGCCTTGGAGGCAGGACGGCTTCTGTCCCCGCCCATGAAACGAGCCCTGGGAGGCGGGGCCTCGACCCAGGATCGATGTCGGGCGTCCGTGACAGTTCAGGCTGGTGCCACTGGCAGCTTGTCTGCCAGTGTGTACGCCCATGCCCCCGCCGGAGAGACCGCACGGGCGGACAAGCTGCCCGTGGCACCTGGAATCGAATGCCGCCGGAAGTGTCACGGAGCCCGATGTGAGCGTGCGTCGCCCGACGGCTTGGATCACCACGCCGAGGCGTGATAGGCTGTGGGCCTGTTCTGGCGCATCGTGTGGCCAGACTGGCAGAGATGGCGATCGTGGCATGGACTTCGGCACCTGTGCCACGGCTTGAAGCGGTTGTAAGATAGCTGTCTGTAGCGTGCTTTGTTTCGGCGACGTCTACGGCGAATGCGTCGAGTTCATGGGAGTCAGGATTGTGGCAAAAGGCCCAGACCAGTTCGACGATCGGTACGAACGCAAGCGCGAGGAGAAGGAGCGATACCTGAAAAGCCTGCCCAGCGAGGACGAGATGCCGTTGCCGCCACCGCCGGAGACGATCAAGAAGGAGGAAGCCGAGCCCGGCCGCAACGATCCCTGTCCCTGCGGCAGCGGCAAGAAGTACAAGCATTGCTGTCTCAAGAAGAAGAAGAAGAAGAAAGGATGAAGGATGGAGGACGACGTCGGATGACGGTCAGCGCGTGCGGCGGTTTCGGCCTCACGCCCCCGTGTCGATTGCGTTCAGTCGGTCCTCGTCGCGTCCTCATGCTTCCGTCTCCATGCCGCCGCTCCTGCTAGACTTGGCCTACATTCCGCTGGCGATTCTCTACCTGCCATGGCTCTTGTACCAGATGCTCGTTCTGAAGAAGAACCGCCGCGGCTGGGGCGAGCGATTCGGATTCATCAAGCGGCGCCTTGGTCCAAATCGCAAGCCCTGCATCTGGATCCACGCCGTTTCGCTTGGCGAGGTCAACGCCACACGAAGCCTTGTCACCGAGATTGAGAGACGTCTGCCCGCCTACGATATCGTTATCTCGACGACCACCGATACCGGCTACGCGGCGGCCCGCAGGCACTATCCCGCGAAGCAGGTCTTTCGCTATCCGCTCGACTTCTCGTTCGTCGTGGGCCGCGTGCTGGATCGAATCCGTCCGGACGCCATCGTTCTGATGGAGCTCGAAGTCTGGCCCAACTTCGTGCGCCTGGCCCGCCGGCGCGGCATCCCGGTCGGCATCGGCAACGGCCGCGTTACCGAAGAACGATCCATGCGCCGTTTCCGCAAGCCCCTTGTCCGCGGCCTGACGCGCAGGATGTTCGCTGGCATTACCTGGACTGCCGCCCAGAACGAAACCTACGCCGCCCGATTCGAGGAACTCGGCATTCCGAAGGACCGCATCGCCGTCACCGGCACCATGAAATACGACACCGCGATCATCGCTGACAGCGTTCCCGGCGACGACCGGCTGGCGAGGGCGCTGGGCATCGACAGCGACAGGCCCCTCTTCGTGGCGGGCTCCACGGGTCCCGGTGAGGAGGAACTGCTACTGACGTCACACTCCGAACTTCGCTCCGATCACCCGGACCTACAACTCGCCATCATTCCGAGGAAACCGGAGCGTTTCGACGAAGTTGCCCGGCTTGTCGAGGCCCGCGGCTTCGAGTGCAGACGGCGAAGCCACCATCCGGATTCGACGAGCCGCAGGCTTCAGCCCGCGCGGACCGGCGACGACCAGGAAGGAGGCGATGCTGCCGCGTCAAACGACCGGATCACTGTTATCCTCGGGGACACGATGGGCGAGTTGCGGAAGTTCTACGCCTTGGCGGACGCGGTCTTCGTCGGCCGGTCGCTCGTGCCCATGGGTGGCTCGGACCTGATGGAGGCTGCCGGTCTGGGATGTCCGATGTGCTTCGGGCCCCATGTCGAGAACTTCGCGGACGTCGCCGAGCAGTTGATTCGGGCCAACGCCGCCGTGCAACTGGACGACCCGCGGGATCTTGCCCCCACGCTGCGGCGGTTCCTCGAAGACCGGGAAGGCGCCCATGTCATGGGGCGGATGGCGCAGGACGTCGTCCGCCGGAACACGGGCGCGACGGCGAAGACGGTCGATCTGCTGTGCAAATGTCTCGGCCGCCGTGCCAACCATCCGGCGTCTTCCATCAGCACAGAGAAGCTACGGTAGAAAGGAGCCGTCTGCTGTCAGGAGTCATTCCTCAGCGGCGGGTACTCCGCCACGAATGCCGTGGCCGAGGGTCCGTGACACTTCCTGCGGCATTCGATCCTGCGTGACACTTTCGGCAGCATTTGATTCTTGGTGCCACGGGCGGCTGTCCGCCCGTGCGGTCTCTCCGGTGGGCACATGGGGCATACACACTGGCAGACGAGCTGCCGGTGGCACTCACCTGAACTGTCACGGACCAGGTTGCGGAGCCGGAATCCCGCTCAACAGGATCCAATGAGGCGAAGCCGAAGCAGGTTCAGGGCGAGCTTGGCCGTCCGGTCGCGGATGGCGTCGCGCGGGAGGGTCTCGCCGAGGCGGAGCTCCTTGACCGTGGTCTGGGCGGCGTCGGCGAGGGCGATGTAGACGAGGCCAACTGGTTTGTCCCGAGTGCCGCCTGTGGGCCCGGCGATGCCGCTGCTCGAAAGGGCGTAGTCGGTGTTGGCGAGGCGGCGGCAATTGGCGGCCATGGCCTCGGCGACCTCGCGGCTGACTGCGCCGTGGGCCTCGATCCGGTCCATGGGGATATCGAGCAAGCGGTGCTTGGCCTCGTCGGCGTAGGTGACGAGGCCCTGGACCATGTAAGCGCTGGAGCCGGGGACGTCGGTGAGGCGTTTGGCGATCAGGCCCCCGGTGCAGGACTCCGCGGAGGCGATGGTCTTGTGCTGGTCCTTCAGCAACTTGGCGACGGCGTGGGCAAGCGTGTCACCCTGTTCGCCGAAGACCACTTGGCCGAGTCGGCGACGGATCTCAGCGGTGTCGGCGTCTATGAGGCGGCGGGCCTCGTCTGGCGTGGAGGCGTGGGCGTTGATGCGGATGGAGATGACCAGGTCCGCGGCGCTGGTGCCGACCGACGGATTGCGGCCGGGCTCCATCAGGTCGGCGATCTTCTCACCGAGTTCGGATTCTGGAGAGCCGAATGTCTGGAGCGTGTGTTGCAGGATGACCGACGGGCCGTGTGGACCACCGGCAAGGCGCCGGTGCCACAGTGCCGGGCGGATGTCGCGGTCGAACATGGTCTTCATCTCTCGAGGGACGCCGGGCATGACGAAGACGTCCGCGTCGTTCAGGCGAGCGTGCAAGCCGGGGGCCGTGCCGCACGTGTTTTCGATCGGGTGGGCGGATTCAGGAATCATGGCCTGGATGCGGTTGGCCTCGGACATGGTGCGCCTGCGTTGACGAAAGAAGGCGGCGATCTTGTCGAGACTCGGCTGGTGCAATCGAAGAGCCGCAGCCAGGGCGTCGGCGAGGGCGTGGCGAGTGAGGTCGTCGGGCGTGGGGCCGAGGCCGCCGGTGACGAGCACGAGGTCAGCCTCCGCAGATGCCACGGAGATGGCGTTCGCGATGACGGCGCGGTCGTCGGCGATGGTGACGTGCTTGGAACATCGGATGCCGAGGCCAGCAAGCTGTTGCGCAAGCCAAGCGGCGTTGGTGTCGATGGTCTGACCGAACACGAGTTCGGTGCCGATGCTGATGATTTGGGTGCTCATGGCTGTATGGTACTCCAAACCGACCAGGGATCGGTCGCTCGTGTTCAGCAGATCCCGCTACGGCGACGCGGTAAGGCAAAGGGCCCAACGTGGAGGGGCTTACGGTTCCGTGTCACGGATCGCGCCCTCGCCTGCCGGACGCAATCCCAGCAGGCAGCCCGCCAAGCAGGTGCCCGGCCAAGGTCGGGGACTCCGGCCGGCCTCGACAGGCGTCGATACACATTCGCCAGGGCAACATCAGGGCCGGCAGGGTCCGTGACACTTCCGGCGGCATTCGATTCTGTGTGCCACGGGCGGCCTGTCTGCCGACAGGCAGGCTTGTTCGCCCGTGCGGTCTCTCTGGTGGGCGCGGGGGCATATGCACTGGCAGGCGAGCTGCCAGTGGCACCCGCCCAGACTGTCACGGACCCGGGCCGGCGGGACCTTTTCGCCTTGAATCAGCAAGCCACACCGCGTATATATAGGGAGACTACTGCACATGGCATGTGGCCGTCGTCATGATGGCAGCGGCGTAGCTCAGTTGGCAGAGCAAGGGATTCATAAGCCCTGGGTCGCCGGTTCAAGTCCGGCCGCCGCTAATCGGATGAGTCGTTTCCCGACAGGGCCTTGGCGAAAGGTGTCGAGGCTTTCTTCTCGCGCCTCCACTCCAAGATGTTCAGTTTGGGGTCACTCTGTTCCGAGAAGAGGTCTTTCACTCCCATACGGGGCGCCGTGGCGAGGCAGACTGGCCCCGGACTGCCCCCGAAAGCCCGAAGACTGCGGCCGTTCTGGTTCGCGAAAGACTCCCTTTTCTTCTTGAAGCCGATCGGGCAGGAGCGTTTAGGAAACTGGGAGTGCAGGGGCTCGAACCCTGGACCCACGGCTTAAAAGGCCGTTGCTCTACCGACTGAGCTACACTCCCGTGGCGACAGAAGTCTCTGCGATGCAACACGTCATGCAACCGCCGGACACCTCCTGGTTGCACGGTGTGATGCCAACAATCCCTGCCATGACGCTCGCTGGCAGGTGCCCGAGCGAGGTCGTGCCATGAAGGGCCGTGTCATCGTAAGGAAGTCTAAGCGGAAGCCGGTTGAGAAGCCAGCGAAACCGTGTGCGGATTCTCCGTTGTCCCCACACGCTACGGGGCGGTGGGCACAGAAGATTCGAGGGAAGCTGCACGACTTCTATGGTTCCTTGTGCTTGATGCAGGCGTCGAGAATCTCCTACGCCCAACGACACCTGCACGGCCGATGTCACATCTGAACGATCCGCTCTCGTGCACGTCTCTTCCGCCTCATAGAAGTCCCCTTCTGCCGCCCACAGGGGCCACAGGGCTTTCATCACAGCGGGGTACCTTCTTGGGTAGCAGGCCACTCCCAGTTACCCGTACAATGCCCGGCTAAGTCGTCTTGAACGCAAACCAACGTCACGCGGCGGGAGCGACGCGGTGCCGGTCTTGCAGGTCTCGAATCTCCACAAGTCCTATGACAACGTCCGCGCGGTCGACGGCGTCAGCTTCTCCATCGACGCCACTGAGGTCTTGGGCCTGCTTGGGCCAAACGGCGCCGGCAAGACCACCACGATCAACATCATCGCGGCGCTGCTGACGGCGGATCAGGGCGAAGTCACTGTGGATGGCAGCATTCGTTCGACCTCGCCCGAGTACAAACGCAAGCTCGGCTACGTGCCGCAGGAGATCAGCCTCTCGGAGAAGCTGACGGCCCGCGAGAACCTGATGCTGGTGGGACGGCTCTACGACCTGCACGGCCAAGCCCTCGCACGCCGCGTGGCCGAGATGCTGGGAGCGGTCGGACTGAGCGATCGAGCTTCCGATCAGGTGAGGACGTTCTCCGGCGGGATGAAGCGGCGGCTGAATATCGCCGCGGCGCTGCTGCACGAGCCCGACTTGCTGCTCATGGATGAGCCCACGGCCGGTGTCGATCCGCAGGCGCGGGCATACATCTTTGAAACGGTCGAACGCCTCGCCGAGCAGGGCCGGGCAGTCCTTTACACAACGCACTACATGGAAGAGGCACAGCGCCTTTGCAGGCGGATCGCGATCATCGACCACGGCAAGATCCTGGCAACTGGAACGCTGGCCGAACTGACACAAGCCGTCAAGGCAAAGCGAGACCTGATGATCGAAGCCGACAACCTCCGGGAAGACGTCATCCAGCGGCTCGCTGCCCGCCTTGGGAACGTCGTGTGGACGCTCGATGGCGATGTGGCCCATTTGAACGTTACTGGGACTGACTGTTCATTGTTGGATGCGCTTCGCGCGGCCGACGAGATCGGCATCCGACCCAGGGCGATCAGCATCCACGAACCGAATCTGGAGACCGTCTTTCTTGAGCTGACCGGACGTGCCTTACGAGATTGAGAAGCGACAACAAGACCAGACGAGCGGCAGGCTGAAGCCCTGTACGCGCTAATCGCTCAAACGGGGTGGCATGGGTAACGAACGACACGCCCCGCGGGGGCGGGTCGTTCATTACCCGTGAGAACAGGCTGGAACGGATGCCCACGGGTAAGCTCCGCCGCCCCTGGCGGCTCCGCCAACCCGTGCCACGCCGCTAAACACGTGCAAGGCCCGCGGCTCTTCAGGAAACGTACAGTCAGGGTGCTTGAGGTACTCATGCGATCCTTACGCATCATCCTATATCTGGCCGGCAAACAGCTTCGAATCCTCTCACGGATGCGGGCGGTTCTGGCGGTAGTCTTTCTGCCAGGCATCGTGTTGTACAGCGTGTTTACGCTCATCTTCGCTGGGCCGGCGGGCAGGCCGTTCCGCGTCGCCGTGGTGGATCTCGATGGGACACGTGAGTCACGGCAATTGATCGACATGCTGGCCGCCAACAACGTCGTCGTGATCCAAACGGAGAACGAGGAGCCGAACGGGCCACCGCTCACGGTGGAGTCGGCGCGCCATCTGATCCGCGACAAGGGCAAGTTCCGCGTCGCCCTGGTCATCCCCAAAGGCTACTCGAAGGCCCCCAACGTCCTGTCCGGCGACGCCCACGAAGGCGTGGAACTCCACTTCGACGAGACCCAGCAGATGGAAGCCAACGTCGTTGCGGGCATGATCCAAATGGCCGCCGGACGCGCCCTGTTTGCGCGCTTCGAGAACCTGCGCGCCCTCGGCAATACGGCGTCCAATCCCACCGAGCAGGCCAAACCCGATGACGGCCCCAGCACGCTGGTCAAGATCCAGAGGCACGGCCTCGCTCCCAACCGAATGCAGATCGCCGCCAAACACACCTTCCTGGCCGGCATCGTGCCGATGTTCCTGCTGTTTGGCTCCACCGGTGCCGCTCGCGGCCTGCTTGAGGAGCTTCAGAGCGGTGAAGTCCGCAGGCTTTTGGCCGCGCCGATCCTGCCGGCCCACATCCTTCTCGGGCAGATGCTCAGCGCGTTTGTCCTGGCGATGGTGCAATGCTACGTCATGTACGTCTATGCCTGGCTCGTCTTCGGCGTGGCCGTTTGGAGCATCGCCGGCGGGCTCTTCGTGCTGACCGTCGTCTCCTGCCTGGCGACCACCGGCTTCGGCATGTTCATGGCCTCGCTCTGCCGCACGAGCGAGCAGCTTGACGGCATCGGCACGACGGTCATCCTCGCCATGAGCGCCATCGGCGGGAGCATGGTCCCCCGTTTCGTCATGCCGTCGTGGATGCAGCCGATCGGCCTGTTCACCATCAACGGCTGGTCCTACGACGGCTTCATCGCCCTGATCCGCAACGAAGGCTTCGGCCTCGACGCCCTTGTTCATCACGATGGAATCCGTGGGATCTGGCTGCCGTGCCTGGTGCTGCTCTTCGTCGCCACCGCTTGCGCGACCGCTGGCAGCCTGATCCTGGCCCGCCGCCTCCGCGCCGGACCGAGCAATTGAGCCATCGCCAGCAGGCTTGCGACAGCGGCACGCTTCGGCCCCTTCCAGGGGCTTTGCTCGTGCTACCGGCACGAACGTGTTCATCGCTCAAACGGCGTGGCATGGGTAACGAACGACACGCCCCACGGGGGCGTGTCGTTCGTTACCCCTGGACTTTGGCACTTTGGGGTCTTGATGGGGTGTCGGCTCAGGCTGACGACCTACCGGTGGTAACGATTCCGTCTTGAGAAC
>JAFGQA010000363.1 GCA_016935885.1 Phycisphaerae bacterium | reverse complement strand
TTGGGCAATAAGGCGTGCGGTCGCTGGCGTGGCGGTCACGCAAGAGCACCAAAGCCACCGCCACCGCGCCGACCATAAGCACGACCCGACTTGCGATGATCGCGGCCGCATGCGCAGGGGGCTGTGCCTTGGCGTAGTCAAGGAACCACAGTGAAGTGACGGCCATGACCAGCAGGACCAGTCCACACGCAATGACCCCGGCCTGCTTGAGTCGACGGCGGAGGAGGGAGAACTTGCGCACGATGACATCCTTCCCACGAGAGGCCCTGGCTTCGCGCGGCACAATCACGGGCGGCCATGTTTCGAGACCGGTGCTCAAGCCCACCCGCACCGTCGCCGTGTGAAGGCACGGGATCCGGCACGCCGGCCCCTGCAAGACTTGAGGCTATGCCGACGCCATTCTGTTTGTCGAAGTGCCGGTCTTCGCTTCGGCCCTCCTTGCGCGCGGCTGGGGCTTCGCCGTATCGCTGCTTTCAGCTTCGAGGTCAAACGTCGCTTGTGCATCGCTGTCGTGTCTTACGCTTCTGCTCAGAGTCCCTGGCGCGCTGACGAGTGGCTCCTCGAAACCGGTCAACCGATCGCCCGTGGCGGCGGCGGCGAGACGTTTCCTGGCCTGGTCGGCGTATTCCTGAGACAGTTCAAACCCCATGCACTGTCGGCCGAGCTTCTTGGCCACGACAAGCGTCGTGCCGCTGCCGACGAACGGGTCCAGGACGAGATCGCCCTTGTTGGAGCAGGCGCGGATGATTCGGCCGAGCAATTGCTCGGGCATCTGGCATCCGTGCCAGCCTTCGCGCTCCTTGAACGTGCCGGCCACGCGGGAGAAGTACCACGTGTCCGAGTCGGGCGTGAAACCCTCGGGCAAGTCCTGGGGGCGAAGAATGAAGCCGTCGTGCGTCGGCGGGCCGGGGCGCGTCGGGCGGCGTCGAATCTCGCTCGAATCCGTCGGGGCCTTTGAGCCAGGCTCGTGGTCGTACCCGCCGGAAGGCCCCCCCGGCGGGGTGATCCACGTATCGTCCGGCATGCGCCCCTTCGGGTTGGCGCGCTTGTCGGCGTAGACCAGTTGCCGGGCCGACGGCACGCGGACGTCGTCGGCGTTGAAGGTGAAATCCTTCGGGTCCTTTACAAAATGGAACAGATGCGCGTGGCTGCGGGTGAATTTCTGCGTGCAGTGGACGCCAAAGGTGTAGTACCAGATGACCCAACTGCGACAGTGGAAGCCGCGGGCGGACGGTTCGATCTGGGACCGCCGCCGCCGTCCGCGGCGGCGGGTCGGGGGCGGCGTCTCGGTCGGCGCGGACCGTGCGGGGTCCTCGTCGAGCAGCGGCACGCCAGGGAAGGCACCCTGGGCGATGAGCTTCAGCTCCGCCGCGTATTCGTCACCGATCGCCAGCCAGAACGTGCCGCTGGGCTTGAGGACCCGATGTACCGCCCGCATCCATCGACGGCTCCAGTCGATGTAGACCTCGTGCTCTTGCTTGTCGTCGTACGCATCGTAGTCGTAGCCGATGTTGAACGGCGGATCGGCGAAGACCAGGTCCACCGAACCCGCCTCCATCGCGGCCATGCCCTCGATGCAGTCGCCGTGGTTTACCTGTCCCAGTGCCACGTTCACACGCTCGCCTCATGTCTTTGGATAGCATCTCAAAACGCCGCTTTGGGCGCCGTCTCGGGTGCCACTGGCGGCTCGTCCGCCAGTGCACGGGCAGACAAGCTGCCCGTGACGCCCACTTTAAGATAGTCACTCAGTTGTCGGTCGTCAGTCATCAGGCGGCGCCGGCCTGATCGTCTTCCTCCGAGCACCGCGGGGAGACCGCGACGTACGGCTTGCCCAATCGCTTCTTGATTAGGATCACCTCTCCCATGTCGTTGCCCTCGACCCTATGGCCGATCCATTGCAGCACGTACCCGACGAGAAGCAGCACGCCGGGTCGCCACCACAGGTCCCAACGGCCCTGCCACAGTTGCACGACCGCCAGCACGAGCGCAGCAACCGCCATCGGAATGCCGACCACGTGCAGCCAGAACGAAACGGGTGTCTGGTGCCGCTCCAGCCATCGCTTCAGCCAGGCCGGCCATGCGCGTGGGCGCCCCCGGTGAGCGGAAGGCCGCACGGGCTGAGGCCCGTGGCCCGTCGTCGGCGATCGCGTATCGGCGTCATTCGTCATCGTTGCCGCACGAGTTGGTTCCGCACCACGCCCAGGCGTTGCAGATGCGGCTGCACCTCGCGCAGGAACCGCAGGCCGTCCTGGTAGTAGCCCGCCGTCGGCTGCAATTCCGGGACCCGGCTCGTCCAATAGGCGTTGAAGCACGCCATCAGCAATTCGCGGATGTACTTGCTGACGAGGCTTGCCAGGGCGACCGACAGATGATGCGATT
This sequence comes from Phycisphaerae bacterium, assembly GCA_016935885.1. The sequence continues at coordinate 12,219 of JAFGQA010000363.1, read as the reverse complement.
CCCCTGATTGACGATAGCTGATCCGCCATCGCGCCTGCCCGCCGGTCAATTCGTACGCGCTGTATTCGTCGCTTTCCTCCAACACCTTCAAACGGCGGCTCTCAAACGCGCGCAGCAGCAGCGCCCCATAGTGTTCGCGGGCACCTTGCTTGTCGACGTGGATGCGCAGCTCGCGATTCGGATGGGCGTCGGCCACGCGCTGCATCAACCGCAATGTCAGACCGGATAGCACGACCGCCTTGTTCTGTGTGTTGCCGACCAAGCGGTTATAGTGTCCCTCCAGCAGCACCTCCGACAAGCAGCCCGCAAGCTGCGCCGGCTGCGCCGCCAGGTCCCGTGCGAACAAGCCGGACGCGATGCGGATCCCACCGGCGTCCGCCGCGGTCGGTATCGCCATGTCCGCCTCGCGATACCAGGGGTACTCGGAGAGTTTCCCAAGCACGTCAGGACACAACAGGCCTAGCAGACTTCGCATTGACGCCGGCGAGCCGCGCCACGCGCCGATGGCCGATAACACCGAACGTTCCAACCGGGCCACGCCCGCTTTGCGTCGGTACAGCTTCTTGCTGTCCAGGATCGCCAGCCGCGTCTCACGCGCCGAAGCCGCCCGGGCCACGCTTCTGTGCAGCAGATCCCATAGGCAGGCATCGGCCTTGGCCACCGGTACCTCGAACGCCGACGCGCTCACCACCAACGGCCCGAGGATCGGCCCGTAGCCCGCCTCGTCGATTCCTACCAGCACGATCGTGTCAGCCATGCCGCAAATCTTGCCCGAACTCGGCCCGCGGTGCCAGTGGACCGCCAACTACCACAGGAAGATGGTGGCAAACGCCGGTCGGCTGAAGCCGAGTACGCGCTCAGAGGCTGTTTCAGGACCCTGCACTTCTGACGATTGGAATCTTCGCGTCTCGAGAAGAAACCCGTGGCACCGGCGCCAAAGCCGGTGGATTGAATGATTCACTGGGCATTCTCTCGCTCGTCTCCAAAGTCCTGTAACAGCTTCTTGGCGGAGTGGCATGGGTTAGCGGAGCCGCCAGCGGCGGCGGAGCTTACCCGTGGGCATCCGTTCCAGCCTGTTCTCACGGGTAATGAACGGCCCGCCCCTAATGTGGGGCGGGTCGTTCGTTACCCATGCCACCGCGTTTGAACGCTGAACACGTACGAAGCCGACCAACCTTCCACCGAAACTGTCACGGCCCCCGGCGATCCGATGGCTTCGCCCGTGGTTATCGCCCCGGGACAAGAAGGCCGGTTCGCACCCAACTTGGGGTTGTTTTGCCCACGGGACCATTGCAGCGATTAGAGGACGTGCGGCACCGCCACGTGATCCAGCCTCCGTGATTCTCAACTCCGCTTTTATAGCCGCTCGGGCGACAACCGGCAGGCTGGTGCTCATTGGCACGGTCGTTGCCGCACTCCTGGCGTCGCCGGAGCAGATGACACTCGCCGGGAAAAGGAGCACGGAAGATGGGATTCATTACGATGACAACCTTGGCGTTTGGCGTTGTTCTCTCCTCTGTTTCCGGTCTGATCTGCTACGTCGGTACCGGCCATCTCGCGAATCACCTTGATTGGCTACCGCACGCCAATCTCCTGCTCTCCCACCCAGGCGCCGCGCTGGGGGCCGGGGCAACCCTGATCGTGGCCAGCCTCCTGTTCCAGCCCAGCCGTGTCGAGTAGTCCGCAAGCTGCCCCGTCAAGATGACCACGGCCAGCGCCTGGGAAATCCGGGACCCGCAACGCGGCTTGCCTGCCTGTCGAACCGATGAACGTGTGTGGCGTGGCGCGTGCGCGCGGGGTGGTTGGCCCAGGCGCGTTTGCGTGTATCGCCTTTGATTTCAAGGAGTTATGGGTGGGCCGGAGTTGACTTTGGCGTGTGGGTCCGATAGGATTCAGCGTGAGGACGAGGTATTCGCATCGCAGTCTCCGTAGTGCGAGACCGATCAAAGAAGAAGGATGTGTAGTCCTTGGGAACCCAGGGCCTCGATCCTGACAGGGAGGTTACCGACATGGCTGATAAGAACGCGATTTGGGAACTCGTCGGCAAACACCTCGATACGAAGAGTTTCCGTGATGAGCATTGGGAGGGTTCGTTCGACGACTACTTGGAGATCGTGGCCCGCGACCCGCGGGTGGCGAGGAATGCCTTCCAGCGGATCTACGACATGGTCCTGCATTTCGGGACCGAGCGGTACACCAAGCTCAAGCAGGATTTCGTGCGATACAAGTTCTTCTCCGATCCGATCGGGAACGGCGAGGACGCGATCTTCGGCATGGAGAAGGCCCTGATTCAGTTGGTGGACTTCTTCAAATCGGCCGCTCAGGGCTACGGGACCGAAAGCCGGATCCTGTTGCTGCACGGCCCGGTCGGCTCGGCGAAATCGACTATTTGCAGGCTGCTCAAGAAAGGCCTCGAACACTACTCGCGTCTCGAGGATGGGGCGATGTACACCTTCTCCTGGAAGCTCCCCAACGCGGACGGCCGTGTTGACCTCGTGGACTGCCCCATGCACGAGGAGCCGCTCAAGCTCATCCCGGAGGCGGCGCGCGGCGAGGTCATCGCCATGCTGAACGAATCGCTGCCGCTGGAGCGGCGCGTCATCGTCGAGGGCGATCTGGACCCGTTTTGCCGCAGGACCTTCTCCGACCTCCTCAAGCAGTACGACGGCGACTGGAAGAAGGTTATGGAGCACGTCGTCATCAGGCGCTTCATCGTGAGCGAGAAGGACCGGCGCGGCATCGGGACCTTCCAGCCGAAGGACGAGAAGAACCAGGATTCCACCGAACTGACCGGCGACATCAATTACCGCAAGATCGCCGAGTACGGCTCAGACTCCGATCCGAGGGCGTTCAATTTCGACGGCGAACTGAACATCTCAAACCGCGGGATCATCGAGTTCATCGAGGTCCTCAAGCTCGATGTGGCCTTCCTGTACGACCTGCTGGGCGCGTCCCAGGAACACGTGATCAAGCCGAAGAAGTTCGCCCAGACGAACATCGACGAGGTGATCATCGGCCACACCAATGAGCCCGAGTACAAGAAGCTCCAGAACAACGAGCTGATGGAGGCGTTCCGCGATCGGACGATCAAGATCGACATCCCCTACAACGTGGTCCTTGAGGACGAGATCAAGATCTACGAGAAGGACTTCAACAACGAGAAGATCCGTGGCATGCACATCGCCCCACACACGATCGAGATGGCCGCGATGTGGGCCGTGCTGACCCGACTCGATGAGCCGAAGAAGGCCGGGCTGACGCGGTTGCAAAAGCTCAAGCTATACAATGGTAAATCCATTCCAGGCTTCACCGAGGATTCCGTCAAGGAATTGGTCGAGGAGGCCAAGCGGGAGGGGATGCAGGGGATCAGCCCCCGCTACATCCAGGACAAGGTTTCCAACTCGCTCGTCAACGATCAGGCCATCCAGAACAAGGGCATCAATCCGTTCATGGTCTTGAACGAACTTGAATCGGGGCTGTCGCACCATTCGTTGATCGCCGACGAGGATCTGAAGAAAGAATACAAGGAGTTGCTCAGCGTCGTCCGCGACGAATACGAGGACATTCTCAAGGGCGAGGTCCAGCGGGCCATCAGCGCGGACGAGGATGCCGTCAAACGCCTTGCAACGAATTACATCGAAAACGTCCGCGCCTACACGCAGAAGGAGAAGGTGCGCAACAAATACACCGGCAAAGATGACGAACCGGACGAGCGCCTGATGCGGTCGATCGAGGAGAAGATCGACATCCCCGATTCGCGCAAGGACGACTTCCGCCAGGAGATCATGAACTACATCGGTGCGCTGGCTCTCGACGGCCGGAAGTTCGATTACAACACCAACGCCAGGCTCCAGAAGGCGCTGGAGTTGAAGCTCTTCGAGGACCAGCGCGACACGATCAAGTTGAAGAACGTCGTCAGTGGGGTCATCGACGACGAAACCCAGGCCAAGATCGACGTCGTCAAACAGCGGTTGATCAAGTACTTCGGGTACAACGAAACGAGCGCGACCGATGTGCTGAACTACGTGGCCAGCATCTTCGCCCGTGGCGACGCCAAGTCCGAAGGTTGATCCGGGGCATCGTCCCGTTCGGTCGGCCGGTAAGCCGATAGCGCTCGGCGATTCGGTGGGGTGCTACCTTTGAAACCGCTTGCGGCCGCGATCCGCCGTTTGGGTGTTCCGGGAAGCAGTGAGAGCGGCGACGGGCGAAATGTGCTGCTCGGCGCATCCGCTGCGTCGGGTGTACGTGAGCTCCGTAGGCAAAGACGAAGCTGGGCCGAGAATCCCTTCTCGGTTCCTCGTGTCGAAGTGTGAGAGAAGATTTCCGCCGGAAGTGGGTGCGAGAAGGAATCTCGCACCAGCGGGACGAAGCTGGGCCGAGAATCCCTTCTCGGTTCCTCGTGTCGAAGTGTGAGAGAAGATTTCCGCCGGAAGTGGGTGCGAGAAAGGATTCTCGCACCAGCGGGAAGGATTCTCGCACCAGCGGGAAGGACTCTCGCACCAGCGGCCCCTGGCCGCCATTAGAATCCACCTACAATCGTGACCTACACCTGCCGCGTCGGGTCTGTGACAGTCTAGGCGTGCCAGTGGCAGCCTGCCTGCCAGTGTGTGTGCCCCATGCGCCCACCGGAGAGACCGGACGGGCGGACAGGCCGCCCGTGGCACACAGAGTCGAATGCCGCCGGAAGTGTCACGGACCCTGCGTCGGCGCGGCGCCTTGCCCAAAGACACTGCAATTTGTTACCATACAATGTCTCTGTTCTGGCCATTGGGCGGTAGGAACGGCACAACAGTCCCGGTCCCGGAGCACGGCCTGGCCCGCACAGCAGCGCTGGTATCATGGCCGCCGCCATAGGAAGGATGCTGTTGTGGCAAGGCCGCTGGTTCGCGGGGGGCAGGGCGCAATCGCGGGCGAGCTTCGGCCGAGCACGTGCGCGTCGTTGTCCCATCGGCGTGATTAGAGGATGGTTCCCAACGAAGAAGATGACCGACCCTTGAGAGTAGAAGGAGAGCGCCTTGAGCGAGTCTGACAATGGTGAGGCTCGGCTTCGTGACGAGAACGAGGCGTTGCGAGCACGCCTGGCGGCTCTTGAATCCGAGCATCGCAATTGCATGCGGGCAGAGGAGGCACTGCGGCGAGAGCGACAGTTCCTGCGGCTATTGATGGAGAACATCCCGGACAACATCTACTTCAAGGATCGTGAGAGCCGGTTCACGCGGGTCAATCCTGCCCTGGCGCGTTTCTACGGCGTCGATGGCCCCAGCAAGGTGGTCGGGAAGCGGGATGCGGACTTCTACCCGGCGGAAATGGCTGACGAGTTCCTTGCAGACGAGCAGCACCTCATCAACAGCGGCGAGCCGATGATCGCGAAGGTTGAGCAGGCCGGGCCGGACGGCACCGAGCCGCGCTGGTTCTCGACTACAAAGGCTCCGATCCGGAACACATCTGGGCAAGTCGTGGGAATCGTTGGCATCTCGCGAGACATCACGGCGTACAAGCGTGCGGAGGATGCGCTGCGAAAGGCCCGCGACGAATTGGAAGCACGGGTGGAGAAGCGGACTCGTGACCTGTTGGCCGCCAACAGGCGTCTCGTGGAGGAGGTCCGCGAGCGCAGGCGCGCCGAAGAGGCGATGAAGGAGAGCGAGCACCGCTACCGCGCAATCGTGGAGGATCAAACGGAGTTGATCTGCCGCTGGCTGCCGGGTGGGGTACACACGTTCGTGAATAATGCCTACTGCCGCTGCTTTGGCAAGGACAGCGAGGAACTCCTCGGCAGTAGCCTCATGGCGCTCATCCCCGAGGAGGAACACGGAAAGGTGCAGGAGCATTTCGATTCGCTCAGCCGTGAGAACCCTATTGCCAGCCATGAACACCGCGTTATCGCGAAGAACGGCCAGATCCGCTGGCACCAGTGGACCGACCGGGCAGTCTTCGATGACAACGGCCAGATCGCCGAGTATCAGTCGGTAGGCCGGGACATCACCGAGAGCAAGCGGGCCGAGGAGGCGCTGCGGAAGAGCGAGGCACGACTATCGTTTCTCCTTACCACCAGCCCGGCAGTGATCTATACCTGCGAGCCGGCGGGCGCTTACCCGGCCACGTTCATCAGCGAGAATGTCGAAGCACTGCTCGGCTATGGGGTGCAGGAATTCACGGACGGGCCCAGCTTCTGGGCTGATCATATTCACCCGGAGGATGCGCCACGGGTCTTCTCCGAGTTGCCGCGCCTGTTCGAGCACGGGCATCACCTACATGAATACCGCTTTCGTCATCAAGATGGCACCTGTGTATGGATGCGCGACGAAATGCGACTGGTGCGTGCCGCAGATGGCAGCCCGCGTGAGATTGTCGGCTATTGGATCGACATCACCGAGCAGAAGCGGGCCGAGGAGGCGTTGAGCGAGAGCGAGGTACTGTTCCGAACGGTCGTGGATGCGAGCAAGGATGCGATGATCGCGATCGACAAAGACGGATTGGTTAGGCTGTTCAATCCCGCGGCCGAGACGATGTTCGGTCAGGCGAAGGAGCGGATGATCGGCCAGCCGCTCGACTGTCTGATGCCCGAAGGGTATCAGCAGCGCCACGCGCGCTACGTAAAGGGCTTTTTCACGAGGGGCGGACTGCGCGGCGCGATCGGCAAGACACTCGAACTCCCTGCGTTGCGTGCTGACGGCAAGGTCTTCCCTGTGGAGTTGTCCCTCTCCGCGGGCCTTCATTCTGACACAGAGCCGTTCGTGCTCGCCGTCATCCGGGGCATCACCGAACGCAAGCAGGCGGAGGAGACGCTGCGGAGGAGCGAGGATAAATTCCGCTCGCTGGTCGAGACAACCAGTGACTGGGTCTGGGAAATGGATCAGGATAGTCGCTATACCTATGCCAGCCCCAAAGTCAAGGACTTGTTGGGTTACGAGCCCGAGGAGGTGATCGGCAAGACCCCCTTCGATTTCATGCCTGTCGAGGAGGCGAAACGGGTCGCCAGCGTATTCAGGGTCCGCGCCGAGTCACAAGAGCCGTTTGCAGGGTTGGAGAACGTCAACATTCACCGGAACGGGCGACGCGTGGTGCTGGAGACGAGTGGCGTGCCAATACTTGACGGGAACGGAAGAGTCCTGGGTTACCGCGGCATCGACCGCGACATCACGACGCGCAAGAAGGCGGAAGAGGAACTACGAAAATTCAAGACGATTTCTGACAGGACCCCCCACGGCAATGCGATCAGTGATCTCGACGGCAGGCTGCTCTACGTCAACGAGGCCTTTGCCCGGATGCACGGCTACGCACGCGAGGAGTTGATTGGTGCGCACATATCGGTTTTGCACACAGAAGAGCAAATGTCGCACGTTGACAGGATGAATGCCAAACTCCGGCACGAGGGCAGTTACGTCAGTGAAGAGGTCTGGCACAAGCGGCGGGACGGCAACGTCTTCCCCACCTTGATGGATGCCGCATTCATCACCGACTCCAACGGTGCCCCGCTGTTCTTCTCCGTCATGATGGTTGATATCTCAGATCGCAAGCGCGCGGAGGCAACGTTGCGACGGCAAGCCCTGGTCTTCAACAGCATCAACGACGGTGTGATCATCACGGATAGACAGGACCGGATCGCCGACTGGAATACCGGCGCGGAACAGATATTCGGCTACTGCAAGGAAGAGGTCATCGGCAAGAGTCCGGAATTACTGAACAGACCTGAGGAAGCCAAGCTGATTACAGACAGCATTCACACGGGTATCCAGCAAGATGGCTACTGGTCGAGCGAGGTGAATTTCGTACACAAGGATGGGAGAGAAGGCGTCTGTGAAGCCTTTCTCGTTCAGTTGAATGCTGAAGATGGTGGATGGATCGGCACGGTCTCGGTCAACCGGGACATCACCTCTCGCAGGCAGGCCGAGAAGGAGAAGGCCAAACTCGAAGGCCAACTTCGACAAGCCCAGAAGATGGAGGCGGTGGGGCTCCTCGCGGGCGGCATTGCCCATGATTTCAGCAATTTGCTGACGGCAATCTTCGGCTACACGGATCTCGCGAAGACGACGTTGCCCGACGGTCATCCGGCCGCACGGGCCTTGGAGATGGTCGAACAGAGCGCCCGGCAGGCGCGTGGTGTCACCAACGCCCTGCTGACCTTCAGCCGCAAGAAGGTCGCCGAGAAGGCGCCGGTGGACTTCGTCAAGACCGTCCGCGACACGCTTCGCTTGCTGCGACACGTGTTGCCCGCCTCCATCGACGTGGTCGAGGTCCTTCCCGACACATCGGAGATCTGGGTGAACGCCGACGCCACGCAGCTCCAACAAGTGGTCATGAACCTCGCCGTCAACGCCCGTGATGCCATGCCGGACGGCGGCGTTCTGCGCATCTCGCTTCGCAAAGAGCCGGCACGGGACATGCGCACTGGCAGGCAAGCTGCCAGTGGCACCCGCCTATGCGGAACGGGCACAGGACCGTCGGGCGAGGTCGGGCAACCGGGCGAGGCGGTGCTCGTTGTGGAAGATACCGGCGTCGGCATGACGGACGAGGTCAGCTCTCGAGTCTTCGAGCCGTTCTTCACCACGAAGCCGCGCGGGCAAGGAACCGGCCTGGGCATGTCGGTCATTCACGGCATCGTCACCGACCAGGACGGGCACATCGAAGTGTCCTCGCGGTCCGGTCGAGGCACGCGCGTCACGGCGGCATTCCCTTGCTGCGTCCCTGCCGCCGAGCAGCCAAAGCCATCTGAGCCCAGATTCCGCAACGGAAACGGAGAGGTCGTCGTCGTGGTCGAAGACGACGAGCACGTGCGATCGATCATCACTTCCACGCTCCGCTCGCGGGGCTATGAGGTCCTCCCCGCGGCTGACGGCGTGGAAGCCCTGGCGACACTCGATGCCCACAGGGGCGTTGTACGTCTGATAGTTCTTGATCTCGATCTTCCCCAGAAGGACGGCGCTTCATTCCTTGGCGAAGCCCAGCAGAGACATGGCAAGATCCCGTTCATTGTCGTAACCGGGAGCGCCGGAGTCTATGATCCCGCCGGCGAGATGCCGGTGCCACGGATCGGCAAGGAGCGTGGCGCGGTGGACGACCCTGCGTCGACGGCGGACAGCCTCCCATCGTGCGGCTGTCTGTTGCGCAAGCCCTTTCAGATGTTGGATCTGATGGCACTGGTGTCTCAGTTGCTGGAACCGGCAGCGGTTGGAAGGACGAGCAACAATGGCGCGTGAAATCAAGATCCTCCTCGTGGACGATCATGCACTGGTGCGAGGCGCGTTGGCCGAGCGCCTGCAACGAGAGCCGCGATTCGTCGTGACCGGCACGGCCGGCACTGCGGACGAGGCGATCACCAAGACGCTCGCGGGCAGACCCGACGTCATCCTGATGGACATCGACATGCCCGGGATGGTGAGTTTCGATGCCGCCCGTGAGATCACAAGAATGTGGCCGGAGACCCGCATCATCTTCCTCAGCGCGTTCATGCACGATCAGTACATTGAGGAGGCGCTGAAGGTGAAGGCCAGGGGATACCTGACGAAGCGCGAACCTCCAGAGAGGGTCGTCGAGGCGATCCTTGAAGTGGCCGCCGGTGGTGCGTGTTTCTCGGAGGAGGTTCAGTCTCGAATCGTGGTGGGCTCCACCGGTGCGAGGCTGCTCACGGCCCGGAAGTCCCGCGCCGCGACGCTACGGCCGCGCGAGCTGGAGACCTTGCGTTACATCGCGCGCGGTATGTCCAAGAAGAAAATCGCCGAGCAGATGAGCATCAGCGTCAAGACCGTCGAGCATCACACCATGCGGCTCATGAGGACACTCGACATCCATGATCGTGTAGGGCTGGCCCTCTTTGCGATTCGCGAGGGCTTGGCCGAACCGCAGCCGCGCTCATCGCAAAGCCATCGCTCGCGGCCGCGCAACGGATGCCTGACAAAGGGGTTGTGTCCCGAAGACGGATTAAGCGAGGCGTGAGAGCCGGTTCAAGGCCTTTCCCGAAGCGTACTGCATCTGGCCCGGGAGTCGTTTGGCAGCTCAGCTCTCAAACGACCGATAACTTGTGCTCCTTCCAAGGCCTTGCGGTACCTTCCGGGAGCGCGGCGTCGTCGCAGCCGGGTTGGTTCAGCCATCCCCGGTTTCGCGCTCTGCTTGCCCTTTGAACATCGTTGACATCGTGGCCCAATGCGTGTAGGCTAACACGCGTTGGAGGAAGCATAGGAGGGATTGGGAATCTGGTTCCCTGGAGGGTGGAAGGGAGCCCGTAGGCAGGGGACCCGTCTCGCGGCGGGCCCCTCTTTTTTTGCCATTCAGTTCTTCATCGCTCGCGGCGGCAGGCCGCCGCAAGATGCCTCCTCTTTCGACCTCCTGATCACGCTATCCGCGAGCTTCAGCCAATCGCATGGGCGCTGTACCACTCGCTCGTTCGCCTGAGGCCTTCGTCCAGATCGGTCTCTGCGCGGAAGCCGAACAGCTCCGCCGCACGGGTCGTGTCCAGGCATCGCCGGGGCTGGCCGTCCGGCTTTGTGTCATCCCAAACCAACTCGCCCTCGAAACAGACCAGGGTCTGTATCTTTTTCGCCAGATCCCGGATTGTGATTTCCCGCCCCGTGCCCAGATTGACCGGTTCGGCGCCGCCGAATCGTTGCGTGGCCAGCACAATGGCTCGAGCACAGTCCTCGACGTAGAGGAACTCGCGGCTGGCCGAGCCGGTTCCCCACACGACGACCTTATCATCGCCGCTCGCCTTGGCCTCCGTGAACTTCCGAATCAACGCCGGAATGACGTGGCTCGTGGACGGGTCGAAGTTGTCCCCGGGCCCGTACAGATTCACCGGCAGTAGATAGACGCCGTTCAGACCGTACTGCTGGCGGTAGGCTTGGAGCATCACCAAGAGCGCCTTCTTGGCGATGCCGTACGGGGCGTTTGTTTCCTCGGGATAGCCGTTCCAGATGTCCTCCTCCTTGAACGGCACCGGCGTGGACTTCGGATAGGCGCACACCGTGCCGACCTGCACAAACTTCTTCACGCCCGCGATGCGCGCCTGTTCGATCAGGTGCAGGCCCATGGCCATGTTGGCGTAGAAGAAGCGGCCGGGCCGCTCCCGATTCGCTCCGATGCCGCCGACCTCCGCCGCGAGGTGAATGACGACCGTCGGCCGCATTTCGGCGAACATTCGCTCGACATCCGCCTGGCGCGTCAGATCAAAATCCCGCCGCCGCGGCACGAGGATATCCCGCGGCCGCGCGCCGGCCGCGAGCAGCTCCGCGTGCACGTGTTCGCCCAGGAAGCCCGCGCCGCCGGTGAGGACAGTCCTCTCCTTGCTCAAATCCAACATCATGCGTTCATCCAGCCGGTGTTCCTAAGCCGGTTCTGCTGATGCATGAACACCATGCGTGCCACTGGCGGCTTGTCCGCCAGTGCCCGCACACGCGATGGACACACGGGCAGACAAGCTGCCCGTGGCACCCGCCTGAACTGCCACGAACCCCCATTCTGCTATCATAGCATACTGCTGTCATCGCATCCTGCTGTCAATGTCGCAGGTTGCTTGCAATCAAGGCGGCGCGAGAACATAATCTGCGGGAATAGCCGGGTCACCTGCCAACGAAACCCGGGGGGTGCTCTTAAACCGCAAAGAGGCGCGTTATGAATCTGCAGCCCATCGAATCTTATCAGCAGAACGACGTCGAGATGGACGGCGCCGAGAAGGTCAAGATGCGGATGCTCATCGGCCCCGAGCACGGCGCGAAGAACTTCCACATGCGCCACTTCGAGGTCGCGCCGGGCGGCCACACGCCGCACCATCAGCATGACTATGAGCATGAGGTCTTCGTCCTCAAGGGCACCGGCCACTTCAAGTCCGAGCAGGGTGATCGGCCCTTCAAACCGGGCGACGTGGCGTTCATCCCGGCGACGGAGAAGCACGGCATAGTGAACGACGGCGACACGCCGTGTGAGATCATCTGCCTGATCCCCGCCGCCGAGGATTGCTCACGCTGAACAACCGGCGGCATGGGGCCACCGCAACCGAGGAAGGAGGGGTCAGGCTACCCTGTCGTCGAAGACATCGCTTTGTCCGAGGGGTCGGCTGAGATCAAAGTGGCCGGGCGCCTCTTTTGGGCGCGTTCTTTGACCCCTTTGTTTTCGACAGGCTGTGGCACCGCCGTCCCGGCGGTGTCTGGACTTTGGCACTTTGGGGTCTTGATGGGGTGTCGGCTCAGGCTGACGACCTACCGGTGGTAACGATTCCGTCTTGAGAAC
>JAFGQA010000362.1 GCA_016935885.1 Phycisphaerae bacterium | reverse complement strand
GCGGTGTCAATCCGGGAGCAGCAATGTTGAGCTTCACCCGGAGCGTCACCGTCAGGCAGTAGGCCAGGAAGGCCACGAAGATGTGTGTCTCCACCCGACGCCCGACCTGCCATCCGTCAAATGACCCATCCGCCGCCGGGATGTATCCTGCCGCCATCATCCCGAACCGCTTCTCCAGGACCCCATGCAGTCCCCAACCAGCATCGTATCGTCTCCGGGAGTTGTCCAGGATGCTCCGCCAACTCGTCGTCGAATACCAGCAACCCGCCGAGAGGACGCAAAGGTCACCGGACAGCACGGGGCATTTATGTGTTCTTCTTTTCCTTCTTCCTTTTTCGTTTTTCCTTCGGACTAAGCTGGGCCTTCTTCTGCTGTTCCTTTCTTCCTTTATCTCTTTTTCCCTTATCACCCATGTCCATTCCTCCTTGCTTGAACCGACATTTCCCAAATGGCGCCGGCTCAGTGACGTCACCGAGCTGCCTCATCGTCATCGTACCCGCTTCCAACAGCCGTGTGCAAGATCGACGCCCACATGATTACCAAAGCCGGGAGGGTGCACACAATCGCCGAGACGATCGATGGCACCTGCCGGAAGTCAACGAGGCAATCGCCGCCTTCCAAGAACACACTCGTCAGCCGATACGGCCTGGGCGTCAACGGGTGATCCGCCGAAGGTGCTCAATGCTGTTCATGAGGAGGAGCAGCTCACGGTCTTCGATCGGTCTTTCGGTCGCCGACGGGATGAACAGCGTGAAACCGGGATGCAGCAAGTGAGCGTGTTCGCAGATGTCCCGTAGGGCGAACCGAAGCACGGTCGAAGGCATCAGCGGGTGCGGCGTCACGTAGGCCGCCGAGACGTCGTGCTGGGGAGGGTAGAATCGCAGCAGGTGCGATCGCAAACGCTCGAATCGTACCGGCTTGGAAACACGCATCGTGTGCAGACTGGTTTCGACGCAGCCTATCTGCCAGATCAAGGTGTGTACGTCGGGCTGCAGCGGTCGACGACGCAGCAGCAGGTCGGTGGCTTCGTACATTTGCATCCCGGCCACGCAAGGGTCCACCATCAGTTCGGCAAACAGGCAGTCCATCGCTGAGATGCCTGGCAGGACCAGCACTTCCAGAGCTAGAAGGCTGGCCATGTCTCGAATGAGAAACGGCGCATAGACACCGACGGTCGGATGGCCGTGCATGGCGAAAGTGACCGGCGGATGATCCAACGCAGCATCCAACACCCGAGCGGCCATATGGTGATATGCGGTCAGTCGATGCGCGGCTTCCTCGTAGCTGGTCTCGAACAGCGAGGTGACCCGCGGACAGAGGCTTTCGAGGTACGTCCGGGTCGCAACGCCCGTGTCGACGTAGAGCACCTCGTTCGAGCTACGGATTGCCCGCTCGGTTTCGCGGGTGATCTGGTCGACGTTCAAGACGCCGAGCCCGACGATGTAGATGTCAACCACGGTCGTCCCCCGCTTGCAGCACACGAATCAGCTCGAGCAGCTTCTCGTACCGTCGGCCCGCATCACTCGCCCGAACCGCCTGCGCGGCAGCCTTCGCCGCGGACGATTCGACGTCATGTCTCCACGGCGACGTCGCCGACGCCTGAGTCGGCCCCTTGGCCGAGGGCTGCTTCCCGTCCGCACCGACTGCGAATGGACGGATCGAAGCGTGATATGCCACCTTTAGACCGGTCTCCAGCGAATCGACAACCGTGGGTGTGATGCGGATGATCCATGCGATCTTCGGCGGTGTGTCGTTGCTGTGTTGTTCGGTCTGCTCGCCGTTTTCCGCGTCGGTCGTCTTCCGCTCGTGATCGCCGCCGGGCCAAGGGGCCAGCGTGGCCGCGTACGCAACGTCCAGGGCCGAGCCCGGCCGTTGTGTTGCACGGGGATCCAATCGCAACAACAAGTTGACTTCCGGCAGGCTTGGAAGCGACGATTCGGTTGCCTCGGAAAGGTCTCCTTTCGCCGGATGCTCGACCAACGCCTTGGCATACGCAACGGCCTTGCCAAGCAGCCCGAGCAGGCGACCGTCCCGGCTGCGCAGGATCTCTTGTTCCTCCTCACTGAGGTCATATCCAACAAAGGCTCGCTGCGGATCGGCCAACGCCAGCTCGCGAAACGGCTCGTCCAACACAGCCCGAATCAAGAAGTCAGTCACCGCCCCACGTGTCATTCAGCGAATCCTTGTATGGCAGATTTCGACTGCGTCGTCTCCGTCCTCACGGCAAACACAAATGTGCTATCGAGCTCCAAGCGGGAATCGCGTACTTCATCGTCAATCCGGATCACTCGGATTCGGCTCGCGTTGCTGGAAATAGTCTGGCCAGCGCTGCCGTGACATCCACTAGTCCGACCGGCTCGTCGCGGTAGAGTGCTAGTGTCGCGTCACCGTTGTTTTGTCGGGCAGTATGGTGCTCCGGCTTCCATTCACGGATTGATCCGGGAGTCCCGGCGGACCCGACAGGTCAAGCGTGACGGAGCACTAGCAGCCCGTGGCAAGACTGTGGCACCGGCGTCTCGCCGGTGGTTTTTACGGTCAGGAACGGCGCTTCCGATCCGCTGTTTTCCCTTTTACCACGGGCTGCTAGAACGTCATGAGCAGGCTGGTGCGCTCCAGCTTGCCGACTCAATGATCAGGGTCCATGACAGTTTAGGCGGGTGCCACTGGCAGCTTGTCTGCCGGTGCGTCTGCCCCATACGTCCACCGGCGAAGCCGCACGGGCGGGCCAGGCACCTGTGGCACCCAGAGTCGAATGCCGCAGGAAGTGTCACGGACCCCAATGATCACTACCATAGCCGGATTCAGTTCTCGACGGCAAGCGCGAGGCAGATCCCGCCCAGGATCACCAATTCTCGCCAACCGATGTCGAGAATCTCGCGCTGTTGGCTCCCGGAATGGGTACACCCCGGGGCTTCCGCACAGCCCCAACGATCTCCCGTCGTCAACTCGCATGTTGTGCCTCGGACCGCCGCCGTCAACGGAGATCCTGAAACGGCCACTCCATGATCGATGCCAACATGTTGTACGGGATTGTCAGCACGAACTGCACGGCTGCTCTCCTGTCTGTAATCTCCTTGACCGATTGATACTCAACGTATCAGACCCACGTTGCCGGCACGGGCGTGAGAACTCCTATCAAACGAGGCTGAAACGGACATGGCTGACGCCGATAGGCATTGCATGACACTGCACGACAGGAACGGAGAGGGAGGGATTCGATCTACCCCAACTCTGCAAGTTGAGCAAGGGGCTGTGTTTGCAGCTTAACCGTAGCGAGAGCAAGGACTTGAGCGTTCTCGTTGATCTACTGTTCTCGCACGGTTTCTTACTGTCTCGGACTGCGTTTTGAGGGCAACTTGAGGGCAACGAGATCAACAACGAAGATGGTTGCCTCGTGATCGCCGTCGACTTCTCGGCCACGTTTTTCAGGATGCGTTGGGTCGGGCTCACACGAGTTGGAAGCCGCCCGATACCGGTGGAGTGGTGGCTCATAAAGGCGGAGAGGATATCACCGCCAGGGTCCTCGCTGCCGCCGAGTGCCCAATTCCAGCCAGACCCCGACCCGACTGACCGATTACTGACCAACTTCGGAATCCGGTGGTCTTTTCGGCGTACCACAGGCAAAAAGGCTCTGCCGGATAAGCCCATACTTGACAAGCACTTCCGAGTCAAATGCGGGCGATGGGATTCGAACCCACGACGTCCAGCTTGGGAATTCGGTGCTCGGCGCGCAAGTGTCTGTGGCAAAGGCACTTACAACGCGTTTTTTGGCAAAAAACGAGCGTTACAAGTGGGTGGCAAGTCACTGATAGACTGAGGAGCAAGTCACCACCAAGTGACGATTGACCAACTTAGTGACCAACTCGCGATCGCGCTCCTCGGCCGAAACGGCAAACGAATTCGTCGAATTCGGTAGACCGGCCTCCTCGTGGCCCGTTGCATAGCCGCCAGAGCAGTATGGGGCCGATACGGCCCAGCGTGTGGGGCGGTGTGCGGGGCTGGCAGGTCGAGAGCAACCAAGCTTCCGCGCGTTGGACCTTCCTTTTCCCGATGCGGTTAATGGACGGCATGCTCGGCTCGCTATTCTCGTGGTGCCGTCGATCCCCATTGTCGGAGTTTCATGGCGATCCCTGCGGAATCCTCGTTCCCACGGTTTCTATCGATTCTTTGCGTTCGAGTTCATCCTCATCCTGGTTCTGCTCAACGTGCCGTGGTGGTTCAGGGATCCCCTCTGCGCGCGGCAACTCGTGTCGTAGCTCTTGCTCCTCATATCAGCCGTCCTGCCGGCCCTTGGCTTCTATTCGCTTCGGATCATCGACCGGCCGAAACATGGAGTAGATATGGCTTTCTGCGTCGCGGAGCCGACGCGAAAAGCCACATCTATTTATTTTGGCCAGTCGTGGCAGCTTTCGTGGCAAGTCGGCGCCCATCTGCTCCGCGGCTGCTTCTTCGTAGTCCGTCCCCGAAACCTGAAGGTAGAAAGTGGCCGTTGTCGAGATATTGCTGTGCCCGGCCCATGCTTGCACGACGTGCATGGGGAATCTCGCCGCCCAATCCGTGAGACAGCTCTTCCGGAGCGTGTGCAGTGGCTTGTTGTACCGGGGCACTTTGGCCTGCCGACACAGCACGCCAAAATCCCTGGAAACGTTTTGCACCGGCACCGCGCCAGCCGGGATAACGAGCGGCTGACGTTCCTCCACCAGTTCACAGCTCTCGAGAAGCAAGGCGTGCAGTTCTGGGCACATGGGCACGACGCGGAGGTCCTTGTCCTTCACGTCCGACTCGTCGCTGCCCACGATCGTCAGGCGGTTGTTGTCCCAGTCGACGTTATGCCATCGCAGATTCAAAGCCTCGTCCCGTCTCAGGCCGGCGCACCACGATTCCGGAGATACAGCTCGCGATCGACCAGAACCCGACCACGCGACGTCGCCAGCGCCAGAACACGCCGATCTGGCAGTTCTCGACGCGGCCCGCCGTCCCCGAATACTGACGCTGCACGCCGACCGACCTGGCGCCTTTCCTCAGAAAGCCCGTTTCGTCCACGATCGGCATGCCGGGATCGCGAGGGTCGCTCAGATGTTCCGATGCGTGGCGAAACAGCTGATCGCGAACCTTCTCCGCATCCCATCGCGCCCGGGCCTCAGTGTGATCGAGAAGAACCACACTGCGATCCGAGAGCCTTCAGGACGCACAAGGGCGCCACGTTAGCCAACCGATCGCCTGCAGCACCCGAGCGATACGCTCTTCAAACCGCGTTCGTAGTCGTCACGTCGCCACATCAATGCGCCGATCTTGATATAAGGACGACGTTGTGCGAACACGGATTTATCGGCCGTGACCCGCCATTGGAGGCGTGAGGCGCGGCAAACTGAGGAATGACGAGTGACGTAGCACGTTCACAGCCACTGCCGGCTGCGGAGAATTCGCGGCCAGCTTGGAAGCTACTCCATGAAGCGCCGACGGTCTCCATGCTCAGTTCCACAGCCGCGTCTTTGTTGCCTCCCCGGGGTTAGTCGAAGGCGGTAGCGCCTGTCGAGCGCCATTCGAGGGCAAAGGATTGGGCATGCTTCAGCGATCCGATGGAAACAGGCATCTCTGGCTGTCGGTGGCGGTTAGCCGCATGGACTGTAGATGGGCATCGGGTACTTGATGCGTGTGCCGGCAAGTCCCGTGAGTCGCGGGTGTCGTCTTTCCGTGTCGCAGGCACGGCGGCGCCGCAGCTTGCTGCGATTGGCGCCTACCCACAGTTGCTGCCGACGTCGGCCGGCGAAGATGAGGGCTCGGGTTTGGCAGTCACGCAGCCACAGTTTCTGATGACGGTGGGTCCCCTCGTCGTGGTGGCGCTCGCTGCTGTGGGCATTCTGCTCCTCACCGGAAGACGGACAAGGGCTGCGCTTCGGGTAGCCATAAGACTGAACGTGCGTCTGGAGGGCGAGCTCCGGCGGCGGGAACTAAACCTGTTATCATTGAGGGCCAGCGAACAACGTCAGGCACTGGCAATCGAGGCGGCCAGAGCTGCGTACTTTGAATACTCACGGGACCGTGAAAGGATCTTTGTAAGCCCCAGGTGTGCAGAAGTGCTCGGCTACTCTCTCGAAGCTCTGCCGTCGTTTCATGAGATCAGCGGCTGGCTGGATCGCCGCGTCCACCCAGATGATCGTGAGGCCGTTCATCACCTGTATCGTGAGCTTCTGCAATCGCCGCAACGTCGGCACCAGAGTGAATTCCGCCTCAAAGACGAGACAGGAGAATGGCGGTGGATCCAAGTGCACAGTTCACTTGGCGAGTCGGGGACTGAAAACCGCACGAACTCCATCGCCGGCATCATGTTCGACATTACGGAACGCAAGCGAGTCGAGGAGGACCTGCAAGAGAGCAATCGCAAGTTGACGGAAGCGTTGAGCCGAGAGAAGAACATCTCCACGAAGCTGGAAGCAATGACGAGGGATCTCGAAGATGTGCGGCAGGCCGCGGAAGCTGCCACTCGGTCCAAGAGCGACTTCCTGGCCAATATGAGCCACGAAATCCGAACTCCCATGACGGCTATTCTCGGGTTTACAGAGAACCTCCTTGATCCTGATTTGACGATGCCGGAACAAATCATTGCAATTCATACCATTCACCGTAATGGCGAATACCTGCTCGGCATCATCAATGACATACTCGACTTATCCAAGGTGGAGGCAGGCAAGGTGGTGTTGGAGCGCGTTGCTTGTGATCCGTGTAAGGTCGTTGCTGATGTCGCCTTTCTTGTAAAGGTGAAGGCGGATGGCCAGGGACTTTCCTTCGACACCGAAGTAGACGGGCCGATACCTGAGACGATCCAGACCGATCCGACGCGCTTGCGACAGATACTCATCAACCTCGTGGGCAACGCCATTAAATTCACAGCAGTCGGCGGTGTTCGCCTGATCACGAGCCTTGACGACAGCGGTGACCAACCGGCGATGCGGTTTGACGTCGTTGATACTGGATTGGGCATGAGCGCGGAGCAGGTCGGGAGATTATTCCAGCCGTTCGTACAGGCGGACACTTCAACCACCCGCAAGTTCGGCGGCACAGGTCTTGGCCTGACGATCAGCAAGCGCTTCGCGGAAATGCTCGGCGGCGACATCACCGTCGTAGAGACTGCCGAGGGCGTGGGAACGCGATTCCGGGTTACAGTAGCCACAGGGCCGCTGGAAGACGTGAAGATGATCGACGCACCCGCGCAGGTCTTTGAATGTATGATGGATCAAGCGGCCCGGACAACCGCGAACACCGAGCAAGCAAGCCTCCATGGCTGCAGGATCCTGATTGCGGAAGACGGACCGGATAATCAAAGGCTCATCTCATTCATACTGAAGAAGGCGGGCGCGGAAGTAACCGTGGAAGAAAACGGAAAACTCGCCGCCGATACTGCCTTGGCGGGTTGCGACGCCGGGATTCCATTTGACGTGATCTTGATGGACATGCAGATGCCGGTCATGGATGGCTACGAAGCGACCAAGCTGCCGCGCGAAAAAGGGTACACCGGCCCAATCATTGCCCTTACCGCACGCGGGATGCAGGGCGACAGAGCCAAGTGCCTCAACGCCGGATGCGACGATTACGCCACCAAGCCCGTGGATCGGGCAAAGCTTGTTGAAATGATTATCGCACAACTCGACAGCATCCGATCAACATGACATTGCTGATCTCCGAATTCTTCGCGGCCGGCCGCGAGCTACTCTCTGACCTGAGTCCCAAGATCAACTCACTGTCACGCTGTGTTCCAATGACATGCCGAGCCATGGCCGTTCAGATACGTTCGGGCGCGGTCGAGCGGGCGCCTCGGGGCGGCTTCGTCTCGTCAGGTTGCCGACACGTTGATCCACGGTCCGGGCGTTGCGCCGGCAACGGCCCCTTCATATAACTGCTTCGAGATGGTGTGGAGCTTGACGCACATCCAGTGAGTACCGCCCCTCTCGATCACGCCCGTGATCTCGCCGAGTACCCGCTTTGTCACACGGCCGCCGATGGTCATTTCAAGCTCTAGGCATGATGCGTTGTCCGGTGGTGTCGACGTTGGAATGAGAAACCCACCCTGGCCGATCGCCAGAGTGCCGTTTGCCTCAGACGCGGATAGTGAGGCGAATTCAAGCACACGGAACCTTGCCCGCAGGGTCTCAGGAAGAGGACTGTACTCCGCACGAAGCAGTAGCTTGGCCTGTGCGGCCACGTCTTTCGCTTGATCATCTTCTCGGCGATCGTAAAACTGCAACGT
The DNA here is from genome assembly GCA_016935885.1 of Phycisphaerae bacterium. The sequence continues at coordinate 4,744 of JAFGQA010000362.1, read as the reverse complement.
GTACGTGGCGATCGCAATGCTGTCGCCGTGCTGGAGGACATGACTATCGACTGCTTTGCCGTTGACGGTCGTGCCAGAAGCCGAATTCACATCCATGAGTCTGTACAGATTGTGCTCCAGCGAGATCGAAGCGTGCGCACGTGATACGGCTCGGTTCGGAAGTTTGATATCACACTCCGAGGCTCGACCGATCGTTGTGGTGTGTTTACACAATTCGTGCTCGATTACACCTATGTCAACACCGAATACTCTCAAATACGGCTTGTTGCGCGCGCGCCGGGTCATCGGCTCCGCTGTTCCCACTGCCTGCTGGGGCTCTGCAACGCTCGGCTGTTCGTGTGTCATAATGGGCTCCGTGCCGGCTGAGCAGCTCATTGCCTTCATTTGCATCTGGGGTCGGCAGAATCACTCAGCTACCTGGGCGGCCAGGACGATGAACTCCAATGTGATGCCGCAGATTACATCGGATGCCGGAGCGCGACGGTCAAGCTACGTCTTAAGTTGGCCGGACGTCGCCGGCCGGGGCGAGGTACCACCCCATGATATCGTCAGACCATTCCGATAATGCTGCCCCGCGCCGAGACAAGGTCAACGGCGCAATAGAGGCCGGTAATACTTCCCGGTCCGCACAAAGTTCCTTTCGATTATGTGAGCACGGTGTCGCTTGCGGAGTAGCGCAATGAGCAGGGTGGAGTCCGCCGACACCGGCAAGACAACGTCAGCCGAACGTACGACCGCCTCCACGAAGGCGACAGATGGGGGAGCGGCCGCGGTCCGCAATCTCGAATCGGACGATGACGACGCAACGTGGAATCCAGAAGTGGGTGATCCGCCTGAGGTGCTTGAGTGCTTCGGTGATGAATCCCGTGAGAAGACGAAAGCACCGGGCTCGCAGACAACATGCAACGTGGCAACCGATCCGGACGCGACATATGTGCCGGGCCGAACCCGTGATATCGAGGCGGTATGGGGCGACGCGCTCCATGAATGCACGCCCGAAAACACATTGAGGAACCCGGATGAACCACGATTGGCCCTTCGAGACAGGACAAGCGAATCAGGAGCCACGCCTGCGCCCAATCTCTCGGAGAAAGGCTATGACGTCATCAAGGTCCTGGGCGAGGGTGGCGTCGGCATCGTGTACCAGGTGGTTCAGAAATCCATCGGCCGCGAAATAGCCGTCAAGATGATGAAGCCGTGCTCCGGCAGGGACGCCGGGCAAACCGAGAAATTCGTGGCGGAGGCTCTGGTCACAGGCAAGCTCGACCACCCAAACATCCTCCCCATCCATGACCTCGACCGGACCGCCGATGGCCAACCGTTCTATACCATGAAGATGGTCAGGGGGACGCCCTGGAGTGAAGTGATCAGAGACAAGTCACTCACGGAGAACCTCACGATCCTGGCTGACGTGTGTGACGCCATCAGTTTCGCCCACGCTGAGGACGTCGTTCACCGCGATCTCAAGCCCGAAAACGTCATGCTGGGAGAGTTCGGCGAGGTGCAACTCCTGGACTGGGGTATGGGGGCGTGGGTTTCCGGCGATGGCCGACTGGTCGATTCTTCCGTAACGCATGCAGCCGGCGGCACTCCCGCCTACATGGCGCCCGAAATGGTGACGGGCGAAGATGGACCGGTCGGCATCCATAGCGACGCCTATCTACTGGGGGCGATTCTCTTTGAGATCGTCACCGGAAAGCCTCCGCATCCGGGGCGGCGCGTCCTGGATAGTCTCGAGAATGCACGGCGGAACGTCATTCGACCCCCGGATTCCGGTGGTGTGCTGGTGGATATCGCCCTGACGGCAATGCAGACCAGACCATCCGATCGCTATTCGTCGGTGGGTGACTTCAGGCAGGCGCTGCTTGACTATCAAAGGCACGCGCAGAGCATCACGCTGTGCGAACGATCGGCGGATGACCTGCGCCGCGCCGGCGAAAGCGAGGACTACGAGCTTTTCGCACAGGCCCGGTTCGGCTTCCGTCAGGCTCTGGCATTCTGGGACGAAAACGCGGAAGCCCGCGTCGGCATCATGGCGACACAGTTGGAGTATGCCCGCTGTGCGTTTAAGAAGGGAGATTACGATCTTGCTCGGTCCATGCTCGACGAGAACGATGCCGAGCACCGGACGCTGGCGGCCGAAGTGGAAAGCGCCCGTTGTAGGCGCGATGCCGCTAAACGTCGACTCAAGATGATGCGCGTTGCCGCCGTGTCTCTGATTGCTGCCGTGATTGTCATCTTGACGGTCGCATCTATCTGGATCAACCGCGCCAAGCGCCAGGCAGTCGTGGCGAAAGAAGATGCGATCGCCGCGAAGGAGGCGGCGGTCTCTTCTGGCGAGGCGGAGGCCCGACAACGGAGGCTGGCCGAGTCGGCCACAGCCAGGGCGAAAGATGAAGAAGCCCGGGCGATCCAGGCGTTATCGGATCTTGAGAAGGCCTATGCCGACCTCGTAGAGGCGCAGAAGCAGGAGAAGCGTGCGCGGGCAGAGGCAAAAGCATCTGAACAAATCGCCACCGAGACGCGTGACGAATTGGCGAAGACTGGCATGCTTCTGGATAATTCCTGGTGGGTCTTCGATGCCGAAACGGCGCGACGGATGCAGGAGGATGCCGCATCCGCCATTGCCATGCCGGTTGAACTGACGATTCCGCTTGCTGGGGACACGGAACTGGTGATGATGCTGGTTCCCTCCGCCGTGTTCGTGATGGGCAGCCCACCCACGGAAAAGAATCGTGCCGCCGATGAACATCTCCACAGGGTCCATCTTCGTAGCGCCTTCTACATGAGCAAGTTCGAACTGACGGAAGGCCAATGGCTGGCCGCCACCGGAGACACGCATCCGGGCTCCGCTGATCGCGAACCAGACGCGACGCTGCCGGTGTCCGGCCTATCGTTCAAGCGAATTGTCAGCAGACTACTCCCGGCCCTCCAGACACATGCCCCGAAAGACTGGGAATTCAGTCTGCCGAGTGAGGCTGAATGGGAATTCGCCTGCCGCGCAGGCACTGGAACCGCGTTCTACCTTGGTGACAGCCGAGAGCAACTCGACTCGGCGGGATGGTTCCTCTCCAACAGCGAACGCCGTCTTCAGCCGGTCGGCCGAAAGACACCGAACGCCTTCGGTCTCCATGACATGCACGGAAATGTAGGCGAGGTCTGTTCGGACCAATACTCATATGGTTTCTACTTGGAGTCCCCCACGGAAGAGCCCTTCTGTCGGCTGGAAGGCGAAACACCGGTGGTGCGCGGCGGCAGCGTGTTGAACACACCAGAACAATGTCGCTCCGCATATCGCAGCTATGTGTACAGCAAGAACGAATATCCTTTTATCGGCCTGCGTTTGGTGATGGCACGCATACGAGATGGCTCTTCACGTGTGAGACAGGCACCGGCTGGAGAACCAGGTTCAGCTCCGTGAACGGATTCTAGGAATCCGGCTGAATGAAAAATGATCATCGATGTCAATCATGACGACCCCACTGGCTCGCCACGTAACTGAAATCATTAAGGCGACGCCGGCTCTGCGCCTGACTCGGACGCAGCCCCTCGCTCGGCCGCCAAACGCTCCACAAATGCCGAGAAAACGTCCTGGGCGACGCGATCCCAGCTCTTGCGCATCTCCGAAACGTCCTTCATTGCTTCGAGTCGTGCCTGCGATACGGCCTCCGTCAACCTCACTTCATCCAGCGCGCCGTCCGCTGATACACGGGCATCACGAAGAACCGCGGCCGCGGCCTTCAGCGCTTTTGTTTCGACATACAGGCGGTCGTTCGCCGCCATCAGCCGTTGAAGTGCCGCTTGCACCACATCTTCCAGAACCCTGTCGAAGCTGTTGTTCTTGCTGGCATCCGCGGCAGAGAGTATCTCCTGCTCCAATTGCTGGCTAGCAGTTTTCACATCTTTGGAGGCAGTTCTTACACCGGTCAGCAGTGAGTCAGCACCGGCAAGGAGATCGGCCTCGGGGGTGACGGACAACTCCTGATTCATGGCATGTATGGACTGTTCGGCGCTCTTGTAGATGATCGCCGACTCGGTCACGGCGCGAAATGCGGATTTCAGGTAAACCGCTAATTCCTCGCTACTGCTGACACAAGCGCCGAGGATCGAATCCCAGGCCTCGCGGAACTCCTCTGGCTGACTTTCATCCGTCGTGAGGTCGCCACTCATCACAACACTGCTCACCTGCTCCAAGATCTGGGCGACATTGAAGTCCATCTCGTCTTCTCGCTCATGGTGATTCACGCCCGCTGCCTGGCTGCCTCTGGCCCGGCCGCCACCAGCCACGCCGCGATCGCCGCCGGTTGATTCACCGCCTGCCTCTCCGCCGGCAGAGGACGCTTCACCGCCGGCATCTCCAGAATCCGCCGTCTCGCCGACGTCTCCGGCATCAGCGGCGTCGCTTCCGTCTGTCGCATCCGAGGCATCGCCATCGACGGAGGCGTCTCCTGAATCAGTTCCCACATCACCACCGTTGTCAGCGATCGTCGTGCCACCGTCGCCGGACATGCTGTTTGATGAATCGCTCGAAGACGAGGTACTCGAGCTACTGCCGCTGTTTCGTGGAGGCGGTGGCGGCGCAGGGTCGTCCTTTTCTGGAGATCCACCGACCCTGTTAGCCACCGTGAGCGTGAAGGTATCCGATACGGTTCCACCATGCCCGTCGTCGGCGGTGACTTTCACCTGCAGCGTGCCGACATCGTCGTTGAGGGGCGTGCCGCTGAACGTCCGCGTGGCCGAGTCG
>JAFGQA010000361.1 GCA_016935885.1 Phycisphaerae bacterium | reverse complement strand
GCCCTTGCACTGAGGTACTACCATACCCGCAACAAAAGGCGGCACGGCCCACGCCCCTACCGGGACGCGGCACCGGTCACGCGTCTTGGACACTGAGAATTGCCAATTTCCACGACAAGACGGCGGCCGAAGCCACGATTGTTTTGACGCTCATCGTCGAGCGTCTATGTTTCTATCTCAGTCGCATACTCCACAAAGACTGCCTGTATTCGAGGATCCCCCACACGGCCCAAGGCTCCATAGGCGTGTATCCTACCCAAAGCGTCGCTTACGCGTCCAGACGAACACCAAAGCGACCGCGATTAAACCCCTGACCATTAGACCACTATAATACCGGCGGCAAGAGGCCACGTCAAGTGAGTCCGCGCACCGCAAACGTTCGATTGGATGAGGGCAGAAAGGGGGCCAGGCTGCCTTCTGCCCCTTTTTCCGTTCTTCCTGCGTGGAAGCCCGCCGGGGGTCACGCCGAGGATTCGCGCCACCAGCGAGCATAATCCAGCGCGGCATAGGTGAAAATCACGTCGGCGCCGGCGCGTGCGATGGCAAGCAGCGATTCGGTCATGCAGGCCCGCTCGTCGAGCCAGCCGTTCTGCGCGGCCGCCTTGATCATGGCGTATTCCCCGCTGACGTGGTAGGCGGCGATGGGCAGGTCCGTCTCGGCGCGCAGCCTGGCGATGACGTCGAGGTAGGGCAAGCCTGGTTTGACCATCAGGATGTCCGCGCCCTCGTCGATATCGAGCTGTGCCTCAATGGAAGCCTCGCGCGCGTTGGCCGGGTCCATTTGATAGGTCTTCTTGTCCTTCGGGACGTTCGGCGCGTCCACCGGCGCGGAATCGAGCGCTTCGCGGAACGGCCCGTAGAAGGCGGACGCGTACTTGGCCGTGTAGCTCAGGATGGCGACGTCCTGATGTCCGGCGGCATCGGCGACAGCCTGAAACCGCGTCTCGCGATCATAAGCATCGAACATTCCGAACGCTAGAAGCCCATCACATTCGCCACAGACGTTTTGCACAAAAACTAAATATCGGACCCACGGATGGGACATCATGGGGCTTGTGGGTGGCATAATGCCTTGTTATCCAGGATATTGCGTCATATGTCGCCACCGCCAAGTACGCCTGTTGACGAGAAATCAATAGGGTCCTAGGATGTTCGATCGTAGCAATCGGATGGAGAGCTCCTCGGAGAAGGGTACAGCATGGGAACTCCACTCAGCATGGAAGACCAGATCGTCGCGGCGATTCGCCGGATCATGCGCGCCGTCGATCTTCATTCTCGGCGTCTCGCTGAAGAGCATGGGCTTACGGGGCCGCAGCTAGCGACCTTGAAGGCGGCGGCCCGCTTGGGCGAGGCCTCGACTGGGGCGTTGGCCCGGGCTGTCCACCTCAGCGGGCCAACCGTGACGGGCATCCTGGATCGGCTCGCGAAGAGAGGGCTGGTCGGTCGAGCCCGCAACGGGCAGGACCGGCGAGGCGTCACGGTCCGGCTCACCAGCAGTGGGGAAGATGTCCTCGCGGCGGCCCCCTCGCTCCTTCAAGACCGGTTCCGACAGGAGTTGGTCAAGTTGGAGGACTGGGAGCAGACCATGCTCCTGGCAATGTTGCAGCGCATCGCGGCGATGATGGACGCGGAGTCCATCGATGCTTCGCCCGTGCTCGTGCCTGGGCCGGTGAATGCGGTCACGCAAGGAGCGGCGCCGTTGACGTCGCCGGCTGAGCCCGTTGCCGAGTTCGGCGACCCGGAAGCGATCCCCGCAGAAGCGCCAACAGCACCCTGACGAACCCAGAAGGAGATTCTTGTATGACCGTGACGACGAGCACGCGTATTAAACAACGAGGCACGCTGCACAACGACCTCCGAATCGCGCTGCCCCCAACGGATCTCTCGTTCACGCAGGATAAAGAGTGGTGCGTAGTTCGCCTGGACAACGAATGGCGTGAGATTCGGCTCCATGACTACGATGAGCTGTTCTCCGTACCCGGTCTGTACGAACGTCTGATTCGCGAAATCCTGAAGTGCGACTCTCCCGCCAGGATTCGGAAGCTCCTTGAGGCCGAGCTGGCCGCCAGTGGCACAGAGGCAGGTACGCTGCGATCGCTTGATCTCGGTGCCGGAAACGGCATGGTTGGCGAGGAGCTCGCCGACATTGGTGTCGAGTTCATAGTCGGCGTGGACATCATCGAGTCGGCCGCCAAGGCCACACAACGTGATCGTCCGGGGATCTACACAAACTACCACATCGTGGATATGACGCGATTGAATCAGAGTGATCGACGTGAACTGGCAGGGTATGGTTTCAACTGTCTAACGTGCGTCGCGGCTCTTGGTTTCGGGGACATTCCCACCAGCGCGTTCGCCAACGCCTACAATCTGATAGAGCGAGGCGGCTGGATTGCCTTCAATATCAAGTCAAGTTTCCTCGGTCAAGATGATAGTAGCGGCTTCGCGCGTCTCATCCAATCAATGATGCACGACGAGATACTCGAGGTTCGCAAGACGCAGCGCTACCAGCACCGGGTCGGAACCGACCGGCAGCCCATTCAGTACGTCGCAATCGTCGGCAACAAGAGGAGCAACGTCAGCGAGACCATGTTGCCCTGATGCAGTGCTGCCTGGCTTCACCTCGACAGAGTCGCCCTGTCGTGTTGCACGAGTGTTGGAACAGAAGAAGGAACAGAGAAGGGGGCAGGCTACCGTGTTCCTCTCTTCCCGTATTCCCCGGATGGCAGCCCGCCGTGGATCACGCCGAGGATTCGCGTCGACGGTACCCACAACCGGTTGATCGGCAACAGAATCCGCATTCCCGAGTTTCTCCGAGCTGCCGAGGACTTCGGGAGCAACCTCCCAGGTCCATGTGCCGGCGACGGAGCCGGGCGGGCCGACACAAATGCACAGGCATCATCGCTCGACGTGTCCGCGCGGGTTCCTCCCCTTCTGTCCTCCTCGGGCAACTTGACGAATGCGATCCGCTTGTGTGGATAGTCGAAGATGAGCTTGAATCTGGCGAGCAGATCGAGGCCGACGTGGCCGACCGGGCCGACGCCACATTCATCCAACGGCGGTGCCGGTGGATTCTGGATTCGCTTACAAACCCAGGAAGGCATCGACGAACAATTGGACGTCCACGCCGTTGGGCCAACCGTCGCGGTTCAAGTCGGCGTTGTCCACGTGATTTGGATCCATGTCCACTCCGAGCAGAACGGCCAGGAAGATGTCAAGGTCGATGAGATCCACGTCCCCGTCACAGTCAACGTCTCCCACAAGCCTGGCAGTGCGCAGGTCCATCTCTTGCCAGCCGTTTGCCTGCATTGAGAGCCACCGGCCGTGCAGTTGGAACGGCGACGTGATCAGATCATACCGGAAGCGCATCCGCCAGTGGTACGGCGCGGCGCAAGGAGATAGCCCCGTCACAAGCTCGGTCAGCTCCGCGCCGGCCGTGCCAGTATCGACAAACACCGCACTCTGCTGTGTGCCGAGCCCGTCGAACGGTGTGCCCAACAGCTTGACTTCCCACTCCAGTTTGACCTTTTGTCTTCCGTATGGTGTTCGGGCGACCATCCTCAGGCCGAAGCTGTCGAGACTGTCCGATTGTCCGAGCGGCGCGATGGCGGCACTGTCATCGGCGCGGCGCTGCTGCGGCCGCAGGCTCAAGCCCGCCCCGCCGTTGCCGTAGTACACAGACACCTGTCCGTCGTCCGTCTCCGCGTCGTCGTACCCACGGGCCCCGACGACCACGTCACTGTAGCCGTCGCCGTTGACGTCGCCCGCCGATGCCACGCAGTTGCCGAAGTAGGCGCCGGCTTGACCGCCTTCGGCCGCCCAGTCAGCGTTTCCCGGAGTACCCGTGGGGCGCGTGCCCCCCAGGTCCAGTCCGGTTGCCGAGCCATGGTACACGAGGGCCCGGCCCTCATTCTGTTCGCCGTCCCCGTACATGCGTGCCCCGACGATGACGTCGCTGTAACCATCTCCATTCACGTCACCGGCCGTCGCCACGGACGCGCCAAACTCGGCATCCGCCTGATCACCCTCAGCCGTCCAGTCGGCCGTTGTGTCCAGGCCGTCAGGTGAGCCGTGGTAGACGAATACCAGCCCTTCGTCTCCGGTGGACCAGGGATATGGCGCCCCGACAATGATGTCGCTGTAGCCGTCGCCGTTCACGTCGCCCGCCGTGGACACGGAGTAGCCGAAGTGCTCGTATTCCTGCTCACTCCCGACCGTCCAGTCGGCATTCTCAGGCAGACCCAGTGGGCGGGTGTCGCGAAGGTCCAACCCGCTCGGCGAGCCGTGGAACACGAATGCCCGGCCGGGGCTGACGATCTCGTCGCGTCCGTCTTTGATCAGGTCACAGTTGTTGTAGTTCTCTGCGCCGATGACGACGTCGCTGTAGCCGTCGCCGTTGACGTCACCGGCCGTAGAGACAGACGAGCCGAAATTGGCCTGAAGCACATTGGCCTGAGCCGTCCAGTTCGCCGTCGGGCTGAGCCCTGAATCGGCGCCATGGTATACGAACACGCCTCCCTCATAAAGGACGGGGTTGGAGTAGAAGGCCGCGCCAACGATGACGTCGCTGTAGCCGTCGCCGTTGACGTCGCCCGCCGTGGACACGGAGTAGCCAAACCGGGCGTCGTAGTCGTTGCCCTCGGCTATCCAGGAGGCTGTGGCACTGAGCCCCAACGCAGAGCCAAGGTACGCACAAGCCCGACCTTCTCGCCAGTCTTCGTTGCCGTAGTGAGGCGCTCCAACGATGACGTCGCCGTATCCGTCGCCGTTCACGTCACCCGCTGCGGCCACGGAATAGCCGAACTCGGCGCCCGCCTGATCACTTTCGGCCGTCCAGTCGGCGGTGCTGCTGGGCCCAGATGCCGATCCGTGGTACACGAGCGCGCGGCCCTCATCCTCCTCGCCATTGTCATAATGATGAGCCCCGACGATGAGGTCGCTGTAACCATCGCCATTGACGTCTCCCGCCGTGGCGACAGAGAAGCCGAGCTCACACTCGCTCTGGTCGCCGGCGGCTGTCCAGCCGGCGTCGGGGCTCAGCCCGGAGGCCGAGCCGTGATAGACGTACGCCCGGCCCTCATGCGACTCGCCGTTTGTGTCTTCAGACGCCCCAACAATGACGTCGCTGTAGCCGTCGCCGTTCACGTCGCCTGCCGCCGCTACCGAGAAGCCGAATTTGGCTTGATATTTGTTGGTGTCGGCCATCACCCAACTGGCTGTTGTGCATAGCCCGGCAGGCGAGCCGTTGTACACCAGCGCGCGACCTTCGTCGGTCTCGTCATCGTCATAGTAGGGCTCCCCGAAGATCACGTCGGCGTACCCATCTCCGTTGACATCGCCCGCCGTCGCCACCGAGTGGCCGAAACCAGCGTCATCCTGCTCGCCCTCGCCCGTCCAGTCGGGCGTCAGGCTTAGCCCGGAAGCCGAGCCTTGGTACAGGAACGCCCGACCCTTGTCAGTTTGACCGGGCGCCGCGATGATGACGTCGCTGTAGCCGTCGCCGTTCACGTCTCCCGCCGTCGAGACGGAAGCGCCCAGTGCATTGTAGTACCCCGCCTCGGACTCGATCATCCAATCGGCTACCTCGCTCAGCCCGGAAGCCGAGCCATGGAAGACGTACGTGGAACTCCCCCACCAAATGTACGCCGGTGCTCCGATGACAACGTCGCTGTAACCGTCGCCGTTCACGTCACCCGCCGCCGAGACGGAGTCGCCGAAGAAACCGTCCGTCTTGAGGCCGTCGGCCGTCCAGTCGGCCGTGTCACCCAGGCCCGAAGCCGAGCCGTAGTAGACGAATGCCCGACCCTCATAGGCATACGTGCTGTAAAACGGCGCACCGATGATAACGTCGCTGTAACCATCACCGTTCACGTCGCCCGCCGTGGCCACGGAATAGCCGAACTCGGAATCGTACTCGTACTCCTCGCCACAATCGGCCATCCAGTCGGCGGTGATGCTGGGCCCGGACGCCGATCCATGATAGACAAATGCCGCACCGAACCACGGATCGGATTCGTAATACGGTGAACCAACGATGACGTCGCTGTAGCCATCGCCGTTCACGTCGCCCGCCGTCGCCACCGACCAGCCAAACCAGCAAGACCAGTTGTCGCCGGGTTGATCGCTCTCGGCCGTCCAGACAGCCGTGTCGGCCAGGCCGGCTGGCGACCCGAGATAGACGTACGCCCGGCCCTCGTCCTTCTCACCGTTGTCGTATTTGTACGCCCCGATGATGACGTCGCCATAGCCGTCGCCGTTCACGTCGCCCGCCGTCGCCACCGAGCAGCCAAAGCGGGCGTTCGCCTGATTGGATTCGGCCGTCCAGTCGGGGCTGGTGGCCAGCGGATCAATCGTGACCGGGTACACCGCGTCCGTGTCGTCGACCAGAATCGAGAGACACTCGCCCGACAGGTCAAACCAAGCCGGCAACGCCGTTCCAGCGGCATCGTTCACGCGTAACTCGCCATAGTCCAGCGCCTGCTTGCCGTCGCCCGTGGCGAACCTGATGCCTTGCCCGTCCGCACGAAGCACACCACGCAGGTTACCAGTGATCCGCATCTCGACGCGCAGAGGGCCCCGGGCTTCGGCCCGCGCTGCGCCTCGATGCGTGAGAGGACCATCGGCATCTTCATGCAATCCGGGCGATCGCGGCGGGCACGTCGGGCGTTCCGAAAGCGTGAACCCCTGCTCCAATCCCCGCTCGTCGTTGACATACCATTCGTCGAACGAGCTTCGGCGGTACTCCATCCGGTTGCCGTTGCCCGCCAACTCCGCCATTGCCGGAGCCTTCATCTGCCCATCATACCCATACTCGACCAGTGTCAGGCCCCACTGCCACGCGAGGCCGTCGCCGGTGCGCGGAATCACACGGATGCCCTGCGGCGTGAAGTACGTCCGCAGGTTGTGGGCGCGGTTCGGTGCCTGGAATGCAGCGGGCACGTCTGCCAGCTTCGTCCGGTCCTGCCACGTGACGTGATACTCCGATTGCTGGATGTTCTCCTGCACCGTCGCCCACCAACTCGCGCGAGCGCCGGCAGGCAAGGAGACGCCCCCCGCCATCGAGGGTGACACTTCTTCCGCCGTGATGCTCGGCGACACGGCCAACCATCCACCAGCCAGAAGCCATAATCCTGATGCGAGATATCGATGGGATAGATGCATGATTTCGGCCCCTTCTCTTCTGTGCCAGTGCGGCAGTGATCTTGACAGGTGAGGCAACATAAGCCAGACCACACACAGCAAGTATAGCAAATCTCCCCAAATCCGCAAGTGGCGTGGTGCGTCACCGTACCGAGCGCATGAATCACGTGTGGTGCTACGATTCCGTGAGCGACCAGACGGCTGACGGACGGACGCTGAAGTTGTTAACGATTGAGGACGAGTTCACAGGTGAGTGCCTGGCCATCGAGGTCGAGCGTAGCATCACCTCGAAGGAGGTGATCGAGGCGTTGCGTTTTCTGTTCGAGGTTCGTGGAGCGCCGGAGTTCATCCGCAGTGACAACGGCCCGGAGTTCATCGCCCAGGCGCTTCGCTCCTGGCTGGAGGAATCAGGCGTCGAGGCGCTGTACATCGAGCCGGGTAGTCCCTGGGAGAATGCGTACGCCGAATCGTTCAACAGCCGGTTTCGGGACGAGCTCCTCGACCGCGAGTTGTTCACCAGTCTTCGTGAAGCGAAGGTGGTCGTGGAAGATTACCGCCTGGAGTACAATCATCGTCGGCCGCACAGTTCGTTGGGCTACCTGACGCCGGCGGCGTATGCGGCTCGGAAGGGGGAGGGCGACGGCGCGACGCCTGTTGGGGCAGGCTTCGCTACGCTCCGCCCGCCCCAACAGGCGTCGGCTTGGACGAAGGAACAGACACTGACTCTCATAACCACTGGTACATAAACCGGGGGCAGGTCAGAGCTTCGGAGCAGTCCGGCCAATGACTCGTAGGCCGGGAAGCTCAGTTCCGTAGTTCCGCAGATGGTGATGAAAGCCCGTTGCTCGGGCTGGTACAACTACCAGCCTGAACAATTAATCTCCTTTATTGAGCCTTGCGTGCTTAAAGAAACTCGATGAGATTCTCCGTTAATATCATGTATGAGACCGAAAGGAACTGCGGAGGAATTGG
>JAFGQA010000038.1 GCA_016935885.1 Phycisphaerae bacterium | reverse complement strand
CGCTTCGCGGAACGGCCCGTAGAAGGCGGACGCGTACTTGGCCGTGTAGCTCAGGATGGCGACGTCCTGATGTCCGGCGGCATCCAGCGCGGCACGGATCGCGCCCACGCGGCCGTCCATCATGTCCGACGGGGAGACGATGTCCGCCCCCGCCTCGGCGTGCAACACCGCCATCTTCGCCAGGATGTCCACCGTCTCGTCGTTGAGAACCACGCCGTCGTCACTGATCAGCCCGTCGTGTCCCAGGCTCAAGTAAGGGTCGAGGGCGATGTCGGTGACCAGACAGGCCTGCGGCAAGGCGGCCTTGATCGCTCGCACGGCCCGGCAGGTGAGGTTCTCGGGGTTCAGGGCCTCCTTCCCATCGCGGGTTTTGAGCGAAGGATCGGTTGCTTGAAAGACGTCGAACGCGTGAACGCCGAGCGACAGGGCGAGATGGCATTCGTCGATCGCCCGATCGATCGACAGGCGCGACCGCCCGGGCATGGCGCCGATGGGTTCCGAGCGTTTTTCCCCATCAATGAGGAACAGCGGCAGCACGAGCCGATCTGGCGTCAGTGTCGTTTCTCGTACGAGCCGGCGGATCGCGTCGCTCCGCCGCAACCTGCGCGGTCGGCGGCTGGGACGAGGCCATTCACGTGCATCCTTACTATCCTTCATGTGCGTGATTCCTTCCGTTTGGTGTACCGACGACCCTGAATCGACGGATTGGCGTACCACGAACTACTGGCCCACGGATTGACATCCGTGGGCTTCAGGCGAGGCGCTGCAAACAACGTGGCGGTGTCATCCCAGTACCGCGTTTCACAAGTAGAACGACTGTACGCTCTGCCGAGAATCCTTTCTCGGCACCGGCTTCAGGACCGAGAAGGGACTCTCGGTCCAGCAATCGTAGTCGCGCTTCCTGTGAAACGCAGTACTAGGTCTCCGCCAACTGGCGTACGCGGTGAATCTCATCCGTGGCATCGTCATGCGTGTCTCGCGTGTGCCGGTCTGTAGTCTTCCGGCTGATCTCACGGGCGACCCTCGTGGCAAAGGCGATCGTGTCGTTTAGCGAGATACCCTCGAGGTAGTTGCCGATGACGTGCAGCCCGGGCTGCGTCGCGACCGCGGCTCGCAGGCCTTCAATCTTCTCGACGTGGCCCATGTGGTATTGGGGAATCGCCGCCGGATAACGACAGACATCCACCAACGTCGGCTTGCCTTTGATTTGGAGCAGATCGCCAACCGCTTCGATTGCGGTCGCAAGCAGCTCGTCGTCACTCCGTTCGGCGGCCTGCGGGTCGCGGCTCCCGCCGAAGAAGACGCGGATCAGACGCTGGTCGGGCGGGGCGTGGTGCGGGAACACGCTGTCCGCCCACAAAACGCCCAGTAGCGGGAAACCGGGCTCATCATGCGGCACGAGGAACCCGTACCCCTCCATGGGGTGCTCTATGTCGGCCCGTCGGAAGCCCAGATTCAGCACGACCAACGAGGCGCTTTCGATCGACCCAATGATCCGTGCCGCGTCCGGAACGAGCGGTTCCAGGAGCCGCTCGGCCTCAACCGCAGGTACCGCCAGAACCAGGCTGCGGCATTGCACGTTGCGCGCAGCCCCGATGGCATCCGAGACCGTCACCTCGTATCCGCGCTCGGCACGGCGGACCGCCTCAACCCGCGTGTCGGAAACCAGGCTCCTGCCCAGGCGTTCTCCCATCGCGGCGGTCAGTGCGCCAAGGCCGCCGTCGATGCTGATCAGGCCGCGCCACCGCCGCGGTTGCTTGCCATTCTTCTGACGCTTTGCACGCAGTGCGGACGCCAAGGCGTGGCCAATCGGGCTTCGAGCGTCGCGGTCAAAGCGCGCAGCAGAGGGGAAGCACGCCTTCAGGCTGAGCCGGCGAATGTCTCCAGCGAAGACGCCCGCGACAACCGCGCTCACAAACGTGTCGGCCACTTCCTGGCCAAACCGACGGGCCGCTACTTGCTCGATCGTTTCCTCCGTCGCGGCGGCCCTGGGGCTGGCGATCAGGCCCGTGACAAATCGGACCTTTGCGCCGATGCTTAGCAGGCGCGTGGTGGCAAGACTCATCGGGCTGGTGGGGACGGCCAGCAACCGGCCCCCGCGATAAAGATAACGCTTCCTGGCCGCGCGGTTCGCACTGACGACGCCTACGACATCCGAGAACTCATCCAGCAGCGTCTCGAAGGCGGGGTCGCGCACGATCACATTGAAGGGACCCTTCTCAAGCAGGAACCCGCCGCGCCGTTCGCTGCGCGTACAGCCACCCACGGCACCTTCCGCCTCGAACACGCCGACATTCACATCCGCCTTCTTCAGCTCGCAGGCGACGGTCAGCCCGCTGATGCCTGCACCGATGACGACGACGTCTCGATCACTCTCATTCATCGTTCACCCACACTTGGCCTCCGACGAAGCCTCTCGGTGAATTCGTATCGCCTTGCACGCGGCGATCAACCTGCGAACGTTCTCCACGGGCGTGTCCGGGAGCAGACCGTGGTTGAGGTTCAGAATGTGGCCCTGATGACCGCCAGCCTGGACGCATCGCCGCACCGCCGCATCGATTTCGTCGAATCCGCCGGTAACCAGTAGCCGATTGCTCACGTTGCCCTGAAAGGCAACCCTCTCTCCGAACTGTCGCTTCGCCTCAGCGAGATCCACGCAACTCCCCACGCTCAAGACATCCGCGCCGGACTCGGCCATCAGATCAACGAACGGCTGCTCCTTCGCGAACAGGATGGTCGGCGCACGCCTGCCGAGCCGCGAGAAGATGCGGACGTGGTACCGATGCGCGAACTCCTCGTACTGCCTCCGCGAGACCAGATCAGCGGCGGACTCAAACAACTGAACGACATCGGCACCAGCCTCGATCTGCATGGCCAGATAGTCCGCGGTCATGTCGGCGAGGCGCTCGAGCAGGCGGTGGAATAGGCTGGGGTCGCTCTCCATGAGCGCCCGTGTCTGTTCCGGCTTGTTGCCGGGGCTGCCGCCTTCGATCAGAAAGAACGCCAGCGTCAGGGGCGCGCCGGCAAACCCGATCAGCGGCAGATCACCATCCAACGCCTCCCGGATGAGTCGTAACGGCTCGGCCACGAAGGCAAGTTCGGTGTACGGATCGTAGTTGCGGAGCCGATCCACGTCGCTCGCGGTGCGGACGGGAGATTCGAGCACGGGCCCCGGACGGAATACGAAGCTTGCCCCCATGGGCGCCAGCGGCGTGAGGATATCTTGAAACACGATGATCGCGTCGACGCCGTAGCTTCTGGGCAGCAGCGAGATCTCCGCGGCCAGTTCAGGATTGCGAAACAGTTCCTCCAACCGCAGGTCCGTGCGTTCGCGCAGGGCGCGGTACCGCGGATCGAACCGGCCCGCCTGGCGCATCAACCAAACAGGCGTTCGCTCGGTGCGTTCGCGACGGGCAGCACGGAGAAGGAGGTCGTTCTTCAGCATCTCTGCACACCCATCCTATCAGGCGTTGGCCGAGAACAAGCGTCGGTCACCCACTCGATAGGCTTCGTCTTCCAGGTAGGCGTCGAATGGAGCCGCCACATTACGCATCAGGACACGGCCAAGCGGGAAGCTGAGACGAACGGCATTGTCCGGATCGACCGTTACGAGGTTGTCCCGCTCCAACTCGTGCATCACCTTCAACTCCCGCGAGAAGTAGTCGGAGAAATCGATGCCGAAGCGATCTTCGACCGATGTCGGCCTGATCTCTCCCGTGCAATAGAGCTGGTTGATGACGGCCTGCCGGATGCAATCATCCAAGGTGAGCCGCTTGCCGCACCGTACCGGCGATTCGTCATTTTCCACGCAGAGAACGTAGTCGTTCACGTCGCGAGTGTTTTGGAGGAAGCCGACGTCGCGCAGGTGGCTGATCGACGAGGCACCCACGCCGAGCAGATCGAGGCCGCCGCCGGTCGTCATGCCCTGGAAATTACGCTGCAACGTGCCGTTCTCGAGTGCGCTCGCGAGGGCTTCGTCCGGCTTGGCAAAGTGATCCAGGCCGATGAACACGTACCCCGCTTCCCTGAACAAGCGCGCGGCCATCAGGAACATCGCCAGCTTGACATCGCTGTCGGGCATTCGGGCATGGTCCATCCCGCGCTGGGCGGCGATCTTCTCGGGAATCTGGGCGTAGTGATAGAAGGCGACGCGATCCGGCGACAGTTCAATCGTCCGCTCGATCGTATCGCGAACCGTGTCCAACGTCTGGTACGGCAGGCCGTAGATCAGATCGAAGTTGATGCTGTTGAAGCCCAGATCGCGGGCGGCTTGAACCGTGTCCCGCACCATCTCAAACGGTTGGATTCGGCGGACATGCCTCTGCACCTGTTCGTCGAAGTCCTGGACGCCCAGCGAAAGCCGGGTGAATCCGAGCCGACGCAGCGTCTTCAGCAAATGCGGCTGGACACGTCGCGGGTCGATCTCCATTGCAATCTCGGCATCATCCGCGACGGAAAAGGCCTCCTCTATTGCCGTACAAAGCCGTTCGATCGATTCGGGCGACAGATAGGTCGGGCTCCCGCCTCCCCAATGGATCTGTCGCAGGCGTCGGTCCCGCCCGACAGACCGACCGAGACTCCGAATCTCGCGCTCCAACGCTCGAACATAGCTCTCCGTACGCTCCGCGGCTCCTGCCGAGTTCCTCGGCAGGGTCATCCGATTGCAAGCGCAGAACTTGCACTGGGATTCGCAGAACGGAACGTGTACGTACAGAGACAGACCATTGGACGGATGGCGATCCAGGCTCTCTCGCCAGATGGATTCCGCATCAGCGGGTTCGACTTCGCTCCACCATGACGGCATGGGATACGACACGTGTCGAGGGAGAGACAAGCCCGCGTACCTGTGGAAGACCTCGATATCCACTCCGTCGTCACCGGTGGTCATTGGCACCTTCCCGCCGGTGGTCCGCGAGTCGGGGAGATGATCGACGATCCATGACTCAGCCGCCTCGGCCGCACGGGCAAACTGCTCGTTGCCGCACATGTCTTCGGCGAACGCCGCCACCGCCGTTTCCAGGTCCTCGGCCTTCCAGAGGCGAACGCCATCGATGCCTTCCATTCCCGTCGTCGAGCCGAACATGTTGAAGTCGATGATCGCCAGCGGCCGGGCCGTGAAATCGCGACAGTCGCGGATCTCCTCCGCGTCGAGCACAGGCTCCTTGTGGTCAAGTCCGAAGAACACCACGTCGGCATCGGCGATCGCACGGATCACGCACTTCTCACTGTATGACTGCACACGGATGCGTCGCCCATTGCCGATGGCCTTCCGCAACATCTTGAGATGGCCGCCGTGGCCGTGGCCTCGGTGCAGCAACGTCAACTGACGCCTTGGCACGTCGAAACGCTCGGCCAGCGTGTCGAGGACCGCGCACGAGGTGGTCGATCCACCGATCACCACGCACCGGCAATCGGGCAGGTCGAGCCCGGTCGATCGCACGATCTGGGAAATGGAGGCGTGGCAGTAATCCGGCTGAAACCGCCCCCATTCAGTTTGCTCTCGCAGATCGTGCTCATGTCGCGATACTTCGGCCAGCAGCCGCTCTGTCAACGGTCCCCCTGTCCCAGCACGCTCGGCCAAACGTCGGGCGCCCTCGAGCTGCTGAGAGACCTCGCGTTCCCCGGGCAACCCACTGTTGAGGCCCGCCGCGGTTCGCACCAGATAGTGCCAGGCATCCAGGCCCCGAAGGACGTTCACCACCGAAGCGTCCGCCTGACCGTTGTTGAAGAGTTGACGCCGAACCTGGGAAACGGTTTCCGCCCGTTCGGCCTCATCGGGCGTGTCCTTCAGGCACCCGTAGAACTCGAAGCGCCGGCAGGTGTTCCACAGCAGTGCCTCGCGGAGTTGGCCGCTTTCGCGAACCGCCCGCAGCATCTCCGGCACGTCACGCTGGGACCTCTTGGCGTTGCGGAACTGGTTCATGTCGGCGTACGCAACGTGCGGGCCCCGTCCAGGCCCCACGCGGCCGCTGAGGGACATCCCCACCATGAACAGGGAATCGATGAAAGACTCGGTTTCCTCCGGGCGGGCCTCGTGGGGCCGCGGAGCCATCAGCGGGCTCGCTTCCGTCTCGGCGAGCGAGATGGGGTGCCGCCCGTGCAGCACCAGGTTCTTGAGCGCCGCGATGAACGGTTCGGATGCGTTCGGGGCGGGGCACAGGAAGAGCCGACCGCCATCCGTCTCGAACTGCTCCCGATACCCTATGCCGATTTCCTCCAGCGTCTCCAGGCAGTCGGTGGTGAAGCTAAGCGGGCATACCAGGATCTGCTTCTGCCCTGCGCGAGACAGCTCCGCGAGCACCTCGGTGGTTGTTGGCCGAAGCCACTTGACCGGTCCGAGACGACTCTGAAAGCCCAACGACGTCCGATCTGGTGGCCAGCCGAGTCGCCGCGTGACCAACTCGGCCGTGCGGCGAATCTGGTCGGCGTATGGGTCGCCCCCATCGATGTACGACACCGGCAGCGAGTGCAGCGAATACACAAGGTGCGTGTCCTCCGGCGTCAGCCCGTGGGCCGTCGCATAATCGTGGACGAGCCTGGCTTGGGCATTGACGTAACCCGCGTCGTCGTACCAGATGTTGCGCGTCGTGATATCAATACGGCTGCCGGCGCGCTTCACATGGCGGTACAACTCCCGAATCGCCGTCAGCGTGGTCGTTCCGCTGAACTGCGGGTACATCGGAACAACCACGAGGTCCTCGATGCCAAGCGCTTCGATCCGCCGCAGGGTTTCGGCAATCCCCGGTCTGCCATATCGCATCGCGCAGAACACACGCATCCCGTCAGAGAGCATCGACTCCAACGCCGACACCTGCTGTTGGGTGATCGTCAGAAGGGGCGAACCCTGGTCGGTCCAGATCTTCTGGTACTTCTCCGCCGAATGCGCCGCTCTCAATCTGGAAACGACGCGTCCCAGGATGGGATTCAGCCACACGAGTCCACGGGGGAGACGGATGACCTCGGGGTCGCTGAGCAACTCCGCGAGATAACGACGCACGGAACGAGCGTCGGGCCCGTCCGGCGTCCCGAGGTTGATCAGCAACACGCCTCGTCGGCGCTTGGTCGCGCGTTGACGATCCACGCCTTCTTCCGACTCCTTCATCCTGCCAAACGGTAGCGAGCACATAGCGCAATCCGATGTATCCTGTTAAGTGTGTGACTTGACACGTAAGCCGTGTCCAAGAACACGTGCATTCCAATCACAGCGTTACCGAGACAGAACACCGCCCCACGGCGGTCATACGCCGCGGGCGCACAGGGAGCCTGGATTCAAGAACGGATACGTGCTAAGCGGGGGGAGACCGGGGAGTGCGATTCGGGAACGCGGAGGCCCAACAGTGAACTTGAACAAGATCAAGCCAGACGGTTCCGCGCAACCGCATGAAAGAGGAACTGCGTCTAAGAACAGGGCGTAGGCGAACCCAGACGGCCCGAAGATCCTCGCTCATCCGAGACGGTTGTCCTGCCAGGAGGGCGCAAGACACCAGGGGGCTATACTCCAGCCAGAGGACTTGGTGAGCGGTGAAGTCAAGCAGACCGAGGTGGGCGACAACGATGACCAGACCAATTGCAATGCACGATCGCCGATCCGTCCGCCATCGCAGGAACGCGACGTCGCAGAACTTGAGGGCAAACAGCAGCATCGAGGCGGTCAGCCCGATGCACTTGTGTAGTTCGAAGTCCAGCCCGCTCGCGCCAAGTGATCTCCATACACCGAAGAAGGCAGGGGCGTGGAGGAGGGCCATGACCGCCCATAACGCGCGCCTGCCCCTCGGACCCATCGAGAGAGCACGGCTATACGAACTGAAGGACATCGTCGCCCCGTTGGCAAGCGGCCATGCACCCGACAACAACGTGGCCCGGAGACCCTCGAACGATCGAGGGCGGGCAGCCGGAGGCCCGTCTCCCCCCAGCCTGCGCGTCCACCGGCGACACGGCGGTTCCACACCTGTCGGGCGGGCTGACCAAATACGCTATTGTGAATGGTCAAGCTTGTCAAGCCGCCTGACGGCCTCCGCCGCCGAACGGGTGCGTGACACTTCCGGCGGCATTCGATTCTGCGCACCACGGCTGGCTCGCCCACCCGTGTGGTCTCTCTGGTGGACGCACGAGGCACATACTGGCAGGCAAGTACGTGTCTGGCGGGGTGGCATGGGTGAGCGGAACCGCCAGCGGCGGCGGAGCTTACCCGTGGGCATCCATTCTAGGCCGTTCTCACGGGTAATGAACGACCGCCCGACGGGGGCGTGCCGCTCGTTACCCATGCCACACCGTTTGAACGCTGAACACGTGCGAGCTGCCTGTGCCACACGCCGAGACTGCCACGGACGCCGGCGAGCCTTCGCTGACCTACTTCGACAAGACGGGCGTTTCACGATCGTCGGGCGGGTCATACAATCCTAGCCGCGTACAGCCGACTTCTCAGGAATCGGTTCCTCAACGTCGTTGTGGGGGTTTGGACCATAGCAGTTTTCGGGGACACAGGAGACAGCGATGGACGTGCTGGAGGCCATTAGGATTCGAAGAAGCGTTCGTGAGTACTCACCTAAGCCAATCCCTGACGAGGTGATGCGGCGGATGCGTCAGGCGCTGCGGTTTGCCCCATCGGCCTGCAATTACCAGCCCTGCCATTTCATCTTCGTCATGGAGGCGGAGCTTCGGCGGAAACTCGCTCAGGTCGCGAAGGGGCAAGGCTGGATGGCGGATGCTCCCGTCACCGTGGTGGCATGTGCCTTTGCGGGGCAGGCGTTCAAGCGCATGGGTGGGCACGGCAACAGCGCCGACATCGACGTGACGATCGCCATGGACCACCTGACCCTGGCCGCGGCGGCCGAGGGACTGGGGACGTGCTGGATCGGTGCGTTTGACGAGGCCGGGGCCAAGGAATTGCTACACGTGCCTCGCGCGGCGAAGGTCGTCACGATGACGCCATTGGGCTACCCCGCCTCGCCCGGCCTGAATCACGCGCTTGACGATGCCGATCGAAAGCCGCCGGCAGAGGTATTCAGCATGGATCGTTATGGCACACCTCTCCACATAGCCTAGCCTCGACACTGTTGACTCAGGCACTCTAACAGAACCGGTGGCACGGCGCCACAGCCCTGGCATCTACCGCCGAGACGGCGGTGCCACAGGACGTCCTGTTAGAGTGCCTTAGAATCGGAAACGAGCAGCGGAGTCACTGTCGCACCGCCATCCCAGTGGTGGCCCCATGAACGGTGGCGGCCGTGGCACAAGTGCTGTCAGAAGGCCTCGCCTCCGCCGTGTATCTGCATGGGGCTATCGCGCAGAGGGACCCGGATTATCGGCGGCTGTGCGGGTAGTACACACGATAGGGCCGGTGCTGGGGTCTGCACCTGTCGTGTTGGCGGTGATGGCTCGGACCTCGGTGATAGCTCACGCTTCGGTGATGGCTTGGGCTTCGGTGATGGTGGAAGGAGAAGCTCAAGCTCAACTGTGGCTGCTGGCGGTAGTGGTGGATCGGCGGCGGGGCATAACAGGGGCGATACGTGTTGTAGCAAACGTGCCGCACGGGCCGCACCGGCCGACAACTCGATTGGCTGTAGCGGACCGTCCGGGTGCTCGTGTAGTGATGCGATTCGGAGTAAGTCCTGCTGGAGTAGTAGCGATCGGCGTTGGCGACGCTGGTGCCGAAGGTCCCGAATGCCAGTGTGGCCGCGGCGACACCGAGCGGTAATCCAATCTTGCGAAGTGTCATGATAAGCTCCTTGGGCATCTGTCTGTTGGTGGCCGGCGTGACGATCGCGACGCCTGGCCATCTTCCGTGGGCAGTTCCCGTGAACTGGCCGGTCTTTTGGACACGCGGAGGGGGCGAGCGGTTAGCATGGATGGTCTTTTTTTTCACAAGAGGGCCGAGGACACCTATCCCAGTAGCCACCAGCCCAGCACGACAAGCCCCAACACGACGCGGTAGATCGCGAACGGCTGGAGGGAGCGGGTCTGGATGTACCGCATGAAGGCAGCGATCACACCCCACGCCACGACGAACGAGATGGCGAAGCCGATGCCGAGGACCATCACGTGCCCACCGGCGAGCGCCTGCGGGTCCTTGAGCAAGCGATAGAGTCCGGCGCCGCAGATGGTGGGAATCGCCAGGTAGAACGAGAACTCCACGGCGGTCGTCGCCGGGAGGCCCACGAGGAGCCCCCCCATGATCGTGGCCATGGCGCGACTGGTGCCGGGGATGATTGAGACGCATTGGGCCAGGCCGATCAAGAAGGCGTGGCGCAGTGTGACCTCCTCGATCTTGGGGCCGGTCTGCCTCCGGAAGGCACGCTCGATGATGACCATGACCGCCGCGCCAAGGATGAGGGCGATGGCCACGGGGACGGGCTTCTCAAGATGCGTCTCGGCCCACTCGTTGAGCGGGATGCCGATCGCGGCCGCCGGCAGCACGCCGACGACGAGCTTGAGAATCAGGTGATTGTGCAAGCCTCCGACGGGCTTGGCAAAGGTCTGTCGCCACAGCCGGCGCGAGAAGTGAACCACGACGGCGGCGATCGCGCCGATCTGAATGAAGTAAAGGAACGCGGGCCACGGGTCCTGCTCGCCATGAATACCCATCCACGGCATGGCGATGATCATGTGACCGGTGCTGGAGACCGGGAGGAACTCGGTAAGCCCCTCGATGACGCCCAGAATGGCGGCCCGAAGTTCGTCACCCACGCGATTGCTCCGAAAGGGCTTCGCGCGAGGCGACGAGATACGCTACCACGCTGGCTGCCGTGAACAAGACCATCGCCCAAACCAAGACAGGACGACCGGCCATGACCCACTCGACGTCCCGCAACCGGCCCACGCTGGCGATGATCCACCCGGCAGTAATGGATTGCAGGACCATCTTGATCTTGCCCCACCGATTCGCGGCGTAGGCCTTGCCTTGCGATTCGCTGAAACCGCGCAGGCCGGAGACGAGCAGTTCTCGAGAGATGATCAGCACGACCATCCAGGCCTGGAGCCCGGTGACGCCGGCGCCGTGTTCGTCACGGAAGCCATGGCCCAATAACAGCACAAACGCGCCCATCAGGAGGATCTTGTCCACGAACGGGTCGAGGATTCGACCGAAGGCCGTTACCTGGTTCTGTCTTCGGGCCAGGTAGCCGTCCAACCAGTCCGTTCCGGCCGCGAGAACGAACAAGATAAAGGCGACATCGAGCATCCAGAGCTTCTGGACCCGATGGGCGAAATCGAAGGACGCCAGCAGTATCAGGAAGAGAATGGCAAGAAAGAACCGGCCGGTCGTGATCTGGTTGGGCAGGTTCATTCGCATAACGAGCCCCCGATGCACAGGGTGCTGCCGACCTTGGCCGGGAGCGTGTCGAGCGTTCAAGCGGAGTGGCCTGGATAAGGAATGCCACACCCCGCTAATAAGCTGTTTCAGAACCCCATGTGGCGCCGGCGTCATGTGGCACCGGCGTCTCGCCGGTGGTTTGGATGACTCACTGGGTATTCTCTCGCTTGTCTCCACAGGCCAGAGCTACAGGTCAGAGGCCAGTGGCCCAGTTCCGAACCAGCTTCCAAACGCGTGCTCTGTTTGGGTCTGCGCTCACGCACAAGGAGCCCACGACGCACGATTCGCCGACCGCTACACGACCGTTTCGTAGCGAGGAGGAGCACGGACTGCCCGGGACAGGGGTCGAACCTGCACGAGGTATTACCCTCACTAGGCCCTCAACCTAGCGCGTCTGCCAATTCCGCCACCCGGGCCCGGGGGCCTGGTCAACGAAGTCACCGTAGCGGAGTCAGAACCTCTCGTCAAGATGCCCCCGGGTCCATGACACTTCCGGGGGGCATTCGATTCTGCGTGCCACGGGCGGCCTGTCTGCCGACAGGCAGGCTTGTCCGCCCGTGCGGCCTCTCTTGTGGACACGTGGGGCATACACACTGGCAGACAAGCTGCCAGTGGCACCTGCCCAAGCCAGACAAGCTGCCAGCGGCACCGGTCTGAACTGTCGCGGACCCCAGCCTGCGCGCTCGAGCGCTGCGGCATTGACGCTATCAGCATCTCGCGCTATCATGCGGGATTCGGCAATCTCGGTAAGCCCGCGGATTGTGAGGAGTCCGCACATGCCCGACAAGGGAACGTACGACAATGCTTGACAAAGACTTGCTCGAAATCCTCGCTTGCCCGAGCTGCAAGAGACCTGTTGAACTCAAGGACCCCGACGCGGGCGACGACGCCCAGGCCCGCCTTGTCTGCACCGGCTGCGGACTGCGGTACCCGGTTCGGGACGACATCCCGATCATGCTGATCGACGAGGCCGCCCCCGCGCGGAAAGAGGCCGAGAGACAATAATCCTTGTTCCAGCGGCAATACGATTCATAGGTTATGTTCGCGGTAATCTCCGATATCCACTCGAATCTCGAAGCCCTCAGAACCGTCCTTGACGACATTGAGAGGCGCCGCATCAAGGACATCTACTGCCTGGGGGACATCGTCGGCTATGGGCCCGAGCCGGCCGAGTGCCTCGACCTCATCATCGAGCGTGCCACGATGAGCCTGTGCGGCAACCACGATCACGCTATCTTCTACGAACCGACGAACTTCAACCGGAACGCCGAACTCGCCGCTTTCTGGACCCGCTCCGTCCTGGAAGAAGAACAAGACACCGAAAAGCGCAACAGGTATTGGCGATTCCTGGGCTCGCTCGCACCCCGCTACGAGATGGATGGCTTCCTATTCGTGCACGGCTCCCCCCGCAAGCCGATCAACGAATACTTGTTTCCCGACGACGTCTATACAAATCCGCACAAGCTGCTCAGTAACTTCGAACGCATGGAACAACTGACGTGCTTCTGCGGCCACACGCACGTACCGGGCATCTTCGTGGACGACCCTTATTTCGAGCCCCTAGAGGAGCTTGGCGAGTCCAACAGGTATGCCATCGGTGACGAGAAGGTCATCATCAACGTCGGCTCCGTGGGCCAACCGCGCGACCGCGACCCTCGTGCGGCCTACGCGATCGTCGATGGAGATGAGGTCGAATTCGTCCGCCTCGAGTACGACATCGAGGCGACCGTCCAAAGGATCCTCGACACGGCCCAACTGGACGAATTCCTGGCCACGAGGCTCCGTGATGGCAAATGACCGAGAAGCACGTGGCGGAGGGTTTCAGCTTGCGGCCGTCTCGACGTTCCGATGTTTCGACGTTCTGACTTTGTGACGTTTCGACCTTTTTTGACTTTTCCGCATGGATCCCCAAACAAAACGCACCATCTTCGCGACGGTCCTCTGCCTCGGCATCCTGGTCGTCTGGTTCAAGGTCCAGTCCACCCTCTATCCCCCACCGCCGCCGGAGCCAGTCACCACCGCGCCGGCTGACGGCTTGCCAACCACCGCCGTTGGGCAAACGGGCGATTCACCAACCGGCGGCACGCAGACGCCGGCGATGGGGCCCATTGCACCGCGAGAAGCCGACTCCGGACAGACTGCCCAACTTCGGGCAGCCGGTTTCTTCGTCCCCGATGCACCCACCGACGAGACCGTTGTCGTTGGCGACGACTACCAGGATAACAAGCGGACCGGCTTCACAAACGCGTACGAACTCGCTGCCACGATCACGCCGCGCGGCGCCGGCGTCGAGTCGGTCAACCTCTCCCGCCATCGCGACAGGGTCGTAAAGGACAAGGAGAACCCCGATCACGATCCCTACCCGCTTCTCAAGCCTGTTGGCGATCCTGAAAGTGGTGAATCCTTCGTCTCGTTCGTCACGGAGACCGTCCGCCTTCTCGATGAGCAAGGCAAGCCGCTCGTTCACCTGGACGATGCGATCTGGGCCGTCGACAAGCCCGTCGCCGAAGGAGGCAAGATCCGGGAGGCCGTGACCCTGCGAGCGCAGATCAAGAAGATGGACGGCCCCGTCGAGACCGGTGTCCTTGAAGTCGCCAAGACCTATCGTCTTGCTAAGCACTCCGACAACCTTCACATCACGCTCGCCATCAAGAACGTCTCGAACACCCCGCAGAAGATTGTCATCACCGAACGCGGCCCCGTCGGGATCAGGAGCGAAGGCCAACGTGACTACCGCCGCGTCGTGGCCGCGGTGGTCGACACGCAGACGGGCCTGGTTGCGAACAACGTGGAGAGCGTCCAGCGGGACAAGGTCCTGAAGGCTGAAGGCGCAAAGTACGAACTGCTTCCCGAAGAAGGTGCGAAGACGATTTGGGCGGCCTGCGGCAACAAGTACTTCGCCTGCATTGTTGCCCCGTGCCCGCTCGCGAGCGACGCAAGATACCCCGCATACCTTGGCAAGGTCTCCGCAGAAGTCCTCCTGATGAATCAGAAGGAAGCCGACGACCTGACCCTCGAACAGGTCTTCACACCGAACAGCCCGATCAGCCCCGGTGACACGCTGACCCTGGAGACTGACACCTATTGTGGCTCGAAGAGCGGCCGTGCCTTCGACGGCCTTCCCGACGAGGTAAGGGCACGGCACTACGAATACGTCGCGAACCCGGACAAATCCCCGTGCACGTTCCAGTTCCTTGCTTCCATCATGCACTGGTTGCTGGATCACATCTACGGCGTCGTCCACAACTATGGCATTGCCATCTTCATCCTCGTCATCATCGTCCGCCTGGTCCTCCACGCCATCACCAAGCGCGGCCAGGTCAACATGATGAAGATGCAGAAGGGCATGGCCCAGCTCAAACCCAAGATCGAGGCCATTCAGCAACAGTACAAGAATGACAAGCAGAAGCTCCAAGAAGAGACCATGAAGATCTACCGGGAGGAGGGCATCAATCCCGCCACCCAGTTCTTGGGCTGCCTGCCGATGGCTCTCCAAATGCCCGTTTGGGTCGCCCTGTATACCACGCTCTATACCAACGTGGACATGCGGCACCAGCCTTTCTGTCTTTGGATGACCGACTTGTCCGCCCCAGACGCCCTCATCCCGTTCAGTGGAGAATTCCACATCCCGCTTATCGGCATGATGATGGGCCCCATCACCGCGTTCAACCTTCTGCCCATCATCATGACCATCACGATGTATTTGCAGCAGAAGCTCACGCAGAAGATGACCAAGCCGACCACGCCCGTCGCCCCGAAGACCGACAAGGACGGCAAGCCGATCCCAGATCAAATGGCCCAGCAGCAGAAGATGATGAGCTTCATGATGATCTTCTTCGGCTTCATCTTCTACAATTTCCCCAGTGGTCTGAATCTGTACATCCTCTGCAGCAATCTGCTTGGCATGATCGAGCAGTATCGCATCAAGAAGGAGATCCGCGAGAAGGAGGAACGGGGCGAATTCGCGGTCAAGAAGAAGGAAAGACCCGGCGGGAAGCCAACGCTCTTCGCTCGCTACATCGACCTGATGCAGAAGAAGGCCGAACAAGCCCGCCTCACCCAGTCAGGCCGGCCACGAAACGCGCCACCGAGAAAGGACAAGAAGACAAAAGCCCGGACTTGAATGCCCGGAGCACGTGGCTCGTCATCGAATTGCCGCGGGTCCCGGTCCGCGCGGCCGATCAAGGTAGCCTACGGCCGCAGGCTCCAATCCCTGCCGCGACCCACATCTTCCGCGTGTGTCCCCGTTCGGGGGTGAATCAGCGACCACCGGCAGAGCCGGTGGTATGAGGAAGGCCCCTGAAAGGGGCCAGCGGTCGAACCCGCTCCGAAAGGGGCGGAGGATCGTTGCCACGGGTGCAGCGAAGCGGAACCCGTGGGTACGGATCG
>JAFGQA010000360.1 GCA_016935885.1 Phycisphaerae bacterium | reverse complement strand
TAGTACCGCGTTTCACAGGAAACGCGACTACGGTTGCTGGACCGAGAATCCCTTCTCGGTCCTGAAGCCGGTGCCGAGAAAGGATTCCCGGCAGAGCGTACAGTCGTTCTATTCGTGAAACGCCGTACTAGCTCATAGCTCAATCACAAATCTAGGAACATCTCCATGAACCTCGCCGCAAGATGTACAGCCGCCGTCCTGCTGAGTTGTGCCGCCGCCGTGGCGCAGCCGGAAGCCCGGGGGACAGCCGATGCCACCGACGTGGCCTACGCAATGGATCAGAAGCTCGATGAGCTGACGATATCGGGCAAGGAACTACCGGAGGCACTGGCCGAAATCGGCAAGCAGGTCGGCGTGACGATCAGCGTTGATGACCGGTCGGTGGAGCTGTTGCCTTGGGGGCGACAGACGAGGCTGAAGGGCATCACGATCAGCAATGCGTCGTTGCGCGAGGCGTTGCCGCAGATACTCGGTCCGCTGGGGCTAACCTATGAATTGCGGGACGGTGGCGTTCTGGCGGTGGCGACGGAGCCGCTGAAGCGGATCAACCGCCGGGCGACGTGGGACGACCTGAAGTTGCTGCGTCGGTGCAACGAGACGAAATACACGCCGGAGAGCTTCGCGGGCTTCAAGCTGCACTATCGCATCACGAGGAAGGTGGACGCCCCGGCCTTGCTCGCTCAGCAACTGGCTCGCGCGGGGCGCGGTACGATCGCGGAGATGCTCGAGGTCGCGACCGGCTCGTTGGGTTGGGTGTGGTTTCCCGATGGAGATCATCTGGTGATCAGGACCGCCCAGGCGCAGATCGCCAACCAGCTTGCTCGGCGCGTGACGGCCCGCTACGAGAACGCGCCGTTGACGCAAGTCCTGCTGGATTTGGCGGACCGGGCCGAGGTCGCGCTGCTCCTGGAGCCGGGCATGATGCTGAAGCTGCCTCCCTCAGCGAAGGAGACCTCGCTAGTCCTTCAGCACTCCTCGATCCGACAGGCGTTGAACGTCATCTCCGCCGAGACCGGCCTCAAGTACGAGATGCGTCGCGATCTGCTGTTCATCGGCCTCGCGGATGACTACCAGTCCGGCGGGGCTCCCGCGGCATCTCGACGTTCGCCGTACGTCGGCAGGATCTCCGTGCGGAGCGAGGACGGGAGTTACGAATACGACTTCCTGCTTCGCGCGGACGAGCTGCCGGAGGACATCCTGGAGTATCGCCGGCAGGTCATCGACGAGTACATCGAGAAGATGCGCCGGGACATGGCCCCCAACGGGGCCATAGAGACTTCCGGCGATGACCCATCTCCGAATTGAACCGCGCCCTTTTGAATCCCCAGCGTGAGTCGATATAATCCCCGTGATTGCCGGTGGTGGGGGCGGTTTCGCACTCGGCGTCATGAAGCGTCGATGGCTCGGTCTCATGCAATGCGTTGCGTGGACATCGGGTCAGGCTGGAGACAGAGCAGCCCACCCGCGTCGACCCATGTGCCGTGAGGTGCTGGGCCGGAGTGGAGTGACGCCGAGTGCGAGGCCGTCCACCGCCCGTGAAGGATGAACGCCCATGTCATACACGGTCCTGGCGCGGAAGTTCCGGAGCCGAACGTTCGACGAAGTGATCGGACAGGATCCGATCACGACGACGTTGCGCAACGCCATCAGCCAGGGCCGAGTACACCACGGGTATCTGTTCTGCGGCACGCGGGGCGTCGGCAAGACCTCGATGGCCCGGATCCTAGCAAAGGCGATGAACTGCCTGTCCAGCGATGGGCCGACGGTCACGCCTTGCGGCACGTGCGACGCGTGTGTCGCCATCGCTCGTGGAGACGACGTGGACGTGGTCGAGATCGACGCGGCGAGCAACACCGGCGTTGATAATATCCGCGAGTTGCGGACGAACGCGATCTACCGTCCGGCTCGCTCGCGATTCAAGATCTACATCATCGACGAAGTGCACATGCTGAGCACCGGGGCGTTCAATGCCTTGCTCAAGACGCTGGAAGAGCCGCCCGATCACGTGAAGTTCATCTTTGCGACCACCGAAGCGCAAAAGGTCCCGGCCACGATTCTCAGCCGCGTGCAGCGGTTTGAGTTCAAGACGATTCCCACGGGCGACATCGCCGAGCAGTTGGCGAAGATATGCCGCGAGGAGGGGGTTGAGGCGGAGGAGGCGGCGCTGAAGCGGCTCGCCCGTCTGGCGAATGGATCCATGCGGGATGCCCTGTCGCTGTTGGACCAGGTCTTGTCCATGGCGGGGAAACGGATTACGGCCGAGATCGTCAACGAGTTGTTCCCGGCGGCGCATGACGAGCTATTCGCGGCGTTGATCGACCGGCTGGCGGCCTCGGACCCCCAAGGCGCTTTGGAGGTCGTCGACCGGAGCCTTGGACAGGGGCACACGCTGGACTACTGGTGCACGCTGTTGATCGGCCAAATCCGCGATTTGATGGTGCTGCGGGTCTGTGGCGGGGAGACCGACCTGGTGGACGTGCCTGCCGGCCTGCGGGGCGATTTGGCCGAGCAGTCGAAGCAGTTCGACGCGGGGGCCTTCGTGTACATGATCAGCGTCCTTGAGGAGCTTC
This sequence comes from Phycisphaerae bacterium, assembly GCA_016935885.1. The sequence continues at coordinate 10,673 of JAFGQA010000360.1, read as the reverse complement.
GCCGGAGCGTCAAATCGAGCGGGAGCGGCCGGGCCCTCGTGGAGGCGGCGATCGTGCGTCTGGCGGAGGCGTCGAAGTTCTCGTCGATCGAGTCGTTGCTTCAACGCGTCACACCGGGCGCTGGCACACCGTCGCCCACGAGCACGGCACCCTCGGCGGGACGATCCGCGGTGCAGTCGCCCGCTGGCGCAAAAAAAAACGGCCCACCGGTCGCAGACTGGGCGGGTAAACCCGTGGCAACGAGAAGCATGACGGTGTCCGCGCCTCGCCCCGGCGACGGCAAGAAGGCATCGGAGGCGGCACCGGTGGTTGCAAGGAGTTCGCAGGCCAGACCGAGAGCCGTTGGCCAGCGCATGACGCAGGCAGATTTGAAGGCCGCGTACGCCGAGCCGATGGTGAAGGCGGCGATCGATGTATTCCGGGGCCAAGTTGTTCACGTGGAACGAGAGCCGCCAACCGAAGTCTGTGCTGAAGACAGGCCCGCCGAGGGCAACTCTCAAACGTGAACAAGGCCGAATAGAGGCGGCGGAGGATTGTGGGTAAGACTGGTCGTTGTTGAAGGCCGGGGATTACTGAGGTTTGCGTCCCTGCCTCGCGCGGGACGCCGCTTCAGGAGCATGTCCCAAAGCCCCCAGTGGCGCCGGCCTATGGCCCGTGATGAACACCGGTGGATGTCGCGGCACAGTCTTGGCAACCCGTGGTAGAAGGGACAACAGCGGTTCGGAAACGCCGTTCCTGACTGGGAAGACCACCGGCGAGACGCCGGTGCCACAGGGGTGGCCACAGGGGTGGCCACAGTTCTGCCACAGGTTCTGCTACGGGCTGCTAAGATAAGCCGCAAATAGGGAGATGTTATGTTAGGCGGACTTGGCAACTTGGCTGGCATGATGAAGCAGGCCAAGGAGATGCAGTCTCGGATGAAGGAAATGCAGGAGGTGCTGGCCAACGCCAGATACGAAGGCGACAGCGGGGCCGGCGCGGTCAAGGCGACCGTCACGGGAAAGATGGAATTAGTGGGTCTGAAGATCGACCCCGGGACAGTGGCGTCGGGGGACGTCGAGATGTTGGAGGACCTCGTGAAGGCGGCCGTCGGCGCGGCACAGTCCAAGGCCGCTGAGGGCGCCAAGCAGGAGGTGCAGAAGATGACCGGTGGGATGAACCTGCCGGGCCTGGACGGCTTGCTGGGCGGCGGAGGGCAGTAGAAGGGATCGAGGGATCGAGAAACGGCGAGGCCCGGTGCGCTGTGGCATCCGTGGGGGACGCGGATGCGTTGCCGCACAGTCTGGCTGGAGGACACATCATGGTTCGGTCCTGGCGATGCCTTGCGTTTTCGTTGGTGCTCATCTGCGGTGGATGCGTGACGACCACCCGGTGGGAACTCGACTTGACGAAAATCGAAGGATTCGATGCCTCCAAGTGGGACGGAAAGGTGCGAGTTACCTGCTGCGATGGGGAGCTTTTCGGGAGATGGAAGGTAGATGGTATCGAACTCAAGGATCACGACGGGAATGTCGTATTGCTCGAACATCATGGGGGGACGGTGCGGGCCTTCGAGGAGGTCGAAGTTGAGCGGATTCCGTTGCGTGAGCAGACGGCGGTAGGTGAAAGTGGCTGAATCGGTACCGGCATCGTTGTCTCGCCTGATGGCGGAGTTCGAGAAGCTGCCGGGGATAGGGCCGCGCAGCGCCGAGCGTTTGGCGTTTCACATCTTGAAGTCCGACAAGGACTCGGCCATGGCGCTGGCGTCGGCGATCCGCGATGTGAAGCAGCACGTGCGTCATTGCCATGTGTGCTACAACTTGACGGAGGCAGATCCCTGTGCGATCTGCGCCGATCCGCGCCGCGACCAGGGTCAGATCTTCGTGGTCGAGCAACCGAAGGACGTGATGCTGCTGGAGGCGACGGGGTTGGTGGGGGGCGTCTACCACGTCTTGCTCGGGCATATCGCCCCGTTGGACGGCGTCGAGCCGGGTGATCTGACGATTGACGCGTTGGTCGCCCGCGTGAAGGCCGGGAACATCACGGAGGTTGTTATCGCCACAAACCCCACGATGGAGGGAGAGGGGACGGCCTTGCACATCAAAAGCCTGCTGGCATCGACGAGGGTCAAGATCACACAGTTGGCCCGTGGGTTGCCCACCGGCTCGCAGCTCGAGTACGCCAGTCGGGCGATCCTGCAAGATGCGATCGGAGGGCGGCGGGAACTGTGACGACCTGGGTGCTGCCGGGCGGACTGGGTACCGTGGATGCAGCCGTGGGTTCGTTCTGAAGGCCGGGTCAGGGGAGAGTGGCAAATCGCGTGCCGGAGAGTTGAAAAAGCCTGGCCTCTACGCTCAAATATAGTATTATTGCATTGACCGCGGCTGCCTCAGAGCCGAAGTATGGAGCGGGAGTATGTCGTAAATCGGGTCGGCGCAACGCGTCGCCGGGAGTGTTGATGTCGCAGTACCTCGCCATGTTACCGTCGCAGCAGATGCGGCTCGAGCAGCGGCTGACGCCGCAGCTCATCCAGTCCATGGAGATACTGCAATTGCCCCTGCTGGCCCTCGAGGCCCGGATCCGCGAGGAGCTGGAGGCGAACCCGGTGCTTGAGGAGTACGAGGAGTCCCCCTCGCCGGAGGCGGCCAAGGAACGTAAGGAGAATCCGCCCCAATCGGAGGAGAGCCAGGCGGAGGCGGAGAGCTTCGACCGGCTGGACAAGATGTCGCGAGACCTGGAATTCGATCCCGGCGACTTGGCCTACGGCAGGAGTAGGGGCGATTCCGACGGCGAGCGCGATCCCAAGCTGGACGCCATGAGCAACACAGCGGCCCGCGGCGAGGGCCTGTCGGAACATCTCCTGCACCAGTGGGCTTTGGTGGAGGCCGACGAGGAGGTCAAGCGAGCAGGCGATGTCATCGTTGACTGGATGGATGAGGACGGTTACCTGAGGAGCGAGAGCGAGCACCGTCCGAGCCGGGACAACGGAGATACACCCGAATCGGCGCCGGTGATCGTTCGGCGCGGCGACGGGGCGATGACGCGGCTGATGGAGGAAATCGCCATGTCCCGCACGCCGCCGATTGAATCGGAGGTGCTGGATGAGGCGTTGTCCTTGGTTCAGATGCTGGAGCCGAGGGGTGTGGGCGCGCGCGACCTGACGGAGTGCCTGTTGATTCAAATGGACGCCGGCGCGGAGGCCGAGCCGCTGAGCGCCGAACTGGTTCGCGAGCACCTTGATGATCTGGCCAAGAATCGGTTCCCGGCGGTGGCCAAGGCGACCGGTCGCAGCATCGAGGACATCAAGGAAGCGTTGAAGGTCATTGGCAAGCTGCATTACCGCCCGGGGCTGCTCATTCGGCCTGACAACGTACCGCGGATCACGCCGGACATCATCGCTGACTATGCCGACGACGGCGACGGCTACACGGTCCGGCTGGCGCGGGGCAGCAGCCCTCGTCTCCGCATCTCGTCTCATTACCGGCGGATGCTCCAGGACAAGTCGGGGGATAAGAAGGTGCGGGACTTCATTCGTAATCGCGTCGAGGCGGCCGGCGCGATCATCGACGCGATTCATTACCGCCGCGAACGCCTCCTGGAGTTGGCGAAGGTCGTGGTGGATCGGCAACGCGACTTCTTCGACTACGGGCCGCAATACCTGAATGTGTTGCGGATGCGAGACCTGGCGGAGGAATTCGGCTGCGATCCTTCCACGATCAGCCGTACGGTCGACGGCAAGTACATTCAGGCCCCGCGGGGGATTTACCCCCTCCGCATGTTCTTCACAGGCGGCACGTCCGACAACTCCGGCAAGAGCGTCAGTTGGGACAGCCTGAAGGCCAAGGTGAAAGAGATCATCGACAGCGAGGACAAGTTAGCCCCCCTCTCGGACGACGAGATCGTCAAGAGGCTTGGGGAGACGAGCGTGCCCATCGCCCGCCGGACCGTGGCCAAGTATCGTGCCCAATTGGGCATCCCGTCTGCCAGACAACGCCGCGCCTATTGATCACTCCGCTCAAGACCCTGACGACGCGTCCAGCAGCAGCGGTTGACTCGGCTGGTATGCGTGCTGGCGGAGACATCGCCTCCGAGCGCCGGGTCGTTCAGAGCCTCTCACGTTTGAATGTAGCGTCGCCCCTTGTGGGCGGCGCGGTGAGCTGCTATCGAAACGGGCGCCGGGGACAAGCCCCGACGCCACATCCATTCATTAACTGCCCTGGTGGAGCTACCGTCTTCTGGAACGGTAGCAGTCGAGGCAGTAGACCGGGCGGCCCTCCGTGGGCTTGAATGGGACGGTCGTGCGCGTGCCGCATTCCGCGCAGGTTGCCTCGTAGGATTCACGTTGTGCACGACCGCCGCTGGGAGCGCCCGAGCCCGGGCCCGAGCCGCGCCCCCCTCGCGCCTTGCGTTTTTCGCGACACTCCCGGCAACGCTTGGGCTCGTTTGTGAAGCCGCGCTCGGCATAACGGGCTTGGTCTTCACCCGAGTGGACGAACTCCTGACCACATTCGACACACTCGATCATCTTGTCTTCGTACGGCATGAGGGAGATCCTCCGATTGAGAAGCGGGCCATAGCCTATGGCCATCTACCAAGGATTGCATGGGAGTTGCCCAATTGGAAGGGGGGGACGAGAAGAGGGACGGTCCTGTTCATGGAGGATCGGCCATGCTCCTGCGATGGCCCTTCGTGCCCGGGCGACCCACAAGGGTTAAGCGGTGAAACCTCATCACACGCGGGACCTAGTATGGCCCAAAAGCCTGACCCGGTCAAACCCTCTGTCAGATAATTCACGTTGCGGATTCCGCCTTCTGGGAGCCGTCCGTCCGCCCGTGCGGAGTCGGCGGAATCAGTGGGATCCGGCCCCCGGCGACCGGACGCCCCCCGAGCCCGTCGCCGTGCAGCCCCCCCTCCCGCCGAATCTGTCGGAGGAAAGGACGCCGGGGAGCGGCAGTCCCCTTGACGCCAGCGTTGGCAGCGGCGATTTTACGGTCCTCGTTAACCACGCCAGAAGCGTGAAGGCGGTGTGTCCAGGGCACCCGCAGCCGAGATCGCCAGGCGTGGGTTTGGACCGAGTTTTTTGACATGCGTTGCGATTCTGGTGTGACGCGGATGACCAGACGCACGGAAGACCATGATGTTGAGGGAGATACGCTGTGAGCTTATTGGCATGCCCGTGTTTACGCCCGACGCGCTCGACGATTGCACTGCTCCTGGCGGCTACGATGCTGGCACCGGCTGGCGTGGCGGCGGGACAGACAGGATCGACGGATGACGCGAAGGACGCCACTTGGCGGAGCGAACCGATGTCGCTCAGCTACGCGGCAGCCGATCCCCCGGACACTGAACCGCCAGTCGAGTCCACGACCACTGAGCCGGCGGAAGAAAAGCGGGAGCCGTATGACCTGCTGACCACGAAGCGACTCACGGGGGACTGGGGCGGCGTGCGGACGTGGATGGACGAGCACTACGCCGACTTGTCCATCATCTACGTGGGCGTGTGGCAGCAGAACTTCCGCGGCGGGATCGAGACGCACAACGCGGATGACTTCTCCGGCGACCTGCGTTTGAACCTATACCTGGACCTCGACAAGATGAACCTCGTCAAGGGCGGCTTCTTCTTCGCACGAGCTAAGTCGAGCTACAATGACAGCGTCCGGGGCAACGTCGGAGCGCTCACCTCGACGGCCTGGGTCATCGCAAACGGCGACCACGAGTTCTACCTGGACAAGTGGTGGTACGGGCAGCGTTTCCTCGATGACAAATTCGAATTCCGCATCGGCAAGCTGCTGACGCCCATCGACCTCTTTGACAGCAATTTGTATGCCCAGAGCCCGTGGGACCAGTTCATCAACGCGGCCTTGTGTTGCAACTCGACCTTTCCGCACCGTAAGGCATACGGCGCCTTCTTGAAGTTCCGCCCGACGGATTGGTTCTACTTCCAGATGGCGGGCTTGGACGCGGACCAGCGTGACGCGAATCGCTGCGCCAGCTTCGATACGGCCTTCCACGAGGGGGCGCGTTATATCGGCATGTGGGAGCTGGGATTGACGCCCAGCTTCAAGAGCGTCAAGGGGGGTCTGCCGGGCAATTACAGGGTCGGCTGGTACTATGACCCCCGGATTCTGCCCGAGTTCCAGCGGCCAGACACACGGCCGGCATACCGGAAGTCACGCGGCGACGACATCGGCTGCTACCTCAGCTTCGACCAAATGGTATGGAAGGAGAACGACGAGCCCAAGGACAAGCAGGGCGTTGGGGCCTTCTGTCGGTATGGCTATGCCAACCAGGACATCAACGCGGTCAGCAACTTCTGGTCGCTCGGCGCACAATATCAGGGGCTCATACCGAAGCGAGATGAAGACGTACTGGCGTTTGGCGTTGCCCAGAGCGCTATGTCGAACAAGCTGCGGCACAACGTCAACACACGTGCCGATCGCGAGACGGTCTACGAAGTCTATTATGCGATCCACCTGACGCCCTGGTGCGTCTTGACGCCGGACATTCAGGTCATTACGAACCCCGGCGGCAACAAGGATGCACGCGACTCGATCGTGGGCAGCATCCGCCTGAAGCTGAGTCTGTAGCGGGTCCGCGACATCCTAAGCGGGTGCCACTGGCAGCTTGCCTCCCAGTGTGCAGGGGCTCATCACGAACCGGAGAGACTGCACGGGCGGACAAGCCGCCCGTGGCACCCAGAATCGAATGCCGCCGGGAGTATCACCCAGAATCGATTGCCGCCGGAAGTGTCACGGACCCTGCGGGGTAGGTGAGTGTGACTCGCTCGTCACTGGCTTCCGCCGATCCTGTGCACAAACGCGGCATAATCCTCCGGCGTATCGATGCCGACGGTGGCTTGCTCGACGACGGCCACGGCCATCGGATGGCCGTGTTCGAGGACGCGGAGTTGCTCGAGTTCCTCGCTTTGCTCCAGCGGCGTCGGCGGCAGCTTGGCCAGTTCCAGCAGGAAGGCCCGGCGATAGGCATAGATCCCGATGTGCAGTAGCCAGCGGGCCGGATCGCCAAGCGGACCAGATGAACGAGCGTTGCCGCGCGTACCCGGTCCAGCCGCAGTGTTGCGTCTGTTGGCGCCGTCGGTCGGTTTGCCAGCAGTCTCTCGGGGATAGGGGATCAGCGAACGTGAGAAGTACAGGGCCCGGCCACGGGCGTCTAGGACGACCTTGACGGCGTTGGGGTCGGCGGGGTCGGCGTCGGCGGGGAACGGACAGGCCAGCGTGCCGATCGGGATGTTGGCGTTATCGGCCAGCAGCGCGACCAGCTTGTCGATGTTGGCGGGCTCGATTTCGGGCTCGTCGCCTTGGACGTTGACGACGATGCCAGCGTCGAGGCCTGCTGCGACCTCCGCGACGCGGTCGGTGCCGCTGGCGTGGTCGCCGCGGGTCATGACCGCGCTGCCGCCGAATGATCGGACGGCCCTGAAGATTCGCTCGTCGTCGGTGGCGACGATCACCTCGGCGACGGCCTTCGCCCGAGCGACCTGCTCGCAGACGTGCTGAATGAGGTATTTGCCTGTCTTGTTGGCGAGGGGCTTGCCGGGGAAGCGCGTGGAGCCGTAGCGGGCTGGAATGATGGCGATCGCTTTCACAACGGGCAGCGTAGCTGGGCGGGCGCGGACTGTCAAAAGAGGGCCTTGGGCACGGGCAGCATTCTGCCGATAGCGAGTAATAGCATGAGAGTACGCGAGCTGTTATCGAGTGGCCATCCCTGCTTCTCGTTCGAGTTCTTCCCGCCGAAGACGGACGCAGGGGCCCGAGTCCTTCGAGACACGATCCGCTCGTTGCGTGAATTGCACCCGACGTTCGTGTCGGCGACCTACGGTGCCGGCGGGAGCACACGTGATCGAACGATGGAGCTGGTCATCGATATCAAGCGTGGCAACAGCATGGAGGTGGTGGCGCATCTGACGTGCGTGGGATCGACGAGCCATGAGATCGAAGGCATGCTCCAGCGCCTGGAAGTCGCCGGGATCGAAAACGTGCTGGCGCTGCGCGGTGATCCGCCCAAGGGACAGGATGCATTCAGGCCGGTTCCGGGCGGGTTCCCGCATGCCGACGAATTGGTGGCGTTCATCAAGCGGTGTTATCACTTCTGCATCGGGGCGGCGTGTTATCCGGAGGGCCACATCGAGTGCGTGGGGCCCGATTCGCGGCGCGATCTGGACCGTGATATGGAGAACTTGCAGCGCAAGGTCGATGCGGGCTGCGAGTTTCTGATCACGCAGTTGTTTTTTGACAACGAGGTTTATTTCGATTTCGTGCTCAGGGCTCGAAGGGCAGGCATCGGCGTGCCCATCATCCCCGGCATTATGCCGATCACGAGCTTCGAGCAGATTCAGCGGTTCACGCAGATGTGCGGGGCTGCAATTCCAGGTCCGCTCCTGGAAGAGCTCGAACGGCTGAAAGACCGGCCGGACGCGGTGTTGTCCTTGGGGGTGGCCCATGCCACGGGGCAATGTCTCGACCTGTTGCAGCGTGGGGCGCCGGGGATTCACTTCTACACCTTGAACAAATCCGCCGCTACGCGCACGATCCTCACGGCGCTGCGGACCATCTGGCCGCCGGCGCGGCGGCCCGCGTGATCGCTTGCCTTGCGGACATCCGTGGTGGGCGGCCTCGCACGGATTCATGACAGTTGCAGGGAAAAGACGTGAGAGTCAGACCCGGAAGAGTCCTGGTCGCCGGCGCGAAGGGCTTGCTTGGCACGCCGACCGTTGCGGTGTTCCGGCGGCATTCGGAGGTCACGGTGGACGCCGCTGACCTGCCGGAGATGGACATCACGGACTCGGACCAGGTCGGGGCGCGGTTCGACGCGTTCAGGCCCGATCTGGTGATCAACTGTGCGGCGTACACGGCGGTTGATGCGTGCGAGGACAACGAAGAGACGGCCCGGCGGGTCAACGGCATCGGTGCCGGGATCGTGGCACAAGCCGCGGCCGATCACGGTGCGCGGATGATCCACATCTCGACCGACTACGTCTTTGAAGGAGATGCGACCGTCCCCTACACGGAAGACCATCCCACGGGGCGGCCCGAGCACCTGTCGGCCTATGGGCGGTCCAAGCTGCTGGGTGAGCAACTGGTGCTGGCGGCCCATCCGGATGCATTGATCGTCCGGACCGCGTGGTTGTACGGGCCGGCCGGGCGGTGCTTTCCCGATGCCGTTGTGGAAGGAGCTCGGGGCGCGGGCGAACTGCGCGTGGTGGACGACCAGACCGGCTCGCCGACCTACGCTTCTGATCTTGCCGAAGCCCTGTACAAGCTGGCTTGCTTGGACAGTAGGGGCATCGTTCACATCACAAATTCCGGGCGGTGCACGTGGTACGCGTTCGCCTGCGAGATCCTGCGCCTCGCCGGCATCGAGGTGCCGGTTACGCCGGTGAAGACCATCGACTTTCCGCGTCCGGCCAGGCGTCCCGCCTTCTCGGTGTTGGACAACCGGCGTTACGTGGCGGCGGTCGGGGAGCCGTTGCGTCCCTGGCAGGATGCAATCGCGGAATACGTGGCAGAGCACGCGCGGCCTTCAGGGTTATGAAGCCCCACAGCCGCCCATCGCGGCGGTCGGGATGACGATTCCACAGCCTTGTCGGGCGGGTCCGAGACACTTTTTCAGACGGCATTCGATTCTGGGTGCCACGGGCGGCTTGTCCGCCCGTGCGGCCTCCGGTGGGCGCATGGGGCGTCCACACTGGCAGACAAGCTGCCAGTGCCACCCGCCGCATGGGGCGTCCACACTGGCAGGCAAGCTGCCAGTGCCACCCGCCGCGGTGGTCGAGATGACGAGTCTGCAGCCTTATCGGGCCTGCCTGGCACGGCATCGTTGAGTCTTGGGCCGGACTCTGCTCTAATAGGGGTGCATGCTAGAATCCTCGCGGCACCGCCGCCAAGGGCGGTGGCGGTATGGGCGGGACGGCCGCGCCACGGAGGAATCTTGCTACGCTCCAAGGGTTCGGGCTCAGTATGGCGAGGCCTTCGAGGCGCATGGAACGCGTCGGTCACGGCGCGGACAGTCCGTCCAAGGTCCTCTGTGTGGGGTTGAAGAGATGTTCCGCAGACTCAAGCTTGATCGGGTGATTCTGTGTCTCCTCGTGGTCGCCATGTGCAGCGTGCTGGCGTGCGGGGCGATCGGTGATTTCCTCGACGCGCTGCTCGGCCCGGGGGGCGAAGACTCGTTCGTGGGATCCAGCGTCCTGCTTCGCATCGTGAATCAGGCAGGTATTCCCACTTCGGTGGAAGCTCGGTACCTGGTGGAGGGGAACGAAACCCGTCGAACGTCGAGGGTGCTGGCAACGTCGGGGATCGAGGCCGCGCAGACGATACCGTGGACACAGGCAGACACCATCACGGTCACGGCAAGTGTCGCGGACGAAGCGATGCTGTCGGAGTCTGTGGTTGCTCGTGTTGGTGAGGTGATTACGGCGCGCGAGTATCGGCTGGGCACCGACTTCGAGAGGGGCTCTACGATCGAGTTCATCGTGCCGCCCTACGAGGCGCCTGGGCCCGATCCGGCGCCGGACTGCAACGGGAACAGGGTGTTGGACTCGGTCGACATCGCGGAGGGTACGAGCCAGGACTGCAACGGGAACGGTATCCCCGACGAGTGCGACATCGCCGACGCTACGAGCGAAGATGCCAACGAGAACGGCGTGCCCGATTCGTGCGAAAACCGGGCCTGCT
>JAFGQA010000359.1 GCA_016935885.1 Phycisphaerae bacterium | reverse complement strand
TTCACAGGAAACGCGACTACGATTGCTGGACCGAGAATCCCTTCTCGGTCCTGAAGCCGGTGCCGAGAGAGGATTCTCGGCAGAGCGCACAGTCGTTCTATTGGTGAAACGCCGTACTAGAGACTAGAAACTAGAGACTGGAGACCAGAGAGCGGAGACTGGAGGCTGCCATCGGAAGACGAACTGCGGACCTGAAGTTCGCGGCTTTTCCTCCTGAAGAAGTTGAACGTGCGGTTTGGAAGGTAAGCGATGAAAGTACTTGTTTTGGTGAAGAGTGTTCCGGACTCGACGGCCACCATCAAGGTCAAAGACGACGGCGGCGGGATCGAAATGAAGGGCGTCAAGATGGTGATGAACGCCTTCTGTGAGTTCGCACTGGAGGCGGCGTTGCAGTTCAAGGAGAAGAACCCGGCCGCCGCCGCCGAGATCACCGCACTGACCGTCGGTCCGGCCGCCGACGTGAGCGTCCTTCGCATGGCGTACGCGATGGGAGTCGACAAGGCGACGCACTTGTGTGACGACCTGTTCAAGGATCTCGACGAACTGACCACCGCCCGGATCATCGCCGCGGCCATCAAGGATGCCGGCTACGACCTGATCTTCGCCGGCAAGGTGGCGATCGACTACGACAGCGGGCAGGTCGGCCCGGCGTTGGCCGAGTGCCTGGACTGGCCGCACGTGGGGGCGGTGGCCGCCATCGATTGGGGCGCGGATTTCAAGTCAGCGACGGTGCGACGGCGCATCGAGGGCGCCGAGGAGGTCGTCGAGATTCAACTGCCGTGCCTGTTGACCATCGAGAAGGGCCTGTGTGAGCCGCGTTATCCGTCGTTGCCCGGCCTGATGAAGGCCAAGAAGAAGCCCGTGGATACGATGGACGCCGCCGCGTTGGGCTTCGGGGCGGGCGATCTGTCCCGCGAGGCGGCCGGCACGTACGTGGGCGACTTCGCTCCGCCGCCGCCGCGCCCGCCAGGGCGGAAGATCGAAGGCGAGCCTGCGGAGACCGCGAAGGAACTCGTCCGCATCCTGCGCGAAGAGGAGAAGGTGATCTGACCTTCCTATGCGGCTTGCCGTCTGGCGGCGTGCCACGTTGGGAGCCGCACCAAAACAACGTAACACGGTTGATCCGTCTGCCGGCGGGCAGGTCCGCCAAACGGCAAGCCAGCAGGCCAGCCAAGCGGGACAAGCGGTCATGTTGTCTTCGCGCGACGCCTTATCCGCGCGGATGCCCGACAGGCAGCAGGTAGAGCACGCGGTGGTCCTTGGGCAGCTTAAGCACCTGGGCAACCTTCTCGTCGTGATAGGCGCCGATCGGCACGCCACCAAGTTGCAGGGCCGTCGCCTGCAACAGGATGTTCTGAGCGACATGGCCGGCTTCGATGAAGCAGTACCGCTCGGCCCGATCCCCATACTTCTTCGACGTCCTCTCCACGACAGCGGCAATCACCACACACGCCGCCGCCTGACCAACCGGGTCCTGTCCGAGTGCCGCCTCCTGCAGCGCCCTGCGCAGATCGCCTGCCAGGTGCCGTTCGCGCCGGTGGCCCTTTGGGAGGTAGTGATCCACGCCGTCGGCGGTGACGACGTACAGTTCGATCGGATACAGCGCCCCTGCCGATGGTGATGCACGAAAGCGGCCTCCCGCATCCGTGACGCCCTGGCCGGCCCAGCAGAGCTGGCCGATCTGCCGGCGCGTCAGGGGCTCGTTGGAAAACTGGCGAACGGACCGCCGATTGGCGATCGCCTCTTCGAGCGTCACCGAGCCCGCCAGGACAGGCCGCGGCAAATCCCCGGGCTTCTCCTTGCCTGGATCGTTGACGCCCCACGCCACGCCGATTCCGATCAGTGCAGCCGCCACACAGCAGATACCATAGCGCAGGAGTCTCATGGTCAGACCCTCCGTTGCAGTCGTCCTCGCAGGATGCCCATGTACACGCAAGCGGGACTCGGTGATGTTCGAACAGTGGACAGCCACGAGTGCTACGGGCAGCTTTCCTGCCGGTGCGCCCGTCACGTGTGCAGGCACTGGCGGACAAGCCGCCAGTGGCACCCCCGAGTAGCAAGCCGCCAGTGGCACCCCCGAGTAGCAAGCCGCCAGTGGCACCCCCGAGTAACAGGCCGCACAGACAGCCCTGAAGGTACACCAGGCTTTGTCGGAAAACCACCAAGACGAAGGTCGAACCGGATTACAACCGCTTCAAGACGCGTGAGAACAACGCTTGGGTCACCAGGCGACGAGTTTTCCGACAGAGCCTCGCAGAACCGGCTTGGTGCAGATAGACGAGGCCGGCACTTACGCCCACTCACAAGAAACCGACCGACGCGTTTCAGCCCGCGCCCGGCTCGTCGACCTCGTCGATGATCCCCACGATGGCCGACCGCACCGGCCCCTGCGGGTCAGCGAAGACCTGGCGCGCGCCGTTGCCCTCGTTCATCACCAGCACGCACTGCCCCACACCGGCGCCGACGCTATCGACGGCAATGATGTAGCGGCCCGTTGGCTGACGTTGCGAATCGGTCTCATCGACGACCAACAACTTGCGATTGTCGTAGAACGGATGGTTGATCGTCGAGAAGATCGTGCCGCAGACCGTGCCGATGGTCATTTGCGTCCCCCTTTTCGCGCCGATCTCCGCCCGGCGGCCTGGCCGCGCGCCGGCCGGCCAGCAGGCTCGGCCGCCAGGTCCACTCCGTCCACGATCCCTACAATGGTGTGATCCACGGGGACAAACCACGGGTCCAGCGCCAAGGCTGCTTCACGACCGCCTTCGTAGTAGATCAACTCGCCCGGGCCGGCCATCCTGGTCGCGTCCGCACAGACCAGTGGCTCCCCTGTCTCCTTCTGATGCTTGTCCAGCGGCTGAACGATCAGCATCGGCACGCCGGCCAGCCCCTCATAGACGATGCAGGGGACGACCGTACCGATCACGCGGCCCAGCAGCATCACCAGCCCTCCACGAACCGCGTCGAACGCTCCAACGCCGAGCGCAAGTCGCCGTCCAGCCGCGAGATGATCGTCGAGCAGACCTGCCGGCCCTCCCGGGAAGCCTTGGACGTGCCGATCTCGATGGCCGCCTCCACGTCGGCCCGAAGCCCACCGAAATGGGCCAGCCCCTTGCCGCCGAGACCGTCGCCGAGACGGATCTCGATCATCTCCACGTTTGCCCCCTTCACGGCCGCATCCGCCGCCTCGATGGTCGCCGCGAGCGTGCTCGTCTCGATGATGCCCAGCGCCTCGTTCGACCAGTCGCCGCGACCGCCCAGAATCGCTCGATAGACGCTGCGGTCCACGTGGGGCAGGATCACGCGGTCAACAACCGCGTCGGCCCCGACGCGAACACCTTCGACGAACGATTCGTCAACACTCGCCTCGTCCCCGCTGAACAGGACGGCAAACCTGCCGGGCTGAAACGTCCCCTCGCGGACGATCGTGATCGGCGCCTTCTTGACCATCGCATCGCCCGCCCGTGTTCCAACGGTGATGCTGGAATACTCAATCAACGCGATGGCCGGATGATCATTCACAGTATCTCTGAACAAGAGCCGCGCCGCGCATCAGTGAATACTGACAAGCCCTCAAACACAGATGGCAATCCGTCGGTATGTCAGGCCGCGATTCCGCGGTCGCTACCTCTTCTTGGCCTTCTTCTTCTTGGACGTCGCCGCGGGCCCGAGGATGGCGTCCTTGCAAGCCTTGGCAACACGGAACTTCACGACTTTCTTGGCCTGAATCCTGATCTTCTCACCGGTTGCCGGATTCCGTCCCCAGCGGGCCTTGCGTTGAACAAGAACCAGCTTACCCAGGCCGGGTATCGTGAATCCGTTCTTGGCTTGGCTGTACGCCGTTTGAGCGAGGACCTCCATGAACTGACTCACTTGGGCCCTGGTCATCTCGTTTTGCTCTGCTAAGTGTCGAACAAGGGCGGTCTTGCTCATTGCCTTGGCCATGATGCCTCCTTACAAACTGGTCTTACCCAATGTGAACAGGAATCCTCTGAACGTCACGCTTGACAGACCGCTCACATTAGCGATTGCCCTCAAACGAATCAATGGTGTTCTTCGCTGCAAAGTGCAAAAAAATGCCTGTGGATAGGGCCAAATCGACCGCGGCTTCGCCAGGGAAGACCCTGATCCAACGCCTGCCGCCCGCGGGCACCTTGGTCGGCTTGACGCACGCAGCGCGGGGAGCTTAGGCTTCGACGGCCAACGATTGATGACCGCCCCGCCGCTTGGAAGCGGGTCGGACCAAGGTCAAGGTGAGTCGTATGAGCGCCGACGTGGTCCGCGAGACGGAAGTCCCCGGTGTGCCCGTCAAACGCGGCAAGGTTCGCGACGTTTATGACCTGGGCGACCGGCTCTTGATCGTTGCCACCGACCGGATCAGTGCCTTTGATTGTGTGCTGCCGGACCCGATCCCGCACAAGGGCCACGTCCTGACGGCGTTGTCATCGTTCTGGTTTGACCGGTTCGCCGACCGGTTTCCCCACCACCTGATTTCGGTGATCGAGCGGGAGGTCCCGAGCGGATTGGAGCGCGTCGCCGAGCAACTTCGTGGCCGGGCCATGCTCTGTCGCAAGGCGGAGGTGGTGCCGATCGAGTGCGTCGCACGGGGCTTCTTGGCGGGCGGCGGTTGGCGGGAGTACAAGGCGTCCGGAGCGGTGTGCGACGTGCACTTGCCGGCTGGGCTGAGACCGTGCTCGCCTCTGCCGGAGCCGATCTTCACGCCCGCCACCAAGGCCGAGGAGGGGCATGACGAGAATATCTCCTTCGACAGGGCTTGCGACCTGGTCGGCCGGGACGTCATGACGGAGCTTCGCGACAGGACGTTGGCGCTGTACTCGGAAGCCGCCGATTATGCCCGTTCGCGCGGCATCATCCTCGCGGACACGAAGTTCGAATTCGGCAAGGTTGAGGCGGGGTTGATTCTGATCGACGAGATCCTGACACCCGATTCAAGTCGCTTCTGGCCGGCCGAGCGATACGAGGAAGGTTGCGACCAGGAGAGCTATGACAAACAGCCCGTTCGGGATTACTTGCAGGGCCTGTGCGACGAGGGCCGGTGGGACAAGACCGCCCCGGCACCCGGCCTGCCCCAAGACGTGATCCAAGCGACAAGCGAGCGATACATCGAGGCGTACAGACGAATCACCGGCAACAGGGGCCTGTCGGGTCCGTGACACTTCCGGCGACATTCGATTCTGGGTGCCGCTTCCTGCGGCATTCGGTTTTGTGTAGCACTTCCGGCGACATTCGATTCTGGGTGCCACGGGCGGCTTGCCCGCCCGTGCGGTGTGTCCGGTGGGGCGCGGGGCATCCACACTGGCAGGCAAGCTGCCGGTGGCACAAGCTTAACAGCCCGTGGCAAAACTGTGGCGCCGGCGTCTCGCCGGTGGTTTTTACGGTCAGGAACGGCGTTTGCGATCCGCTGTTTTCCCCTTTACCACGGGCTGCTGACTGTCACGGACCCTGCCGCGGCGCCGCCCTCCCGGCGTGCAGGTGATGACCTCGTTCATGCTCCCGCTGCGGAAGCCGCGGAGGTCGATCGCCACGTATTGATAGCCGATTCCGCGAAACGCCGCGTCGATCTTCGCGCGATTCTCCGGCTCTGCCAGTGACGCGATCGACTCCGCCGGCACCTCGATCCGGGCAAGCCTGTCGTGATGCCGGACACGACACTCGCGCATGCCCATCTCGTCGCGCAGGAACGTCTCCGCTCGGTCGATCATCCTCAGCTTCTCAGGCGTGATGGTCTCGCCGTATTGCACGCGGCTGGACAGGCACGGGCTCGCAGGCTTGTCAAACGCCGACAAGCCCATCTCGGCGGACAACGCCCGAATGTCTGCCTTGGTCAGGCCCGCCTCGGCGCACGGCTCACGGACTGAATGCTCCTTGGCGGCCAGCCTCCCCGGGCGGTAATCGCCCAGGTCGTCGGCATTGGTGCCGCTGACGATCGTCCGCAGGCCGCGCTCGGCCAGCACCGGCTCGATCCGCTCGTACAACGCGTCCTTGCAGTGGTAGCACCGGTTTGGCGGATTGGACAGGTATTCGGGATTCTCCAAGTCGCCCGGGTCGATCAGAAGGTGCTCAACACCCATGGACTCGGCCGCTCGCCTGGCATCCTCACGGTCTCGGGCCGGCACGCTCGGGCTGTCGCCCGTCACCGCCAAGACGTTTCTCGCCCCCAGTGCTTCCACGGCGACCTTCAGGACGAACACAGAATCGACACCGCCGCTGAACGCGACGACCACGCGCTCAAGCGAGCGCATGATCTCCCGCATCCGCTGGAACTTCGCTCGCAGGACCGGATCCATGGGCAGATCTCAGGCGTCGGGAGTCAGTCTTCGGGTCGGCGTGCTGTTCCTTGCCGCAAACCGATGACCGATAACTGACGGCTATGCTGCTAGTACGGCGTTATACGAATAGAACGACTGTACGCTCTGCCGAGAATCCTTTCTCGGCACCGGCTTCAGGACCGAGAAGGGATTCTCGGTCCAGCAACCGTAGTCGCGTTTCCTGTGAAACGCGGTACTA
>JAFGQA010000358.1 GCA_016935885.1 Phycisphaerae bacterium | reverse complement strand
CACGGGCGTCTCACCCTTGAATCCACCGCCGAGACGGCGGTGCCACAGGTGCATCCAACCGTGAAGTGCTCTAGTCACTCCTTCCCTTGGCTGCGCCGGGATCTTCGGTCATCCTCCTTACGTCAAGGAGTTCGTCCAACCGGTTCTCATCAAGGAGCCTGTTCGCCCGCGCCAGCTCTCGGATCGGCATGTCTCGCGCGAGGGCTTCCTTTGCCAGCTTTGCGGCCTCTTCGTAGCCGATGGCCGGATTCAAGGCGGTTGCCAGCGCCAGGCTTCGCTCGGCGCTCGCCCGACACGTTTCTTCGTCAGCCTCGATTCCTTCGATGCAACGGCTCCTAAACGCCTCGATGCCCCCTGCGAGGATGTCGATCTCCTGGAGCAGGTTGTAGGCGATCACCGGCATCATGACGTTCAGTTCGAGCTGGCCGGCCTGTGCGGCAGAGACGATCGCCGTGTCGCATCCCAGGCAGTGGAAACAAACCATGTCGAGCATCTCAGCCAAAACAGGGTTGACCTTACCCGGCATGATCGACGAACCTGGCTGCACAGCCGGCAGACGGATCTCGGCCAGACCGGTGCGAGGGCCGGAGGCCAACAGCCTCAGGTCGTCGGCAATCTTGCGCAGGCTGGTCACCAGCACGCGCAGGGCACCGGCCGTCTCAACGACCGCATCCATGCCCTGCATCGCCTCGAAGAGATTGTCGGCACTGGTGAACGTGTACCCCGTCGCCTCGTTGATCTGACCGATGGCGTTCTTGCGATACCCCGGATCGGTGTTGAGCCCCGTGCCCACGGCGGTGCCGCCGATGCACAATGGCATGAGGCCTTCGCAGGCAGCCTCGATCCGCCTTTGGCCCAGTTGAACCATGCTCGCGTAGGCGCCGAACTCCTGCCCCAGACGGACGGGTGCCGCGTCCTGCAAATGCGTCCTGCCGGCCTTGACAATGTGGTCAAACTCGACCGCCTTGTGCCGCAACGCCTCGGCGAGACACCCGACCACCGGTGAAAGTCGCTCGCGGATCTCGCACACGGCGGCGATGTGAATGGCCGCATGGATGGTGTCGTTGGTGGATTGGGCCATGTTGGCGTGATCGTTGGGATGAACCCGATCGTATGCGCCCAGCTCGCCGCCCAGCAGTTCGTTGGCACGGTTGGCGAGGATCTCATTGATGTTCATGTTCTGCGATGTGCCCGCACCGGCCTGAAACACGTCCACGACGAACTGGTCGGCGAACCGGCCGCCCATGACTTCTTCTGCGGCGGTCACGAGGGCTTCGCCTACATCTTGGGCGAGGGACCCGACGGCCATGTTGGCCTTCGCCGCGGCCCGCTTGATGACCGCCTGGGCACGGACGAACGCGGGCGGCAACAGCAGGCCGCTGACCGGGAAGTTCTCGACGGCGCGCTGCGTCTGGGCTCCATAGTATGCGTCGTGCGGAACCGTGACTTCGCCCAGCGTATCGCGTTCGATCCGGTGTTTCACGTCAGTCCTTTCTCGTTCAGAAACACGCCCAGCTTCTTGTCCACGACGAGAATGTGCCTCTGCCACCAGTCCCTGATGAACTCCGCGATTTCCATGGAATGGAGTGCCCGCCCGCTGTCGAAATCTCGCTGGAGCGCCTGGACCCGCTCGATGAACTGCCCGTGAGCGCTCTTGTGCACACCGTATTCGGGATACGCGCGTGTGGTCATGTGACCCTCTTCTGTCGAGAAGTGGTACGACGTGTAGTCCATCAGTTCCTCCAGGACATCTGTCATGGTGGTCAGTTCATGGACCGTCGTCGTCGCTTCGGGCTGGACACGGCTCTCCGTCATCGCCTCGTGCAGCTCGTTAATCAAATCAAACAACCGTTGGTGCTGCTGGTCCACTTCCGCAACGTTAATGTTGTAAGTGTCGTTCCATTCAATGAACATCACTCCGGTTCCTCGCGTGAGTTATGGGCTCCAACCTTTGCTCGAGCCTTGTCTCGTAATGACCGCCCTAACAACTCGTGGCACAACTGTGGCACCGGCGTCTCGCCGGTGGTTCTCACGGTCAGGAACGGCGTTTCCGAACCGCTGTCCTCCCTTTTACCACGGGCCGCTAACGTTTGTCGGCTTTCCAATCGTCGCCCCGCGCCGCGCATGGCATTCAATCCGCCGCTTCCTCTCAGACCAAGGCGCCCATGAGAGACGCAACATCGACGTTGGCGATATCCTGCTCCGCGAGCGGCCCCGCGCCGAGTTGCGGAAGGCCCTCCTCGTGGTCCGGCGCCGAGCCACGATAGAACACGCCCGTCGGAAGACGGCCGTCGTCCCGAAAGGCCGCCTGCAGGGCCTTCATGCGCTCGGTCGGATCATGACCCTCGTCTTCGAGATGAACGACGCGTTCTTGATACCACTTGAAGCTCTTGGATGGATTGAACGACGCGCAGACCTGTAGGACATCGATGAAGGAAAAGCCCCTATGTTGAATCCCCTCGGCGATAAGCTTGCCGAGGCGCTCGGCGTCACCCGAGAATCCACGGGCCACGAAGTTCGCCCCCGCCGAGATGGCCACGGCCAGCGGTTGAAGGGGCCACTCGAGAGCCCCGTGCGGCGTCGTGCTGGAAGCGAAACCCCTGTCGCCCGTCGGCGACACCTGGCCGGTCGTCAAGCCATAAACGCCGTTGTTATGAACGATATACGTCATGTTCACGTTCCGCCGGCAGGCATGAACAAAGTGGCCCATTCCCTCGCTGTATCCATCGCCGTCTCCGCCTTCGGCAATGACGACCAACTTGTGGTTGGCCAGCTTCAGCCCGGTGGCGACCGGTAGGGTGCGACCGTGCGAGCCGTGGAAGCCGTAGACGTTGACCCAGTGTGGCATCTTTCCCGAGCAACCGATTCCCGAGGATAAAGCGACCTCGTGCGGTTGTAGATCCAGCGACAACAGGGCCTTCTTGATCGCGCTTTGTATCCCGAAGTTGCCACATCCGGGACACCATGTCGGCTTGTCGCTCGTATTGAACCTGGTAGCGTTTTCCATACCGTTCCTTCCGCCGAAGATAGACAGTCCGGGCGATTCGTCGTCCTCTACAGTCTCCGTCGAATCTGTTCGGCCAGCTCATCCACAAGCCACTGTCGGCCGCTGTACTTGAGAACAGCATCCTCAATCTGAATGCCCGTATTCTCCCGGATGACGCCTGCCAACTGAGCCGTCGCGTTGTTCTCGACTACAATGACCCGGTTCGCCTTGCCGAGGACATCGGCCACCTGCTCGCTGGGGAATGGACTCAGGAAGATCACCTGAAGGAGGCCGATACGCGTCCCGTTCTCCGCCAGCAGATCTATCGCACCACGAATCGCCGATGTCGTGGACCCCCATCCGACGATCATCAAGTCTGCCTCGCTCTCACCGTGCAGCTTCCACCCGCACTCCGAGACATCCAGCGAGTCGGTCTTGCGCAGTCGCTTCTCCATCATCATCGAACGTACGGGCTCGTCTTCGCATATGTCCCCGCGCTCATCGTGTTCGTCACTCGTCGCGCAAAAGGCACCGCCAGGCGTGCCCGGGGCGACCCTCGGAGAGATGCCGGACTCCGCGCAGGCGTATCGCTTGTACTCCGTCATCGAAGCCAGGGCCGCTTCGTCCAAGCGCGCTCCCCGATCGACGGCCATACCCGATGTGTCGAACGGCTCGAAAGTCCAGGTCGATTCTGACAGGTGCTTGTCCATGAGCAGGATGACGGGCGTCTGATACCTCTCTGCCAGATTGAACGCCTCGAACGCGAGCCGGAAGCTCTCCTCCGGATCACCTGGCGCGATGACAATACGTGGAAACTCGCCTTGAGAGGCCGACAAGACGAACTTCAGATCGCTCTGTTCGCTGCGCGTGGGCAGGCCCGTCGAAGGCCCCGGCCGTTGCGATTCCACGATCACCAGCGGCGTCTCCGTCATGCCGGCCAACCCCACAAACTCGCACATCAGGCTGAAGCCGCCACCGGACGTGGCCGTCATGGAACGAGCGCCGGCGAAGGCCGCCCCGACGGCCATGCCCGCCGCGGAGATCTCGTCCTCGGCATGCTTGACCACCAAGCCACATTCGCGCTCGTGGGCAGCCATGTAGCTCAGGATCGAGGAGGACGGGGTCATCGGATAACCGGCGTAGAACTTGACGCCCGCCTTGATCGCCCCCATCGCCACGGCTTCATTCCCCGTAAGCAGCATCCGCTTCGGCGTGTCCTCCCTCTTCAGCGTGACATCGAAGCGATCCGAGAAGCCATCGGACGCGGCGTCGTACGCCCGCCGGGCGGCGTCGAGATTCTGCTTGAGAACGTCAGGGCCGTGCCGCGCGAAGGTGTCCTCGAGCGTCGACGCGATCGCATCGAAGTCGAAACGCAGCAGCCCCATCGTCGCGCCGATGCCCACGGTGTTGAGCAGGAGCTGTTCCCCTCCGACCTCCTTGATAATGCCCTGAAAGGGTAAGCCGACCGGAAGGACCCCCAGTTTCTCCAGTGCTTCCTTGTCGACCGCACTCTTCTCCACGTCATAGACGATGGCTCCGCCGGGACGAATCTCGTCTCTGTGGAGTTCGATGCTCAGGTCATCCAGCGCCAGCAGGACGTCCAGGACACGCGTGTGGCCGAACACCCGCTTCCGGGACACCATCACCTGGTAGCTGTTGTGATCCCCCCGGATGATCGAGGGATACTCCACATTGCCGAAGACGTGCAGCCCGGCGCGCGAACACAGCCGGGCAAAGACCAGCCCGGCCGTCTTGATCCCGACGCCGGCCGCCCCCCCAACCATGAAGCTCAACTCATTCGTTGTCACGGTTGCCTCCTCGTTCGCCTGGCACTCCATTCGCCTGGAAGGATTATACGGCCGTCAATGCTTAGCGGCCCGTGGCAAGACTGTGGCACCTGTCTGCGTGCGACGCACAGGCAGACCGGCGCCAAAGCCGGTGGTTTTCACGGTCAGGAACGGCGTTTCCGAACCGCTGTTTTCCCTCTTACAACGGGCTGTCAGGCGTCGCGCGAGAATAACATGACCGATTGCGACGCTTGGCTGGCCTGCCGGCTTGCCGTTTGGCGGACCGCTTGTGGGCGGACGCCGTGGCTTGCCGTTTGGCGGATCAACCGTTTACGTTACTCGTGCGCGTCTCCCTGCGATCTGATCCCTAGCCACACTCACTGCTCCTTGAACGTCTCGAGGACCTCCTCGTTGGAGGGCATCCCCCGGCGAGCGAAGACGATCACACCTTCCTTGTCGATACCATAGACCGTCCGCTTCGTCACCAGCATTCCCCTGCACCCGTACTCAGACACGACCTTCCTATCTCGATCAACCAGCAGACGAAAAGGCAGGCCGTGCCGATTCACGAATCCGCGGTGCGACGATGAATCCTGCGGATTGATGCCCAGCACAACGATATCGTTGCCTGTAAACGAATCGAACTCGTCGCGGATGCCGCACAACTGCTTCGTGCAGCCAGGCGTGTTGTCGCGAGGATAGAACACCAGCACGACGTTCTTCCTCCCTCGGAACTCATCCAAGGTGGTTACGTCCTGGTTCTGATCCGGGAGAGAGAAGCCCGGCGCCTTCTCGCCCACATCCAGCAGACGCGACGGGTCGTTCCGTTTGCCTTCCATTGTTTCACTCCGACCGGTTGCCGACTCCGCCACGACGTTGAATCCCGCCTTCGCCGGTCCAATCGATCTTGAAGCCGTCCGGGATCGACCACGTCCCAAGTTACCCGGCCGCCGTGATTCAGGCAACTTCGCCGGGTCCGTGACGGTCCGGCAGCCCGTGGTGAAACTGCCGCACCGGCGCCAAAGCCGGTGGATTGAGTGATTCACTGGGCATCCTCTCGCCTGCCTCCACAGGCCGGAGGCCTGTGCCACAGTCCTGAAACGGCTTCTTAGGAGGAGAACGAGGATGCCTAGTACGGCGTTTCACCAATAGTAACGACTGTACGCTCTGCCGAGAATCCTTTCTCGGCACCGGCTCCAGGACCGAGAAGGGATTCTCGGTCCAGCAATCGTAGTCGCGTTTCCTGTTAAACGCGGTACTAGCGCCGAAGGAAAGCGAGCCAAACTCCCTTCATTCCAGGTCACGATGACAGGGATCCCCCAGCAGGAGACGGGCCCGGTGGGCGTATACGTGGCCGTGGCATCCTTGTGGCGGCGGCCGGACGAGAAGTTGAAGATTTGCAGGGCCAGGTTTGGTTCTGGGTGGAGACGCCGCAAGACCGTGGTTCCGAAGGCGGGAGCGGCCGGATTGGCCTCCCGGCGTGCCGGGAGGGGGCTCGTTGGGCAAGACCTGGGGCAAGACAGGCCGTTGTCGGATGAATCGAGCGGCTGGCCTGCGTACAATGTCGGGTTGAGGTTCGATAACTGGGAAATGTCGGTTCAAGTGTAAAGAAGACATAGTGATCAACAACGCCATCCGTAACGTCGCCATCATCGCCCACGTCGACCACGGCAAGACCACGCTGGTCGATCAGATGCTTCGCCAGTGCGGGCAGTTCCGCGCGGCGCAGCTCGAGGGCGAGCGAATCCTCGACTCCAACGACCTCGAGCGAGAGCGCGGCATCACCATCCTCTCCAAGAACATCGCCATCCGCTACCAGGACGTCAAGATCAACCTGATCGACACGCCCGGCCATGCCGACTTCGGCGGCGAGGTCGAGCGCGTTCTCAAGATGGCCGACGGCTGCCTGTTGCTCGTCGACGCGTTCGAGGGGCCCATGCCGCAAACGACGTTCGTGCTGCGTAAGGCCTTCGAGTTTGGCCTGCGCCCGATCGTGGTCATCAACAAGATCGACCGCCCGGATGCCCGCCCCGCCGACGTCTTCGACGAGGTGCTCGACTTGTTCATCGAGCTTGGCGTCGACGAAGACGCCCTCGACTTTCCGACGATCTACGCCTCCGCGACGCAAGGCTACGCCACGCGCGATCCCGCCGAGCACCCCGACAACATTTTCGTCCTGTTCGACACGATCCTGGAGCACGTGCCGACGCCGGAGGTCAATCCCGCCGCCCCGCTCCAGATGCTCGTCACCACCATCGACTACAACGACTACGTCGGCCGCATCGGCATCGGCCGCGTCTTTGCCGGGACGATTCACACCGCCCGCAACGTCACGGTCATCCATCGCGACGGCACCCAAACGAGCGAGAGAATTGGCGAACTCTACGTCTTTGACGGGCTCGGCCGCAGGAAGGTCGATCAGGTCATCGCCGGCGACATCTGCGCCATCGTCGGGCTCGACTCCGTCGACATCGGCAATACGATCGCCGACGTCGACGACCCCAAGCCGCTACCCATCGTCCACATCGACGAGCCCACGCTGCACATGACCTTCCGCATCAACGACTCGCCCTTCACCGGTCGCGCCGGCAAGTTTCTGACCAGCGGCCACATCCGCGAGCGGCTCGATAAGGAGATCCAGCGGAACGTCGCCCTCCGCGTCGCGCCCGGGGCCACGCCCGAGGAGTTTCACGTCTCCGGTCGCGGCCTGCTGCACCTCTCGGTGCTGATCGAGAACATGCGCCGCGAAGGATACGAACTCGCCGTCGGCAAGCCGAAGGTCATCTTCCGCGAGCTCGACGGCAGGAAGACCGAGCCGATCGAGATGTGCGTCGTCGAGGTGCCGACCGCCCACGTAGGCCCGGTCATGGAGCTTATGGGCGCCCGCCGCGGCATCTGCAACAAGATGGAAAGGCACGAAGACCAATCGCATATCGAGTTTACCATTCCCGCCCGCGGCCTGATCGGCCTGCGCAATCGCCTGATGACGGCCACCCAGGGCACGATCATCATGCACCACAACTTTTACGAGTACGAATTCCTCCGCGGCAGCATCCCCCACCGCGCCAATGGCGTTCTGATCGCCAAGGAACGCGGCCAGGTCACGGCCTACGCCCTCGAGAATCTCGCCGACCGAGGAGTCATGTTCGTCTCGCCGGGACAACAGGTCTACGCGGGCCAGATCGTCGGCGAGCATTGCCGAGACGACGACATCGTGGTAAACGTCTGCCGCGGCAAGAAGCTGACCAACGTCCGCGCCGCCTCCGCCGACAAGACAGTAGTCCTCAAGACGCCGCGAGAGATCACGCTAGAGCTCGCATTGGAATTCATCGAAGACGACGAACTCGTCGAAGTCACCCCAGACGCCCTCCGCCTGCGCAAACGCCACCTGAACGAAACCGAGCGCAAGCGCGCCGCGCGGGGGCAGTGACCGGCGCCGAGCTCATGGAATCTTAACGAGACTAGCGGCCCGGGCGTCCCGCCCGCGTCGTTACCACCGAGACGGCGGTGCCCAAAGAGGTCTCGTAAGATCGCCTAACATTGGTGCTGCACCGGAAGGCCTGTCGTTCCTGAAATTCGTCTCTGTTGATTCGCAAAGATCCCGCGGGTCTTCAGCGGTGAAACGTTCAACGAGGCCCTGATGTCTGAGCAGGTCGTGCTGGGACAGTGGAGCGGAGGGCGCGTAGAGGAAGAATCAACCATATCCCGTTGTGGGAACCGTCAGCATGAACCTCGCGGCGATCGACCTCTCGGACGCGCCAACCGCCCACATGGGCGATGGCCGGCGTGAAGATCGCACGACCGGGAGTCATGCCGCTTGCTGCACTTGGGATGTCGATCTCGATGTTCTTTGCGGCTCGCGGTTCGCCTTGTTCCGGGCGAACCGCCACATGAGCGGTGGTGCTGGGAACCGAGGATGAATCAAAGGACGCTCGGCCCTGGCTACCCAGCCGGTTCGTGGGCGATGGCAGCGCGGATGAGCTTCTCGAACGCTCGGCAGCGGAAGTCTTTGGTGCTTCTCACTTCGATATGACGTTTGGCCTTTCCAGTGCCCCGGAGAAGGCGATCGGGATCTGGCAGAGATGCGCCGTGTATGAATCCCAAGTGCAGAGTCCCGTTTCTCTCGCCGATCAGACACACGTTGCCGCCGATGACGCCGTAGGGTCGGCCGGGCTTGGAGTAGCACAGTCCGTTGAAGGCGATGGTCTCGTCCAATTCGGGTGCGATCTGCAGAACGAACTCGCGGAGTTCCAGCGCAAGGTCACACACCTCGTCCGGCCAGCCCTCAAGCAGCCTTGCAACCTCCTCTCCTTGAATCCGTCTTGGTGGCATTCCGTGGCTCCGCTGTCATTCAGTCTCGGTGGGACGTGCCATTGTAACGGATCGGCATTCTCAAGCGGAGAGGCAGGCGGCAGGCTCCGCCTTTGCGGCACTCCGCCTGGCTCAGGCGGAGGCAGCAATCGACGCATAGGCGAAACCCTCAGGCGAGTCGCTCCGCCCCACACGCAATCCCGCCATCTTAGACCGTCTGGTCCTTCGGGCACAGAAGCTTCAACAGCGGGTTCACCCAAGGACCCTCCGCTTGATGCGCGGCAGCGTGTCGATTCTCCGTGCCTCTGCGTGAGGTCCTTCTCCTGGTGACGGCCCAAGGCCGCGTCGTGAGTCTCACGATCTGCCTGCAAAGGTGAAGAGCGGCGGGAGGTCAAGGTCCGACCGTTATCGGCCCACATGGATGGTGCTCACCGTTCACCAATGGCACGAATGTTGTGTAGTGCTTGCGTGCCATCTCCGATCACAGTCACGGGCGCGGCAGACAAGCCGAGGCCCCGCGTGCCTCGTGAGACGCGGGCGACTGCGGGAGACTGCGGGAGACGCCCTCGTTCTCCGGATGGCGGAGGGCATCCCGGCGTGTGACGGATCCCACCCGGTGCCGAAGCGATCAGAGCGCAATCCTGTCCGAAGCGATTCGAGCAGGCTGGACGGAGAAACGGCGGCGGTGCGCCCGCCACGGATACGGATTGAATAGGAGAAGTGACCATGAAACTACAGACAAAACTCCTCGTCTCCAAACTGACCCTGACGGTGGTTCCCGCCGCGATCATCGCCGGCATCATCCTGTGGCAGACTTCGGCGGCAGTGCGAGAGAGCTCCGCACAGGCGGAAGCCGGGCTGAAGGAGAACAACGCCGCCGCGCGAGAGGCCCTGATTCAGACTGGCCTGACCGATCTGACCCACGTGGCCGAGAACGTGTACGCCATGTGCGGCGCACAGCAGGAGTTGCTCCAAGACAAGGTCGGCTGCGATTTGAACGTCGCCCGCCGCGTACTGTCCGATATTGGCCCGGTATCCTTTGCGGATGAGGAAGTCGCGTGGAGCGCCGTTAATCAATACACGAAGATCGCCACCGAAGTGGCGCTCCCCAGAATGCTTGTGGGGACAACCTGGCTCGGCTCCAACCGGGAGATGAACACGGCCTCACCCGTCGTGGACAACGTCAAGCAACTGGTGGGAGGAACATGCACGATCTTCCAGCGGATGAACAAGACCGGGGACATGCTCCGCGTCTGCACGAACGTGGAGAAGCTGGACGGTACGCGCGCCATCGGCACCTACATCCCTGCGGTCGACCCGGACGGCACGCCCAACCCAGTGATCTCCACCGTGCTGAGGGGCGACGTGTTCAGGGGACGGGCGTACGTCGTCAACGCCTGGTACATCACGGCGTACGAGCCCATCTTCGATGCTGACCGGAATGTAGTCGGCGTGCTCTATGCCGGCGTCAAAGAGGAGAACAGTGATGCGTTGCGCAACGCGATCATGGCACTTAGTGTTGGCAAGACCGGCTACGTGTATGTGCTCAACGCCAAGGGTAAAACGCGCGGGCACTACGTCGTCTCGCACCAGGGAAAACGCGACGGTGAGGACATCTCGGGGGCCAAAGACGCCAACGGTGTCCCCTTCATTCAGGAAATCTGCGACAAGGCGTTGACTTTGAAGCCCGGCGAGATCGGCGATACCCGTTATGCCTGGAAGAACGAGGGCGACGCTGCCCCGCGAGACAAGGTGGTCAAGCTGGCCTACTACGCGCCGTGGGACTGGGTGATCGGTGTCGGGGCGTATGAGGACGAGTTCTACGAGGCAACCAAGAGGATGGATCAGAAAACGGACGAGACTCTCGCGGCCCTGCGCCAGACCCAGGAGAAGGCCATGTCCTCGGTCACGGTTTGGTGCAGCATCGCGGGTGCAGTGTTGGCGTGCTTTGCGATCGGAATCGCAGTGGTGGTCACACGCGGGATCGTCGGGACGCTGACCAGAATCATTCATGGGTTGAACGAGGGTGCCAACCAGGTCAACGACGCTGCCACCCAGGTCTCCAGCGCCAGCCAGCAGTTGGCCGAGGGGGCCAACGAGCAGGCCTCGTCACTCGAGGAAACGAGCAGCGCGCTTGAGCAGATGGCCGCGATGACCCGTACGAACGCCGGCAACGCCAAGCAGGCCAACGAACTGGCCGGCCAAGCCCGGAAGGCCGCCAACGAAGGCGACCAGACAATGGGTCAACTTAATGAGGCGATGGGCGGCATCAACGACTCGTCTGAGAAGATCAGCAAGATCATCAAGGTGATCGAGGAGATCGCCTTCCAGACCAACCTGCTGGCGCTCAACGCGGCGGTGGAGGCGGCCCGTG
>JAFGQA010000357.1 GCA_016935885.1 Phycisphaerae bacterium | reverse complement strand
GCGGCATTCGATTCTGGGTGCCACGGGCGGCTTGTCCGCCCGTGTGGTGTCTCTGGTGGACGCATGGGGCAGACGCACTGGCAGGCAAGCTGCCAGTGGCACCCACCTAAACCGTCATGGACGCGCTGGCTTTCAATCCTTGCGAAAGTTCCGCCGCTGCGTCTCCCGGAATGGCCCCCCCATGCCTGCCGCCTTATAATCCGCCGCGAATGGCAACGCACGCCGCAATCTCACCGAACCAGACAAACGCCGGCATCCAGACGCTGGGCGTCGTGTCTTTCCTGAACGCCTTGCCGCTCTACGAATCCCTCATCGAACGTCGTGACGTGGCCATCAGGCCCGCCGTGCCTTCCCGCCTGTACGACATGCTCGCCGCCGGCCAGTGCGAAGTCGCCTTGTTGCCGATTGCGGCCTACTGGCGCGGGCGAGACAGGCTGTCGCGGGTCTCCGATGCCTGCATCGCCAGCCACGGCGAGACCATGACCGTGCGGGTCTTCTCCAAGACGCCGCCGGATAAGATCCACCAATTGCACGTGGACAGCGATTCGCGTACCTCCGTCGTCCTGGCCCGCCTGATCTGGCTCGAGATGTACGGCCGCCGGCTTGAGCTGGTGCCTTGGAACGACGGCGATGCGATCGGAAGCGTCGAGTCCCTCCTGCTGATCGGCGACAAGGTCCTCCGCGGCGCCCCCCGCGGCTTCGGGTTCGAGGTGGACCTGGGCGCCGCCTGGAAGCACCTGACCGGCCTGCCATTCGTCTTTGCGGCCTGGTACGGCGACAAGGACACCGATCACACAGCCTTGGCGGCGACGCTCGAGGCCGCTCGCGACGCCGGCGTGGCCGCGGTACGGCGGATCGCCGCCGAACACGCCCCACGGCGTGGCTGTCAGATGGACGTAGCGGTGACGTACCTCCGCGACACCATGCGGTATGCGTTGTCAAATGACATGCGGATGGCGATGGACCGGTTCTTCCACCTCGCCTGCGAGCACGAGTTGCTGCCATGATCACGCAGAGGCGCGGAGACGCAGAGGAGCAGAGAGCCGTCAACCGCCAATCGTCAGTCGCCGGTCGTCAATCCGCAGTGCGATTGACGCGCCAGGACTTGCGGGATCTGTACTTCGACGAGCCGATCCACGGCCTGGGCCGTCGGGCCTTCGAGATGACCGGACGGCTGCACACGGAGGGCTACCGCACCTACGTCGTCGATCGGAACATCAACTACGCGAACTGGTGCACCAGCAAGTGCCTGTTCTGCAACTTCAGGGCGACGCCGCCGGGCATGCCCTCCGGCCGCACCGACCTACCGCTCGGCTACACGCTCACTTACGAGCAGATCGGCGAGAAGATCGAGGAGTTGCTCGGCATCGGCGGCACGCAACTGCTGATGCAGGGCGGGCTCGTACCGGCGGAAGGCGAGGTCGGCCTGCCGTTCGACTGGTACCTGGGCCTGATGCGGTTCATCAAGGCAAACTACCCGATGATCCACATTCACGCGTTCAGCCCGCCGGAGATCCTCGCGTTTCATCACAACTTCAGCATGTCCATCCACGACGTCCTGGCCCGCCTGCGGGAAGCAGGTCTGGAAAGCGTTCCCGGCGGCGGCGCCGAGATCCTCTCCGACCGGATTCGCAAGAAGATCAGCATCGGCAAATGTAACAGCGATGAATGGCTGGAGGTCATGCGGCAGTGCCACATCCTTGGCATGAAAACAAGTTGCACGATGATGTTCGGCCACGTCGAGACGCTGGACGAGCGGTTCGAGCATCTCGAACTCCTTCGCGCTCTGCAGGACGAATCGCTGGCCCGAGAGAACGGCGGCGGCTTCAGCGCTTTCATCTGCTGGCCCTTCCAACCCGCCAACACACCGCTGGGCAGGATGAGGCAACTCCCGCCCTGCGAAGCGCGGACACGCCAGATGGTCGAGACTCGTGCTCAGCCATCGTCGAGCGTCAAGCGTCAATCCCCAATCCCCAATCCCCAATCCCCAATCCCCAATCCCGAATCTCCAACTCCCAATCGCGTGCGCCCGGTCAATGACGGCAAACACCTCCTGCTCGCGGATGCCCACGAGTACCTGACCATGCTGGCCATCAGCCGCTTGGCCCTCGACAACATCCCCAACATCCAGGCGAGTTGGGTCACCATGGGCCCCAAGATCGGACAGCTCGCCCTGTTTTTCGGCGCCAACGACATGGGCTCGGTGATGATGGAGGAGAATGTCGTCAGTGCCGCCGGCACGACGTACCGGCTCAGCGAGCCCGATATCCGCCGCCTGATAATCGATGCCGGCTGGAGACCGCAGAAGCGAGACTTCTACTACCAGCCGATTGAGTG
This sequence comes from Phycisphaerae bacterium, assembly GCA_016935885.1. The sequence goes on along the minus strand of JAFGQA010000357.1, from coordinate 9,919 downwards.
AATCGGGCGGGAAGCTGTCAATATCCTGGCAGGCCGCCTATACTCGGCGGGTCCGTGACAGTCTAGTGCTTTGTGTCTGATCGGATGATGGGTGGCGCGGGCAGCTTGCCTGCCCGCGTACACTGGCGGACAAGCCGCCAGTGGCACCCTCGTACATCAGCAATCCATCGTTCGAGATGTAACGGAGCACCAGAGAGGTTAATGAATGAACGTAGCGTTGGGGCTTGTCCCCGGCGCCTGCTTCGATGGCATCTCACTGCGCCGCCCACAAGGGGCGACGCTACGTTCAAGCGTGAAATGCTCCGGGAGGCCGGCTTGCCGTTTGGCGGATTCACGCGCGTGTCCCCTCTCATGGAGGAGTTGATCTATGGAACTGCCTCGCCGCGATCGGGGCGATGAGTTGCTGAAGCCGGGCGAGCTGGTCGACCTTCGCCGGCGGCTACGGAACGTCGCCCGAAAGCATGATCTGACGAGCGTCATCGCTTGTGCGTTCGACCACCGCACCCGCATGTTGCCGTTCGTTTACGCGAGTATGCGGATGGCGCCGGCCGGTGTTCGCGCCGTCGGCTCGGCGATGTTCGATGCAGGGTTCCAGAAGACCCGCATCGTTCTTCAGCAATGGAACAGGCGCTTCCAGCCGTCGCAGGCACGGCTCGATGGGCGAATCCCCGACATCTTCATGGTGTCGGCCATGCAGATCCACTCGGCCCAGTGCAAGGCCCTGATCCGCGATGCGTGCAGGATCGATCCGGAGCACCGGCCGCTGATCATTGCCGGCGGACCGAAGACCATCTACGAACCGTGGGACGTCTTCAGTGCCGATCCGAGGGACCCCTGGGCTGCCGATGTCGCGGTCACGGGCGAGGAGTACGTCCTGCTGAGCCTGCTCGATGTGCTGCTTTCGATTCGGGCAGATGGTGAGCCGTTGCGGATGACATTCATCCGGGCCCGCAACAGCGGGATGTTGGACGAGACGCCCGGCTTGGTTTACGCGCGGACCGATCCGCCGGCCGGTGGCCGGCGCCGCGCGATGGATGGCGTGGCCGAGGAGTTGGTCGACACAGGCATCCAGCGATTGGTCGGCGATCTCGACGAGTTGCCGCACCCGGTGTTGGGTTACCAGTTGCTCGAGCCGCCCAGCGGGCGGGCGACGCTGGGCCCACAGGCTTTGCCGGCGAGCAAGGTCAGCAAGTACAGCCGGATCGGGTCGCTCGTTTTGACGTTCGGATGCAAGTTCGCCTGCCCGTATTGCCCGATTCCGGCGTACAACCAGCGTCAATACCGCGTCAAGAGCGGCGACCGCATCGCGGACGAGATGACCCGGCTCCACGACGAGTACGGCATGCGCCACTTCTTCGGAGCGGACGACAACTTCTTCAACGACAAGAAGCGAACGCTTGAGATCGTGGAAAGGCTTGCCCGCACGAAGGTCAGCGGAACGGAGATTCGCCACCGGTTTCGCTGGGGCACCGAGGTCACGGTCCACGACACCTTGCAGATGAAGGATCACCTGCGGGAGGTCCGCAACGCGGGCGTCCGGGCGCTTTGGATCGGCGTGGAAGACATGACCGCCACGCTCATCAAGAAGGGCCAGAGCGTGGACAAGACCAGTGAGGCCTTCCGCCTGCTGCAAGAGCGGGGCATCTGCCCGATGCCCATGATGATGCACCACGACACGCAGCCGCTGTACTCGCGGGGGCCCAGACCCTATGGCCTGATCAACCAGGTGAGGCTGCTGCGAAAGCTCGGGGCCGTCAGCCTCCAGGTCCTGATGATCACGCCCGCGACCGGCTCGAAGCTGTATGAGGACGCCTTCACCTCGGGGCTTGCCTACGAAAGCGCGGCCGGCCGGCCGGTCGAACCGCACATGCTCGACGCGAACTATGTCGTCGCCTCGGAGCACAAGTGGCCCTGGCGAAAGCAACTCAACATCATGGCGGCCTACCTGTACTTCTATAATCCGCTTCGCTTCTTGATCGCGCTGGTCCGCCCAAGGAGCAAGCTATATCTCGCCGATGTGGGCATGCAGCTTTTTGGGATGTGGGGCCTGGGGCAGACCATCCGGCGCACGTTCGGCTGGGCGTTATGCCTCTCGCGTGGCAACATCAAACGCAAGACGGCCGTGCCAGCCAGCCGAATCCCGATGCGAAGCGTTGACGGCGGGGCGGCCAGCCACGCATTGCCTGGGACACCAAAGGCCAAGCACATCAGTGTCCCATCGTATAGTGTCCCATCGTATAGTGTCCCATCGTATGTCCGCCACAGTGCGTCCGCGAAGCGCGTGCCGCAGGACTCGTCGGCGCGTGCGGTCAGTTCCGAGAGCCCACGACCTTGACCGGGAGGCGCTCAAACGGGCTGCACACCTACTGCCCGACCGAGGTCAAGGTCAAGGTCGGGGGCTCCTGCGTGGGATCACGAAGTGCCTTGTGTTGTTGGGTTATCGGCCGTGCGCGGGTATGGTGTGTAGCTCTTCGACGGGCTGAGAGACGTGGAGGGGCGGCTCCAAGGCCCAAGAAAGGCCAAGAAAGTCACGCCTGGTTGCTTGCATCGGGCTTCACGTTTGGTTAAACTCCTAAGAGTAGATAGCAGGGGGAGCAGGATGCCGCTCCAGCGCGGTGGGCGCCGGGGGGTATTGAAGCGTCCTGACCAACGTTCCAACACAATCAACCCTGCAGATAACCGCGCAGCGAGAGGGGATTCGTTGCGGGAGCGTTGATGCATCGAAGAAAGGAGGGACGGATCGAAGTACCTATTCAATGACCCCGAGGCTCGGGGTTTGCAGTTTCTTGGTGTTACTTGGACAGAAGGACCGACGACCAAGCGGAAGCGGATGCCGCACGGAGGAAGAGGATGAAGAAACTAATAGCAATCGGTATATGTCTCGTCATGGCCAGCCCGGCCGTCGCCGGCTGGACCGTGACCGAAACTGGCCCGATCGACTCGAACGGGGCCTATGGCGATGCGACAAACGGCGTTTTCACACGCACCTTCGCCGGGCCTACGTTCGATATGGGCACCATCGTGTTCGAGGGTGACGCGACCAGTGGCGACATTGGCTCGTATCTCTCAGAGCTTTCCATGGCGATCACCGATCCCAACAACGTGACCGGTTACATCGTAGGGCTCGGATCGGGCAGCTCTTGGACGGGAACCTCGCACGTCGGTCCCCTTGCGATCGGTGGCGCCGGCTCCGTTTGGGGCACGGCCACGCCCGGGTTGTGGACGTTCACCTTCTACGAGGACTACGACGACACGTACGCCGAGCCGGAACTCTTGGACGCCTATTGGAACAACCTGTCGATCGACTTCCTCGAACCGGTGGCCTGTGCGTATTCAGAGGACTTCGAGGGCGGCATGCCCGCCAGCTGGACGTACATTGACAACACCGGCAACGGCGGCTGGGACCTCAGCAGCGCTTTCGACAAGGGTAACCTGAGCGGTGGCGGCGGTGATTGTGCGGCGGTTGACTCGGACTTCTATGGGTCCGTCGACATCGATGCCGAGATGATCACCGAGAACATCGTTCTTGGTGCAGACGACGCGCACCTGATGTTCAACCACTATTTCAATTCCTACGGTGGTGAAACGGCCAACGTCGACCTGATGGTCAATGGTGGCGGCTGGACGAACCTGGCGTCGTATACGGCCGACCAGGGGCCCGAGCTTGCCGACTTCGACCTGAGCGGCCTCGCCGGGACTGGTGACGTCATCAATGTCCGCTGGCATTACTACAATGCCAACTACGACTGGTACTGGCACGTGGACGATGTCTGCATCACGCCAGAGCCGGCCACACTACTCCTGCTGGGCCTTGGCGGCCTGGCACTGGTTCGCCGACGCCGCTAAGGCTCGGGCTTGAACCCACGTAGCAAACTCCGCAAGAACCAAAGGGGCTGCCTCGAACAGAGGCAGCCCCCTCTCTTTGAAGAGGAGCCACGAGCCTCAGCCCGTGGCAAGACTGTGACACCGGCGCTGAAGCCGGTGGTTTTCACGGTCAGGAACGGCGTTTCCGAACCGCTGTTCTGGACGCCGACACCCGCGTTTCCGTATCCGCCAGCGCGGATTCTTCGGACAATTACCGGCCATTTTCTTAAAACGTGCGAAGGTTGGGTTTGATGCCAGCTCCCTCGCGCTGGTGCTGATCGGTACGCCGCCGGACTACCCAGTACTACGCGCAGTTCCCAGACTGAGATCATGCGATGGCCGACATCAACCGATGGCCGACATCAACGGCGACGGCAGCATCGATAAGCTTGATGCCGCCGCGCTCATCGAGCTGCTTCTCAGCAACTGACACTGTCGCTTCCGTTCGCTGCATGTCTGAAAGCATGAATACTGAGAAGACCTCAAGCCACTCGTGAAGGAGCACCGGCCTGAGGCACCGCTTCGCGTTTATCGGGCGATCCACAGCGGTCGTGCTCGCTGCGGGTACAGCCAAACTCGACGCGGTCTTCGGCCGATGTTTGACTCAGGAGGCGCGCACAGATGGCCAAGAACAAGGTAGTCGTGCTCTGCTCTGGGGGCCTGAACAGCGCCGTGGTCAGCTCGCTGGCGGTGAGGGAGCACCCTGTCGCCATGTTGCATGTGCGCTACGGCCATCGCGCGGCCCAGAAGGAGGCCGAGCTGTTCGAGGAGCAGGCGGACATCTTCGGCGTGCGGGAACGTCTTGTGGTCGACATGCCGCATTTTGCCACGATCGGCGGGAATGCCCGCGTGAATCGGAAGCGGCAAATCGAAGACGCCATGGCCATGGGCGACGAGGAATCGAATTGCTACATGCCGGGACTGGTCGTTGGCCTGCTCAGCGCCGCCTTCACCTGGGCTTCGACGATCGGGGCGACGAAGATCCTCGTCGGTGTCAGCGAGGACCTGGGGCCGCCGGGACCGAAGACGAGCAGCATTTATCCGGACTACTCACGGGAAGCCGTCCAGCTCTGCAACCACTTGTTCGGCGAGGTCTCCCCTCGCGGCAGGATCTCGATCGAAGCGCCGATCGTCGACCTCAGCCGTGCTGAGATCGTCAAGATTGGTCATCGCCTCGGTACGCCGTTTCAGTTGACTTGGTCGTGCCTGTCCTCGGGCACGGAGCCGTGTGGCGCGTGCATCGGCTGCGCGACACGCAACCGGGGGTTTCTTGATGCGGCGATTCCTGATCCGATCATGCTGGAGCCCGCACGGCAATGATGCGCTTTCAGCGGAACGGATGATCTGGTGATGGGCACGAGGCGTTAGGGACGCGACCTCCGGGAGATCAACGGATTCCGCGGTTCCACAGCGGCTTCTCCTTGCGGCCACACACATGCCTGAGCAAGCGAGGGCATCAAGTAGATGGACCTGTGCCGCCTACAGAAGTGTCTGCGCCAATCCACGGGGTCAGGGAGCCTCGTCGCAGCCGGGTCCTCCCGCAATGCGTACATCGGCTGCGCACAACGTAGCCCCCTGCAAGCACAGTGGGAACGAGAATCGCGGGTAGGACAATCAGCGACCACCGGCAGAGCCGGCGGTCACTGATATGACATCGCTGTTGCACTAGGAGCCCGTGGCAAGACTATGGCACCGGCGCCAAAGCCGGTGGTTTTCACGGTCAGGAACGGCGTTTCCGAACCGCTATTTCCCCTTTTACCACGGGCTGCTAGCCGCCTAAGAACGTCGCGATGGCCGCGACCTGCGTTTCCGTCAAGCCCGCCGCACCGGCGTGCACGCCGCCAGCGTCAATCTTCGCCTGGATCTCGGCCGCGGTCGAGCCGTTGACGTTCGGTGGGCCACTACCATCGGCACCGTGGCAGGCCGAGCAGTAGTCGGCAAGCAAGGTGGCGCCGTCCGTCTCGTCACCGCCGTTGCCACCGCCGCCCAACGGGTCCGCCTCATAGCCCAACGCCACGAAGTCGATGCCGCCGCCGTGGCAGTCGTTGCACGCGCGGGCCTGCTCCTTTGGTGCCACCTCGTGGTTGACGCTCAGGTACATCACGGTGTCGACCCACTCATACTGCCCGCTGTAGGTCTGGCCGGTGTAGGCAGCCCCTTCCTGCAAGGCCAGATCCCAATCGAACTTGCTCCAATACGGATTCTCCCCGCTCGCCGTGCCAAACAGATGCGGAACCAGCACGGTATGGTTGTTCGCATCCGCCGCCTGCTTGCCGATCAGCTTCTTGAACGGGTACAACTTGGCGTCGAGGTCGTTGATGTCGCCAACCGGCTCGGCCAGGACGACCGGCGTTTGAGTGTACTGATCGTTTACGCCAACGATCATGCGGTCGTACTTGCCGTTGAACCACCGCAGTTCCGGTTCGACATCCTTGCCCCAGACGAAACGGCCCTTCTTCTTGTCGTACGTTTCCATGCCGAACTCGTCCGTGGGGATCGGGTCGATGTCCTGACCGGCCTCGTTCCAATACCACTCAACTTTGGTGGGCTTCTGACGAGCGAACGTCGGGATGTGGCACGATTGACAGGCCACGCGGGCGACGTGCAGATTGAGCGTCGCGTCGGTGTGGACGTTCCCCGTCCCATGACAGTTTGCGCAGGACGCGACGCCCTCGTCGGAGTGCAGGGCCGTGGTCCCGGCAATCAGATGGTTGGCGGTTGTATGGCAGGCCTGACAATTGAAGTCGTGGCCGCCCGTCGCGATGCTGCCCATGTGTACGTCCATCTCGGACGTCGGCTCGATCAGGCTGGAGGCCAGATCGCCGTGCTTCACGTTGTCACCCCCGCCGGCGTAGAAGTGGCAGACCCCGCAGTTCGCGCGCGTTGGCTGGGCAACGCTCTTGGCGGCGAGTTGCAGGTCCACGCTTTCGTCAGGCCCTCCGGCGGTCGTCGCGGCTTTCTTGTACTGGCCGGACTGGTCGTGGCAGACCAGGCAATCCAGGCCGGAGGCGTTATTGAAGTCAAACGAGTTGTCCTTCCAACCGATCCCGATGTGACACTGCGTGCAACGACCCTCGTTGCTGCCGATCGCCACTCACAAATTGTTGATCAGATCGATCTTCCCGTGGATCTCGGTCTCGTGACCCTCGATCCGCGCCGATGTGCCGGACCAGTTCCAATGGGCCGACGCGATCAGCTCCTGCCCGTCCTGGTAGTGGCAAGTGAGGCAGGAATCCGTTCCCTGGTAACCGTCGGCGAGGACTTCCGTAAAGATGATCCCGTGCGTCGTGGTATCGAATAGGGAAGCCCCCGGGTTGAGGAAATCGAAACCCGGGCAGCCGGCGCCGCCTAGCATGGCCAGTGAAGTGGAGGCGATGCTCAAGACACCCAGCGTGCCAACCGTTCGGTTCGTCCGTCGTAACTCGTTCATCCGATCGCTCCTGTTCAAACGTTGGTCAGGGCCGGTCTGGGGCCCGCACCGGGATAATGTCTCGACGGAGTTTAGCAGAAACGTGGTCCGCAACCTAGTGCGATGTTGCACGTCGCTCAACGGGTTCTGCTCGGGGTCCCACGGGGACTCGCATGAAAAAGCGGAACCACGAGGCGATGCGCTCGCGGTTCCGCTTCATCGTAATCTTACCGTCCAAACTCGCGATGACGACTAGGCAACCATCTCGCAGAATCCACCCAGAACCTTTGTGGCACCGGCGTCTCGCCGGTGGCCGGATCACGGGCCAGTAGCCCGTGCTACAAGGGGGTCTTGCCATACGCGCCTAGCTGGCCAGGAATGCCGCGATGGCGACGACCTCCGCAGTGGTCAGGCTCGCTGCACCTGCGTGCAGGCCGCCAGCGTCGATCTTCGCCTGGATTTCAGCCGCTGTGGAGTCCGTGACATCCGGCGGACCGCTGCCGTCGGCCCCGTGACACAACGCGCAGTTGTTCGCAAACAGCGTGGCTCCATCCGGCGTGGTCGTGCAGGGGTCCGGATCACACGTCGTGTTGTCGCCCTGGTACGTCCCGCCGCCGGCGGTGCAGTCGGCCTCGGTCGCGATGGTGCACGTGCCGTTGGTGCAGCAGGCACCGGTCGCCGCCGTACCGTCGGGTACCGTGCAGCACGTGGTGCCCGCGATGCCGGCGACGAAGAACACGCTCAACGCCGATACCATGAACAGCTTGGTTACATCCTTCAACATCTACAGTGTCTCCTTATGTCATGTGACGCAATAGATTACGCATGACCTGCTCGCGAGGTCCATCTTCTCCCAACCCTTGAACGAAGCCAAACGGATCTGGCGTGCGTGACCGCTCATGCGTCCTGCTCACCTCCGCCCTTCGCCGAAAGGCACGGCCAGTTGCTCGTCCAACCTACACACCAACGGCCGATTGGGAAAGGGCACTTGAGCAAAACAACTCCGCGTTAGGTGTGGGCAACCTATGGGTGGCCTTCGGAAAAGTCAAGCACGAGATCCTCCAACCGGACTGGCGATCATCCGCAGTTGAACACGCAGGTGTCGCAGCTTGCGAAACGAGTGTGCACAAGATCGATGACGGCCCGCGCGTCGCCCCATCTCCACAGGACGAACGACGACGGGGACGTCCTTCCGCTCGTCCACAGGGCAAAGCTCGCCCCGCCAATGGGCCAGCTGCGCGACGGCACAATGAAGCATAACCATCTAAACAACAAAACGTTATGGTGTTCAACGGCCAAGGTCCGTCGAGCGTGGCCCCGAGCGGCCGAGCCCGCGTCGACAGTCGTCTGGTCGGTGGCTCAACCGCGGCACCCGACGCCGGACCCGCTACGGACCAAGCCAACGCCGACGCCGGGTGGTGTACACGTGGCCCCCCGACTACTATCGGGTCATGCGGCCATCCGACCGACGTACAAGGCCCAGCGCGCAACACCGAGCGAGAATGAACGATACACCTGAAGAGCGAATCAACATCGCCCACCGGCAGCATAGCCGCCACTGGCGGAACAACGCCTACTGTTATCCAGTCGTCTCGCGGCGCAGCGGCGGGCTGTCGATCGGAATCAACCTGAATCCCGACAAGGCGTGCAACTTCAACTGCATCTACTGCCAGGTGGACCGGACGACGCCGGCGAAGGTCCGCAAGGTTGATCTCGCGGTGCTGAAGGTCGAGCTTGAACAGTTGCTGGACACCGCCGTCAGCCAATCGCTGTTTGCCGAGGCGCCCTTCGATTGCCTCGGCCCCAGTGAGCGGGACGTCCGCGACATCGCCTTCAGCGGCGACGGCGAGCCGACGACGCACCCGCGGTTCGACGAGGCCGTGCGGATTGCCGTGGAGGCAAGGCGGACCCGCGGCCTCGTCGATACGAAGCTCGTCCTGATCACAAACGCCTGCTATCTGGCCAAACCCAAGGTCCGTGTGGCCTTGCGTCTGCTTGACGAGAACAACGGCGAAATCTGGGCAAAACTCGACGCTGGAACGCAAGCATACTACGAAACGGTGAACCGCCCGAATTATCCGTTGCGTCACGTGATCGAGAACATCACCACTGCCGCCCGGGTACGTCCGATCGTCATCCAGTCGCTATGGATGCGGCTCCACGACAAGCCGCCTCCAGAAGGAGAGGTCCACGCCTTTGCCGACCGGCTAAACGAGATCGCGTCCGCCGGTGGACAGATCAAGCTCGTGCAGGTCTACACCGTCGCGCGCCGAACCACGGAGCCCCACGCAACGGGCCTGTCACGCGATGATCTCGACCGACTTGCCGCAACCATCCGGGCACGGGTCAATCTCCCGATGAAGACGTACTATGGGATGGGGTCGTGACAGTATAGGCCGGCGCCACGGGCAACTTGCCTGCCGGTGTGTACTCCACATGCGCAAACCGGAGAGACCGCACGGGCAGCTTGTCCGCCAAGTGGCCGCACTCGTGATGGACGCACGGGCAGGCAAGTGCGTGTATAGCAGGGTTTTGCCCTCACCCCCGAGGTGGGAGCCGGGGGGTCGTGGCCATCCTTGCCCATCAGGAATTAGCTCGGGTCTTTGCCAGTTACCACGCCGGCGGGCGGGCGACGAATTATTGAGT
>JAFGQA010000356.1 GCA_016935885.1 Phycisphaerae bacterium | reverse complement strand
AGGAGCCGCGCAGAGACAACTTAAACGGTTGATCCGCCAAACAGCAAGCCGGCAGGCCGGCCAAGCGGCGCAATCGATCATGTTATTTTCGCGCGACGCCTAACCTTCGAGCGCCTGCGTTTCTATCTCAGTGGCGTACCTCCGCAAAGACGGTTCATGTCCAACGACGCGCCGATCGCCCCGACGGCGCTGCGAGCCCACGCGGTCCAGCAAGCCGGTCCCCTCCCCCGAGCCGGTCCTGTCCGGCAAGTCGGTCCTGCCCGGCAAGCCAATACCATCCTACCACATCGCGCGTCTGCTCGAGGCGCAGGGGGTTGGGTCGGACGCCCGCAAGGACTCGCTGGGGAATGACGCTAACGCCAGATCCGCCAAACGGCAAGCCGGCCCGGCGGCCAAGCGGCACGATCGCTCATGCTATTCGTGCGCGGTGCTCAAGGAGGCAAAGAGGCACATCGATCTGGCGGTGGAAGGCTTGCGTGAGGCGAACAATCAGGATGATCTTCCTCGCGGCCTGCTTGCCCGGGCGGAGTTGCACTTATTCACCGGCGACCACGCCGAGGCTCGGGCCGATCTGAATGAGGCGCTGGACATCGCGACGCGCGACGCGGCGGGGTGGATGAAGCTGCACGTCACCGATTGCCACCTCGGCTTCGCGCGGCTGGCGCTGGCGGAGGGCGACCGGGAGGCGGCCGACAGGCGTGTGGCTGCGGCGCGAGAGCTGATCGAGGAGACGGGGTGCCACCGGCGGGAGGAGGAATTGCGAACGGCGAATGGCGAATAGCGAAAGCCCTGCGGGTCTGCGTGAGACGATTGAGGATTGGGGGGAGAAGGATGAAGGATGAAGGATGAAGGATGAAGGATGGAGGATGAAGAGGTTGGGGGGCAACAGAGGGGCGGATGGGGCTTCTTACGGGGCTTTTTTGGGGGGTGCGGGGCGATTTGACCGGGTTGGGGGAGTCTTTATAATGAGCCGGTTGCACGGATGGAGCCCAGCGGTCCGTGGTAGAAGGGAAGACGGCGGTTCGGAAACGCCTTTCCTGACCGTGAAGACCATCGGCTTTGGCGCGGGTGCGAAAGTTTTGCCACGGGCGGACAGAGTTTTGCCACGGGCGGATAGCGGTCTGGCGCGGGGCTCGTTTTCTTTCGATACCACTTTTGGACACCTTTGGTGAGAGCGACACGAGATGGAGTTTGAACTACCTGAAGACCTGGTGGCGTTTCGGGATGTGACGCGGGAGTTTGCGACGGAGCGGATCGCGCCGCATGCCCGCGAGTGGGACGCGAACAAGTGGATTCCCGAGGAGGTTGTGGCCGAGGCGGGGCGGATCGGGCTGTTGGGTGTGACGACGCCGGAGGAATACGGCGGCGTGGGACAGACGATGCTGGCGATGTCGGTGGTGATCGAGGAGATCGCCCGTTGGGACGGGTCGTTCGCCCTGCTGATCGAGGCGCACAACGGGCTTTGCCTCCAGCACCTGAACATCGCGGCGAGCCACGAGCAGAAGAAGAGGTATGTGCCGGACCTGGCGTCGGGCAAGATGATCGGTTCGTGGTGCTTGAGCGAACCGGACTGTGGGACCGACGCGGAGGCGCTGACCACACGGGCGGAGAAGACCTCAGCGGGATGGGTGCTGAACGGCCAGAAGCTGTGGGTGACGAGCGGCAAGCGCGCGGGCTTGTATATCGTGATGGCCAGGACGAAGCCGGAGCGTGGTTCGCGGACGATCTCTGCGTTCATCGTGGAGCGTGGGGCAAAGGGCATGGAGATCGGCGAGCCCGAAGACAAGATGGGCATGCGGAGCACGGACACGGTCCCGGTGAGTTTCGACCATTGCGAGATCCCGGAGGAAAACCTGGTCGGCGAGTTGCACCAGGGCTACATCGATGCGTTGAAGGTCCTGGATGAAGGGCGGTTTTCAGTGGGGGCGATCTCGGTGGGGTTGGCGCGCGGTTGTCTGGAGGAGACGCTCAAGTATGCCGCGGAGCGGAAGGCGTTTGGCAAGCCGTTGCACGCCCATCAGGCGGTTCAATTCAAGCTGGCGGACATGGAGACGGAGATCGAAGCGGCCCGGATTCTGGTGCGTCAGGCCGCCGCGGCACACGACGCGGGTCGGCCGGACAAGGAGCGGTGCTGCATGGCGAAGCTGCTCGCATCGGAGATGGCCAGCCGGGTGGGCTGGGACGCGATCCAGATCTTCGGCGGGGCGGGCTACACGAAGGACTTCTGCGTCGAGCGTCTTCTGCGGGACAACAAGCTGTGCGAGATCGGCGAGGGTACGAGCGAGGTTCAGCGGATGTTGATCGCCCGTGAACAGTTCCAGCGGCGAAGTGCGTGAAGGACGAGTAGCTGAGGGATTCTGACAGGACCAGCCGCCAAGGGCGGTGGGGACACAGGTGAGACGCCTGTGCCACAAGAGGAATAGCGAAAGCGAAGAAACATGGCGGATACTGGCAACGGCGGCGTGATTCCGTTTGGATATGACTTGGACGAAGACCATGAGATGATCCGCGACAGCGTTCGGGAGTTTGCCCGGGAGGTTGTGGCGCCAGGTGCAATGGATCGGGACATCAAGGGGGAGTTTCCCGCGGAGATCATCAGGCAACTTGGGGAGATGGGCTATCAGTCTATCTCCGTGCCGGAGGAATACGGCGGGCCGGGGTTGGACGCGTTGGCCTCGGCGATCATTGTGGAGGAGTTATCGTACGCGGACGCGTCCGTGGGCGTCATCAACAGCGTGCAGAACTCGCTGTGCATCGACCCGATCCTCGCGTATGGGACGGAGGAGCAGAGGAAGAAGTGGCTGCCGCCCATGACCACGGGGGAGTGCCTGAACTGCTTCAGCCTGACCGAACCGGGATCGGGTTCGGATGCCGGGGCGATGAAGTGCCGGGCGGAGCTAAAGGGCGATGAATGGGTCATCAACGGCACGAAGCTGTTTGTGACCACGGGGGCGGAGGCGAATCTGATTGTGCTGTTTGTCCGGACGGAGGAAGGAGACAAGCGCAACGCGAGTTGCCTGATCGTGCCGAAGGACACGCCCGGCGTGGAAGTCGGCAAGCACGAGGACAAGCTGGGCATCCGCGGAAGCAGCACGACGGAGCTGATCTTCGAAGATGCCCGCGTGCCCGCGGAGAACCTGCTGGGCGAGCGTGGGGCGGGCCTGCGCATCGCGATGATGGCCATCGACGGGGGGCGGATAGGTATCGGTGCGCAGGCGATCGGCATTGCCCAGGCCGCGCTGGACAAGGCCATCGACTATGCGTTGGAGCGTAAGCAGTTCGGCAAGACGATTTCGCATTTCCAGGCGGTTCAATGGAAGATCGCCGACATGGCGACGCGGATCGTGGCGTCGCGTGCGCTGCTGTACAAGGCCTGCTGGACAAAGGATCAGAAGAAGCACTCGCTGCACATCCCGGCGATGGTGAAGGTCTTTGCGGCGGAGACGGCGACGTTCTGCGCGAACGAGGCCATCCAGATATTCGGTGGCATGGGCTATTGCCGCGAAAGCGAGGTGGAGCGATATTTGCGTGACGCGAAGATCACGGAGATCTACGAGGGGACCAGCGAGATGCAGCGTATGACGATTGGCGCGACGCTGGCGAAGGATCCGGAGCGTGTCGCGGCGGTATAGGCCGTTGGCGGTTGCGGATCGGGGGGCTGGGGGTAACGACTTCGTCTGTACTGCTCGGGTTGCACGTTGTGTTCGCGGAGGGCGCGGCGGGCCCGGTGATCTGTTTTGGAGACTGTGACGATGCTGCAAAGTGTGATTGTCGGGGCGAAGCGTAGCCCAATCGGGAGGTTTCTGGGGAGTCTGTCGACGCTGCCGGCGCCGAAGATCGGTTCGGCGGTTGCGAAGGGTCTGTTGGATAGCGTGGGTTGTCCCGCGGCGGACGTGGACTGGGCCATGGTGGGTCAGGTTCTGCAGGCCGGGATTGGGCAGAATCCCGCGCGGCAGGTGGCGCTGGGCGCGGGCTGTTCGGGTTCCATCACCGCGGTGACGGTGAACCAGGTGTGCGGCTCGGGTCTGCGGTCCGTGATGGACGCGGACAACAACATCCGGCTGGGTCAGGCCAAGGTCGTCCTGGCGGGCGGGATTGAGAACATGTCGGACGCGCCCTACCTGGTTCGCGAGCTTCGGTTCAAAGGCACGAAGTTCGGCGATGCGAAGCTCGTGGACGCCATGCAGTATGACGGCTTGACGGATGTGTACGAAGGCACGGCGATGGGGGTCATTGCCGACTACACCGCCGAGAAGCACAACGTCACGCGCGAGGATCAGGACAAGTTCGCGTTGGAGAGCCACCAGCGAGCGGGCAAGGCCCAGGCGGACGGCGCGTTCAAGGAGGAGATCGTCCACATCGAGGTGCCGGCGGGCCGGAAGAAGACCGTTGTGTTTGAGGCGGACGAGACTATCCGCGCCGAGAACACGCTCGAGGGCCTCGCCGCGCTGCGGCCGGCGTTCGGCAAGGACGGCACGGTCACGGCGGGCAATGCGTCGCAGATTTCGGACGGGGCCGCGATGGTGTTGGTCACGTCGGAGGAGGAGGCAGCCAGGCGGAACTGGAAGGTCCGCGCGAGGATCGTGTCGCACGCCACGTTCGGCCTGCCGCCGAAGGAACTGTTCCTGACGCCGGTCGGTGCCGTGAAGCTGGCCGTGGAGCGGGCGGGGCTGAAGCTGAGCGACATCGATCTGTTTGAGCTGAACGAGGCGTTCGCGGCGCAGTCCGTGGCGTGCCTGCGTGGACTGGAACTGGACAACGACCGCGTCAACGTCTTCGGCGGTGGGATCGCCCTCGGACACCCGATCGGTGCGAGCGGGGCGCGGGTCCTGGTCACGCTGATTCACGCGATGGAGCGGCGGAACGTGAAGCGCGGCGTGGCCTCGCTGTGCCTGGGCGGCGGCAATGCGGTGGCAATGGTGATTGAGCGGTAGGGAACTGGTGAGTGCGCCGTTGGTTGATGAGACGCTCCGCAGACCCACGGATTACGACCCGCGGGCTTGCGAAGTAGGTCACGTGTTTCTTCGACCGATTTGGACCCCAATGAACCGGTCGATGCTCGCGCAGAAGAGCCGGGGGCTTCAGTCCGCGCGGCCTTCCGAATCAGCGGGGCACAACAGAGGATACAACATCTGAGGAAGAGACGAACATGGCAATTGATGCAGCAGTCGTTATTGGCACGGGAACCATGGGGCGGGGGATTGCGCAGGTGGCGGCGACGGCCGGCTTGAAGGTCTGGATGTACGACGTGGACGCGGCCCAGGTTGCGAGCGCGTCGAAGGCGATCGAGAAGAGCCTGTCGAAACTGGTCGAGAAGGAGAAGCTGGACGCGAAGACGGCCGACGCCGCGAGGGCGAACCTGCAAACCTGCACGTCGCTGGACGCTGTAGATTGGTCCAAGGTGGGCATCGCCATCGAGGCGATCTTCGAGAACCTCGACGCCAAGATCGACTTGTACAAGGACATTCAACCGCGTCTGAAGCCCGACGCGATCCTGGCGAGCAACACCAGCAGCATCAGCATCACCAAGCTGGCGGCCATGACAGACCGGCCGGGCAGGTTCATCGGGATGCACTTCTTCAACCCGGTGCCGCTGATGACGCTGGTGGAGGTGATCCGTGGCCTCCAGACCGAAGACGGCACCGTCGAGACGGTGGACGCGCTGGCCAAGCGGATGGGCAAGAACCCGCTGCCCTGCAACGACAGTCCGGGTTTCGTCAGCAACCGCGTGCTGATGCCGATGATCAACGAGGCGGCCTATGCGCTCATGGAGGGCGTTGCCGAGGCCGAGACCATCGACGAGATCATGAAACAGGGCTGCAACTTCCCGATGGGGCCGTTGGTGCTGGCGGATTTCATCGGCGTGGACGTGTGCCTGAACATCATGGAGGTGCTGCACCGCGACCTGGGCGACCCGAAGTTCCGCCCGTGCCCACTGATCCGGAAGCTGGTGGACGCGGGTCGCCTGGGTCGCAAGAGCGGGTGGGGCTTCCACGATTATTCCAAGTAGTCGCCGCACCATTCCGGCCTAGAGCGCAGCGCAACTGCTGATACCGTTCGATAGCCCTCGACCATGGCTGAGGCGTACGCTCACGTATGCGGCAGAGTTGCCCCCGAGCAGGATCTAGGGCTGCGCACGCCGTGCGGCCTGAACGTACCTTGACCCATCTTCGACAGCGGCATTTTGCATCTCTTGCGTTGACAAACGGTTACGTTTCTCGGTTCGGGCCTTGGCACTACGCTT
>JAFGQA010000355.1 GCA_016935885.1 Phycisphaerae bacterium | reverse complement strand
CGTGCCGGCGACGAGTTCATGCAGACGCAGAGCGGCAACAGCAACCCGTACAACCAGGACGATGAAACCACCTGGCTGGATTGGGACCGGCTCGAGACGTACCGGGACGTGTTCCGATTTTGCAAGCGGATGATCGCATTTCGTAAGGCCCACCCGTCGCTGTGCCGGTCGCGCTTCTGGCGCGAGGACGTGCGCTGGTACGGCCCAAAGGGGGCCGCCGACCTTTCATACGCATCGCGGCAGTTGGCATTTTGCCTCCACGGCGCGGCCGCGGCAGACGCAGACGTGTACGTGATGATCAACATGGCGCCCGAGGACGTGGCGTTCGAGATTCAGGAACGTCCGGCTCGCCGTTGGGTACGCGCGATTGACACGGGCTGTGAGTCACCCGATGACATCATCGAGGCGGGAAACGAGTCGGCATTGCGCGCACGATCCTACATGGTGCGCGGCAGATCGGTGGTTGTGCTGGTTTCACGCCAGGAATGATCGTTCAATCGCCACATGCGTGCGCCGCGTTCCGTCAAATCCGCCCGTGCCGAGGCGTTCGTCTGCAGCGCGGGAGCATGAGAGAGTGCGATGGTCTCTTTGATTGACAGATGCCCCGAACAGAAAGAAACATCCGCAAAGGTCTCTCCCCGCGCGTCGAGCGCCCGCCGAATGATCCATGGATCACCTCATTTCGGCTTGAACGCGTCCTGTGTGGGGTTATGTGTTCTGAGTATCACACTGGCGGCCGTTGCCGGATGTGCAACATTGCGTCTCACGGCTGACGACGCGATCATCGGTCCGGATGGGCGAACCACACTTGTCGCACACATCGAACCGAGTCACGGCCTCCGCCTCTTTCGCGATCATGACGACATCGAAATCCGCTTCTTCCTCGGCCGAGAGCTTGTCGGAACCGCATTGACGAACGACTCGGGCTGCGCGACGCTGGAATGCCGCCGGTCCCTGGCTGCCGTTGACGGGTATCAGGCCGAGGCCGACGTCCCGGATTGCGAACTACGCGCACCGGGCCGCACCTATGTCTGGGATGGCGATCGCACTGCCGTTGCCGTCGATATCGACAACACCATCTGCCACACCGACCGCGATCACCTGCTATTCAGGGCCACGGACAGGAATTCGAAACCGATCGCTGGTTCTGTGCAGACGTTGAGTGCGATCAGCCATGACTTCGACATCATCTATCTTACGGCCCGGCCACACCCGATGCTGGACAAGACCCGTCAATGGCTGGCGGCACATGGATTCCCCGACGGTCCGTTGATCACGGCCCCGGATTGGCGGTCGGCACTTCGCCAGCAGCGCTACAAGCGGCACGCCCTGCAACGTCTTCGCCGCTATCTTCCGAATCTGTTGATCGGCATCGGCGACCGTGAAGCGGATGTCGAGGCTTACGTGGCGAACGACATGCTGGCGATCCGGATTCGTGACGATCACAGAGCCGCCGATCACCCGTCGTTGGTGTTTCGCACCTGGGATGAGATCGGCGCGGTCTTCACCGCTCACCGCGCGTTCTTGGCCGACCCGGAGCGTTTGGATCGCAGTCTGAAGAACGGGATGATTCGCGATGACATAGCCCGGCCCCCCGGTTCGCCGCCGCCCGCGTCACCGATTCCACCGGATTGAGTTGCCAGGATGGCGTCGCGTCATCAGGCTCACGTACAAGCGGCGTCGATCATCCGGATGATTGCGGCCTCCACATCCTGCGCGACCGGCTGAAGTTCGGGGTTGCCGAACAGGGACAACAGCGCCGTCGGCTTGAGCGTGGACACGGTGGTTTTCCCGGCGTGTTCATACACGGCGATGCGACAGGGCAGCGCCGTCGAGATGCTCGGGTTCGCCTCCAGAACGGCCTTCGCCTGGTGCGGGTCGCACACCTCGAGAATCCGACACTGCGGCCCAAACGGTACGCCTTTGTCGGCCATCTTCTGCTTGAGATCATGCACGCCCAGCACGCCAAACCTGTTGTCCGCCGCCGCCTGCGTCAGCTTGGCACATGCTTCCTCTACCGATGCCTTTGTCTCGCGTTCGTAGAGCATATCAACCTCCTCTCGCCGCCTCACAAAGCCAGTCTTCTCTTCGTCTACTTCGCCACGACACCTCTCAGCCCGCCGGAGACCAGCGCCGCGAAGTCGAGCAGGATATTCGGCAGGATCAGGCCGCCGGGATAGACCAGGTAACGCGGCTCCCAGACCGGCTCGAACTTGTCCTTGTACTCGCGCAGGCCCTGGTAGTTGAAGAAGTACTCGCCGTGCCGGAAGATCCGGTTGCCGATGCGGTTCCAGACCGGCGCCAGCGGGTGGCTTTCTAAGCCCGAAAGCGGCGCCATGCCCAGGTCGAACCACTGGTATCCCTCCTGCCGACCCCAGAGCATGAGCTGGCTGAAGAGGAAGTCCATCACGCCGTTGGGCGCGCCTGGTACATAGCGCATCAGGTCGATCGACAACTCGTCCTTGCGTTCCGTGCTCCAGATGTTGGCGAACGCGAGGATTCGGCCATGCTGTCGCACGACGGCGGCGGCGTAGCGCGACAAATACGCCTCGTCGAAGAAGCTGATCGCGAACCGCTTCTCGCGCACGTTCTTGTCCGCCAGCCACGCGTCGGACACTTCGCGGAACTCGGGCAACAACGGTGGAACCTGCTCGCGCGGCACGATCTCGAATGTGCATCCGTCGCGTTCGAATCTGTTCTCGACCTGTCGGAACTGCTTGCGACTGTGCCCCTCCAGCGAGAATGACTGAAGCAGCACACGTGCGTTCTCCCCGATCTTCAATGGTGTGAGCCCGACGTCAACGTACATGGGCAGGCTGCCAGACGCGACTTGATGGATCACCGTCCAGCCGCCGTGCCGATCGCACAGCTCATGGAAACGCCAGACAAGCTCGCGGTGTTCGGTCGTTGGCCCAATCGGATCACCCAACGCAATCCAACTGCGCCTTTGGACCCCGTACATTACGAACGCGTTGCATTCATCGTTGAAGAGCAACGACTTGTCTCCCAGCAGGGCGAAGTTACTCATTGTGCGCGGGGTCTGTGCGATGATGGCCGCAGCCTTCTCGATATCAGCCGCCGTGGGTGACTTCACCCTCCGTCTCGCAGGCCGCATCAGGCGGGCGATCGCGAAGAACAGCACAACCGCAACGATCCCCACCGTGGTGCGCAAGAAACGCGATGCATCACCGGCGTAGCTGAAGTGCCACCACAAGTCAGTCGAGTAGTCGACATGTTTGTAGGAGAAGAGGCCCAGCCAGGCCGAGGACAGCAGCACGATCAGAATGGCTGCCGCCCAACGAAATGTGAATCGCTGCCCGATCAGCGCGGCTTTGCGGTAAAAATGTCGCCGACACGGGATGAAAGCGACGAGCATGACCGTCAGGGCAATCGCTTCCTCATAGTCGAGACCCTTGAGCAATGAGGCGACAACACCCATCGCCAGAAGCGCAATGGTCAGTGGATAAGCGATATCCAGCCGGCGCTGAATGGCGCGGGCCAAGACGAGCAATCCGGCGCCTGCGAGACTCCCAAGGAAGTGGGAAAACTCCACGATGGGCAGCGGCAGGAAGTCGCGCAGCCAGGCCAGCCTGCCGTGCAACGTCGGCGTCGAACCGGAAAACAAGAGGATAGCGCCGCCGACGAACACGGTGAACGCGAGCAACGGCGGCGCCACCGGAGTTGTCCAGCCTTCGAAGTAAGTGACGACCCTCCTGAGAGCCAGGCGGCGACGGGCCAGCTCATACCCCCCCATCAATACGACGGCGACGGCCAGCGGGAGCAGGTAGTACGTCGCTCGAAATACGAGGAGCGACCCGATCAGGGTGGGTGCGTCGACCGCCGGTCGCAGCAGCAGGAGCATCGCACTCTCGAAGACGCCGAGCCCTCCCGGTACATGACTGGCCAGACCGACAATCTGGGCCAGCAGGAACGTGCTTAGAAACGCCGAGAAGGAGAGCGTCATGCCCGGGAGCAACACGTATAGCACGCTTGCTGCGAGCGCCCAATCTACGCACGAGACGGCAATCTGTGACACCGAGAGCCAGACCGGTGGGGCCGGAAACTCCCAAGAGCGGATGCGGAAAGGCCGGTGCATCGCGCTCCACGCAAGGTATGCCCCAAGGAGGCCGAGGAATACGAATCCGGCCAGCCGAATCGTGAAGGCCGGCAGGGGCAGGGATGCCGGCAGCGCCACCGGCCTGAACGTGAACATCATTCCGCAAAGCGTTAGGAATCCGAGGAAGAAGGTCACGGCCGTGAGGGCGGCGACGCGCGCGATTTCGACTGCCGAGAAGCCCCACCCAGAGTAGAGCCGGTAGCGCACCGCGCTGCCCGTGAGAGCCGCGAATCCGAGATTGTGACTGAAGGCGTACGCGACAAAGGACGTGAGCGCAATCTTGGGATATGGCAGCGAGCGCCGGATGTACAGGAAACCCAAGGCGTCGTAGGCAGTCAGTGAGGCGTAACCGAGTGCCGTGAGGAGTACAGCCAGCCAAACATGCCCGCTCGGCAACTCACGGGCCTTCCGGACAATCTCGTGGAAGTGATACGCGTGCAACTCGCGGTGCATGACCCACAGCGCGCCGGCGAATACCAGCACCGCGACGGTGGGCCCGAGCAGATGAACGAGGCGAGCCAGACGCATCGATCCGTCAGAAGCGGCGTTGGTCCTGGCACCGTTGCGAGGCGATGCACTTGCCTTCATGTGATCCTCGTAGCAAGATACACTACCGAGCACCCGATCTTGTCGTCAAGGGGCGGGCCGAGGACGATGCGGGTGCGCTGGTTATGCAGGGGCCGGCCTTGACAGAGTCTGACTCGGTCGGGCGAGAGGAGCGTTGACCGGAGGATGGCCCAATGAAATGGTCATGGCGAGCGGGGGCGGTTTCGGGAATCGCGATTCACGTTCACTGGACCTTTCTGGCATTGTTGGCGTGGATCCTTTTTGCTCACATCGCCGAAGGGGAAACGCTCGGCGTCGCCCTGAAGGGCGTCGGCTTCATCGTGGCGATCTTCGTCTGCGTCGTCCTGCACGAGCTTGGGCACGCCTTCGCCGCAAGGCGCTATGGCATCGCCACCAGGGATATCACGCTCCTTCCGATCGGCGGCGTCGCCCGGCTCGAGCGCATGCCGGAGAAGCCGGCCCAGGAGCTCGTCGTCGCCCTTGCCGGGCCGTCCGTCAACGTCGTGATCGCGGCGATCCTGTTCGCAGGCATCGTTGTGTACCAGGGAATCGGCTCGGTCCGAGATGTGCACATCGTCAGCGGCCGGTTCTTCACGCAGTTGCTGTACGTGAACGTCGCCCTGTTTGCGTTCAACCTTCTCCCCGCGTTCCCGATGGACGGCGGACGGGTCCTGCGGGCACTGCTGGCCATGCGGATGGACTACGTTCGTGCCACGCAGACCGCGGCCAGCGTGGGCCAGGCCATGGCGATCGTGTTTGCCGTGGCCGGCGTGTTCTTCAATTGGTTCCTGCTGTTCATCGCGCTGTTCGTCTACCTCGGCGCCCAGGCCGAAGCGCACCACACCGCGCTGCGGTCGCTTACGCGTGGCGTTCCCGTGCGTGCGGCGATGATCACGCGTTTCCGATCGCTCACGGAGACGGATCGCCTGTCAAAGGTCGTGGAGGAGTTGTTGTCCGGCGATCAGCAGGACTTCCCGGTCACAAAGGACGGGCGGATCGTCGGCGTCCTGACGCGCCCCGATCTGATCAGAGGACTGGCCGACCGGGGCCCTGAATCGCCCGTGGAAGATGCCATGCGACGCGATTTCGACCTGGTCAGCGACGCGGACATGCTCGACCGCATCTTCGAGCCGATGCGCGCCCGCGGTACCCGGGCGGTTCCGGTGGAGCGTGGCGGTGAGCTCGTGGGCATGCTCACGCTCGAGCACATCGGCGAATGGATGATGATCAACTGTGCCCTCCGCCACGGCACCCCCCGGGGCAGCATTGGCCGGCTGTTCGCCTCCGAGTAAGCGGGAGCCGGGTAAGGCGTCACGCGAGAATAACGCGGCCGATTGTGCCGCTTGGCGGGTCCATGACAGTTTAGGAGGGTGCCACTGGCAGCTTGCCTGCCAGTGTGTATGCCCCACGCGTTCACCAGAGACACCACACGGGCGGACAGGCCGCCCGTGACACCCAGAAACGAATGCCGCCGGAAGTGTCACGGACCCCCGCTTGGCTGGCCCGCCGGCTTGCCCTTGACAGGGGCTTGTCTTGTCAAGGGCTTGCCGTTTGGCAGACCTGCCCGCCGGCAGGCGGACCCGCCCGCGGCCAGGCGGGTCAACCGGTTACGTTGTTTCTGCGCGGCTCCCAAGGACGGCCGCAGTGCTGGCGGAAGGAGGCCTGGAAGAGTGGCGTACCGAAGGCTATCCTCTTGGTGCTCGAACGTGCAACACCGCACGAGAGCGGAAACGGAGAGAAACCAATGAGCAGCAGCATGACTGACCATCGCGGACTTGTTGGGTGCTTGATTACTTTGGCTTTCCTCGGCGCGTGGATTTCCCCGGCCGTTGGCGACTCGCCTCAGCAAGCCCAACCACTCAACGAAGCACTACGCTACGCAGACGCGTTGTCGCAGGCGTTCGAGTATGCGGCGGCGACGATCCGCCCATCCGTCGTCACCATCCGTTCCGTCAAGCGCCCTCAGTTCCAGGGCCGCTCGGACGGTCGGCAGGTGCCGCTCCCGCAACTGCCCAAGGGCTTCCCGTTTGACGACGACCTGCTTCGCCGCTTCTTCGGGGACCACCTGCCGCAACTTCCGCAGGAGATGCCACCCCAGGAGGGCTTGGGCAGTGGCGTCATCGTCAGCGCGGACGGCTACGTCTTAACGAACAACCACGTTGTCGGTGGGGCGGACGAAGTCAGCGTCATGCTGGGCGAGAATCGCGAGCTACGCGCCGAGGTCGTGGGAACCGATCCGCTGACGGACCTGGCCGTCATCCGCATCAAAGCGGACAAGCTGCCGGCAGCGAAACTCGGCGACTCCGACAAACTCAAGGTCGGCGAATGGGTCGTCGCCGCCGGCAATCCCTTCGGCCTCAGCGACACGATCACCGCTGGCATCGTCAGCGCCAAGGGGCGGGCCAACATGCGCATCGCGGAATACGAAGACTTCATTCAGACCGACGCCGCGATCAATCCGGGCAATAGCGGTGGCCCGCTGGTGAACCTCCACGGCGAGGTTGTGGGCATCAACACGGCGATCGCCAGTCGCACCGGTGTTTACAACGGGGTCGGCTTCGCGATCCCGATCGACATGGCCAAGTCCATCATGGACAGCCTGATCAAGACGGGGCAGGTGATCCGCGGCTGGCTCGGCGTGAGTGTCCAGCCACTGGACGAGGCGATGGCCAAGACCTTTGGCTACGACTCCACCGACGGTGTGCTGATTGGTGATGTACTGCAGGGCGGTCCGGCGGCGAAGGCCGGCCTCCAAGCCGGCGACATCGTGACCGCCCTCGACGGCGCGAAGATCACCGAGATAAACCAGTTCCGCAACCTCATTGCCGCGAAGGGACCGGGCTCGAGCGCCAAGATGGAGGTCTACCGCAATGGGAAGACGACCACCGTGACGGTCGAGATCGGCCGCCGCACGCCGGAGATGGCCGCCGTTCCGAGTCGGGATATTTCCAGCGAGTTGGGAATGACCGTCGCAGACCTGACCCCCGATCTCGCACGTTCATTCGGACTGTCTTCCAGCATCGAGGGCGTGCTGGTAACGGAAGTTGCTCCGGCGGGCGTGGCGGCGCGCTCCGGCATCGTCGTCGGCAACGTGATTCTCGAGGTGCAAGGCGTCCCGGTCTCGAATGTCACGGAGTTCCACACACAACTGGGCAAGCATGACCTGAAGGCCGGCGTGCGTCTGCTCGTGCAAGCCGGAGAAGGCCGGCACTTTGTCTTGTTGAGGGGCCCGGAATAGAACGCGGACCGATGCTCTATCTGGAGACACGCCCGATGGCAAAACAGCCAACCTGGACAAGCTGCGATGCCAAACGAGCCCCGGCGATACCGTCTCCAAGCTGAGATCGACCCTCGCGCCTTACTTGGCATCGGCCGCCGCGCCCAAGCTGCGTATAGACAGCGACCTCAACAAGTGTCGAGGCCGAGTACTCGCCCTACTCGGTCCCAAGAGCCCCCGACCAAGGTCGGGGGCTCTTGGACCAGATGACCAAGTGCTTTGCGTTGCAGAATCAAGCCAATTCGACCTGGACCGGCGCCTGACTTGAGGGCGGTCCTGACCTAAGGCGTCGCGCAGGAATAACATGATCGCTTGTGTCACTTGGCTGGCTTGCCGGCTTGCCGTTTGGCGGACCTGCCCGCACGCAGGCGGGTCAACCGTTTAGGTTATTCCCGCGCGACGCCTGACTTGACCTCGGTCCCGACCGAAGTTAACCTCGGGGCTGGGTCAATTGGGCTGCGGAGCAACGGAGCAACGTCGACTTGTGCGCGGATCGGGCAGCACTCACGAGCGGGCGCTGTGGCAGAGCGGGGCGGACCGTACATCGATCAGATGACGGCAAGACGGGTCGCCACATGCCTAGCTGGGTGAGCACGAGCGGCGAAAAAGGAACCGTGGAGTGAAACCGCTATCGCGACGATCGGGGCGTAGCTCCCCACTTGACGCGGCTCCCGGGCCCGCGTCCGAAGGAGAAGCACGGTGGATTTGATCGACAAGCTGAGAGAACTCGCCATCCGCATTCCGAAGCAACTCCCCCACCTCTCGACCGAGGAAGCTACGAAGACGGCGTTGGTGATGCCGTTAATCAGCGCTCTCGGTTATAACGTGTTTGATCCGACCGAGGTGGTGCCCGAGTTCACAGCGGACGTCGGCACAAAGAAGGGCGAGAAGGTCGATTATGCCATTCTGCGAGACGGGCAGCCGATCATTCTCTTTGAATGTAAATGGAGCGGCTGCAGCCTAGACGGGGCTCACGCATCGCAGCTTTATCGCTACTTCACCGTAACTCCCGCCCGCTTCGGAGTCTTGACAAACGGCCTTCAATACCGGTTCTTCTCCGATCTTGAAGAGCCGAATAAGATGGACTCCCGCCCGTTCCTAGTCCTCGATCTTCAGAATCTCGACGAGCGGACGATCGACGAATTGAAGAAATTCACCAAGTCGTCATTCGACCTCGAAAGCATCATTTCAACCGCGAGTGAGCTCAAGTACACAGACGGCATAAAGCGTGTCTTGTACGAGGAGTGGGTCAATCCCAGCGAAGAGTTTGTCCGTCTGTTCGTCGGGAGGGTCTACAGCGGTAGGTTCACGCAGGCTATCAAAGACCAGTTTACGCAGATCGCTAAGCGAGCACTCCACGAGTTCATCAACGGGCGAGTCAATGAGCGCCTAAAGTCAGCACTCGAGACTAGTGAAGGTTCGGCGCGGGGTCCGGACACTACGACTGAGAGCGACGATGGAGCGGATAACGAAGCTGAGGCGCGAAGTAAAATCGTGACAACCGAGGAGGAGATCGAAGGATATTACGTCGTCAAGGCGATCCTTAGCGCATCGATTGACCCGCGGCGCGTCTTTATGCGTGACACGCGGAATTACTGTGGAATACTCCTTGACGACACAAACCGCAAGCCGATTTGCAGGCTGTGGTTCAATGGCCCCGAGAAGTACCTCGGCCTGTTCGACGAAAACAAAGCTGAAACGCGCGAACTTATCAGCGACGTGAACGACCTGTACCGTTACTCGGACGCGTTGCGCAAGACTGTCGAAAACTACGATCGAGCACGACCAAAGAGAATGGCTGCATCAGAAGGCGTGGACGACGAACTGGACGCACAGGCCTAGCGCAGGTCATTGAGTACATACTTCGTCTGGGCCGGGTGCCGCTGCTCTCGAGCAGTGCGGCCTCGGAGGACTCCCGCAGCGCACTGCTTGAAAGCAGTGGCACACATTGAACCTCCCCTCGCTGATTCGCGGGCGGAGGGCTTTGTTCCGACGCCGCCGGCTTCTCGCCACAGGATCAGGATGCCATCGTCGCGGCGGCCCAACGGACATTCCATCCCGTCTCGGAAGTTGACGACCGGGCCCACGCCGCTTCGAAGGCCGCTGAGTAATGCGTTGATGCGGCGCGTCCGCGCTACTTGCTGGGTCGCGACGTTTGTCCGGCCACGGCGGGGCTGAATCTGAAAAAACTGGCGGGGAAAAGTGGTGTGGCCCGAGTTCTCGCGATGGGAGGTATGATCGAAGGATGACTCAAGGGCGGGGGAGATCCCCGCGTGAACTCAACGACGGCCTGTTGGCAATCGTGGGGCTCCGTGCCCCGAGCCGGTTTGGCTGAACCGATGCGGTTTTGAACCACGAGAGGCACGCGGCCAGCAATCACTCGCCTGAACACCCATCGGAGTCTTTTCCGACAGGCTGTGAAGACGTGGGCTACTCGTCCGATCAATTGACAGGTGTCACAGCTTCAGGCGTGCTCTCTGTCTCACCAACTCCAGGCCAGCTTCATGCCGCCGTAGAACTGGTCTTCCTGTCCCAACGTGCTGCGAAGCCTCTGCGTGGGATCAGACCAATTGATGAAACCGGAAATCGACATCGATCCCGCCCATTTAGGCATTCGCAAAAGCTCAGTCAGGTCATACGTCAAATCCAGGCCGTAGTTCATGCCGGCGATACGCGTGTCGTGATCGTCCACGAGGCCCGCCGCGGGCCCGGCCCAGCCGCCGTCGATATGCAACGTGTAGCTTGGCGTGAACGTCAGGTGCTCGACGAGCTCGAATCCGTGGCTGATGCCGAAGTCCATCCACGTCCCACCGAAGGCTTCCAGATCGTGATAGAAGCTGAACGTCGGGTTCAGGATGCCGTCCTCGCCTTTGTAGCCGAGCCAACGCCACGCCCAGGCGTCGTTGTGCTCGAAGGACAAGAACCACTCGTGGGTCCTGTCGCCGGGGCCCTCCCAGTTTGGAAAGACGTACTCGATCCAGCCGATCGTGATGTCAGTCGCGATCGGCTCCACGCTGTAACCGTAGGAGATGGTGTAGTCGATCTCCTGGATGTTCGCGCCGTCTCCGGAGATCTTGTCTTGATCCGCGTACCACTCGAACCACGTGCTGAAGCCGAGTTCGCCGCACTGCCCGGGCTTGCCGCCCCAGAGCGGCGCGAGGTCGAGCCCCAGGGATACACCCATTTGATGATTCAGCGCTTCACGACCTTCGGTGGCGTGCTCGGAAAAGTTGAACCCCCGGAAGATGTAGTCGCTGACCAGTGTGTAATCCAGGCTGAGGCTCAGCGGCAGGGGTTTCTCGTACTCGGAACCTTCGGAGGCGGGTGTCTCCTCCTCGATCGTCGTTGTCTCCTCGACAAGCTGATCGCCTGCGGTCGCGCCGCCGTCAGGTTCATTCTGCGGATTCGAATAGCTTAGCCAATTGCTTTCCTGCGCGATGAGTGACGGCGGCGAAAGCGCCAGGATCGCGGTGGCCACGACGGCCAAGAACGTGTAATGACAGGCTTTCATAATGGACGCCTCCGTGATTGCTTCGTGACTCGGCGGACGTGAGCTTGCGCCATGTCCGCGACACGGGCGCTCGCACTCATGCCCGAGTAACCATCGCCGAATGCCTCGAACGACGCCGCGATTCAACGCGGCTGCTACGTTCCTCCCAGGAATGTGTAGACGATGTTTGCCAACGCCGCTAGCGGCGACAGGATGACCGCAACAAAGGCGTCGAAAAACGACGTCAGCCAATTATCTGCCAAACCTGCAAAGAAATTTTCGGGAAGCATGGTCTTGCACCTCAACGAAACAAAGCTGTTGAACACCGCCTCGCCCAAACGTGCGAGGAAACGAACACTATCGTTATATCGGCGGAGTTGGAATCACGTCGCCTTCTCGGTTCACCCGACGTGCCGCCTCGTACCAAACGCCGCTGGCACCTCAGTCAGGTAGCGTGTTGCCCATATTCCAAACGCATTCTCAGAATTTTATCGGTCGCTAATGCGGGGTCAGATGAGAAACTTTCAGCATAATCACCGTGTATCCTCGTCAGCTTCCGCGTATAGCAATCACCCAATTCTTAGAAACGAAGACAGCAGCCTGTACTGATGATTTGGGAGGAGCTTGTTTCCTGATCGTCGATGTGGCGCAAGTGTGCCATAGAGAGGGTGGTTACTTTGTTTCACTGTCCCACGATGGGAGGGAGTGAAGCCCTCGCCTTCAGGCGACACCTTAAGGTACACCTGCTTATAGGGGGGAGGGCTGACAGGATTCTAGGACAGCGTCCAACCCATCGCCCTCTGGTGTGTAGCCCAGATTTCCGGAAGAGGCCTGAGGACACACCCCCTGAGAACCTCTGTTCCTGCAATATCCTTTCCATCGTACGCATTCTTACTCCGCGAGATCGACTTCAGTCGTGCCTCAAGCCCTCGCCTTCAGGCGAGGGTAGTTGACTCAGACGGAGCTTAGGTCTCGGACCGACGCGACCGATTTGCACTGAGGTCGAGACGCAGCCGACCCGTGGCCTGAGCGATCGTCGAAAAGGCACACATAACACCACAATGTGACACAACAAATAGCAAAGCGATTCCTTCGGGCGACGCGCCTCGTGGCGGTGACAGGTAAGCGTCGCAACCGATGCAGCGGCTGCTCCAAGTGCATCGGAAAAGGTGGATACAAAGCGACAGGAGAATTGAGATGACTTTGGGAACCAAGCTTGTGACGTCCTTTCTGGGCTGTGGTCTGATCCCACTCGGGATCGTTGCCTACGTGAGTTACTCCACCGCCAACAATGGGATGGAAACCATCAACGATCACGGCCAGCAGGGGCTTGAGAAAAACGCGTACAACCAGCTCGTCGCCTTGCGTGACGTGAAGAAGGCGCAGATTGAAACCTACTTTGGAGATTGCATGGCGGACATGAACGCACTGGTTGAGACCGTCGGCACGCTGCGTACCGAAGCGTTTCACAAGCTATGCGCCAACCGGGACGTCAAGCGAGCGGCCGTACAGCGCTACTTCCAGTCCATCAAGGATCAGATCCTCACTTTTTCCGAGGATCAGATGGTCGCCAAGGGCGCGCGTGAATTGCGGGAGGCGTTTCGTGACTATCGGAATGAGACGCAATCATCCGAGGACACGCTCCGGACTCAGAGTGACGAGTTGTGCAGGTACTACACGGGAGACTTTACAGCCGAATACCGGCAACAGACCAACGGCGCGTCGCCCCAGGCGCAGCGTTTTTTCAATCAGCTCGACGCCGACTCGATCGCGCTCCAACATGCATACATCTGGGCCAACCCGAATCCGCTCGGCTCGAAGCACCGGCTGGACCGCGCGCCGGACGACTCGAGCTACAACAAACTGCACGGCCAAGTCCACCCGATCGTTCGCAACTATCTGGAGAAATTCGGGTACTACGACATCTTCCTGGTTGATCCCGAGACGGGCGACATCGTCTACTCCGTCTTTAAGGAGTTGGATTTCAGCACGTCGCTGATCGATGGGCCCTACGCGTCCACAAACTTCGGTGAGGCCTTTCGCAAGGCAAACGAGGCGGGTAACAAGGACGCCGTCGTTCTGGTCGACTACAAGCAGTACCCGCCGTCATACGAGGCTCCCGCCAGCTTCATCGCCTCTCCGATCTTCGACGGCAACGAGAAGGTCGCGGTAGCGATGTTCCAGATGCCGATCGACCGTTTGAATGCCATCATGAGCGAGCGGTCCGGCCTGGGAGAGACCGGCGAAACCTACCTGATAGGCCCCGATCTGCTGATGCGATCTGATTCGTACCTCGATCAGAAGAACCACACCGTCGTCACCTCGTTCCGCCGCCAAGAGACGGGCAAAGTCGACACCGATGCGGCCCACAAGAGTCTGGCAGGTGAAACCGGGGCGGAGGTCGTGATCGACTACAACGGCAACCCTGTGCTCAGCGCTTATTGTCCGGTCGACATCGGTGGCATCACTTGGGGCCTGTTGGCCGAAATGGACGTCGCCGAGGCCTTCTGCCCCAAGGACGAGAAGGGCGAATACTTCTTCAAGAAGTACGTTGAAACATACGGCTACTACGATCTGTTCCTGATCAATCCAGACGGCTACTGTTTCTACACCGTTTGCAGGGAGGCCGACTACCAGACCAACCTGGTCGACGGAAAGTACGCCGATTCGGGATTGGGCGAGATTGTGCGCGGCGTGCTGAAGAGCGGCAAGTTCGGATTCGCCGATTTCAAGCCGTACGCCGCGAGCAACGGCGACCCGGCGGCGTTTGTCGCTCAACCGGTGGTGAGGGACGGCAAGGCCGAACTGGTCGTCGCCCTGCAATTGCCGCTGAACGCCATCAACAGGATCATGGGCATTCGCGCCGGCATGGGCGAGACGGGCGAGACGTATCTGGTCGGACACGACAAATTGATGCGGTCGGATTCGTTCCTTGACCCGACGAATCACACGGTCGTCGCCTCGTTCAAAGACCCAACCAAGGGTTCCGTTGACACCGAAGCCACGATCGCCGCGTTGAAAGGCGAAACCGACGCCAAGATCGTCACCGACTACAACGGCAATCCGGTCCTCAGTGCCTACGCGCCAGTGGATGTGTTCGGCACGCGTTGGGCGCTGCTCGCTGAGGTTGACGAATCCGAGGCCATGTCTGCGGTCAAAGAGATGCAGGCCACGAGTGCGTCGGCGACCAACAGCCTGATCACGTGGATGGGAAGTCTGGGGGGCATTGCCGCAATCGTCGTGACGCTGATCAGCATCTTCATTGCCCGGTCGATCAGCAAGCCCGTCAATCGCATCATCGCGGGCTTGAACGAAGGGGCCGACCAAGTGAACGACGCGGCGAGTCAGGTGTCCAGCGCGTCGCAGCAGTTGGCCGAGGGCGCCAGCGAACAGGCGTCGTCGCTCGAGGAAACCTCCAG
This sequence comes from Phycisphaerae bacterium, assembly GCA_016935885.1. Next base: position 245 of record JAFGQA010000355.1, on the reverse strand, counting down.
TGCGCTGGAACAGATGGCCGCCATGACGCGGACCAACGCCGAAAACGCCAAGCAAGCCAACGAATTGAGCGATCAGGCCAGAAAGGCCGCGCAGACCGGCGACCAGACCATGCACCAGCTCAACGAAGCCATGACCGGCATCAACGAGTCCTCGGGGCAGATCAGCAAGATCATCAAGGTGATCGAGGAGATCGCCTTCCAGACCAACCTGCTGGCGCTCAACGCGGCGGTGGAGGCGGCCCGTG
>JAFGQA010000354.1 GCA_016935885.1 Phycisphaerae bacterium | reverse complement strand
GCCCTGAGAGCCGTCAAGTCCTTGCGCTCCATCTCCTTGCGAAACTTGTCACCGAGTTGGTGCTTGAGGTACGTGGTGTCCGCCCGGAACTCTCGTCCGAACGCCTCGCGGGCCCGCGTCAGCACGGCGAGCTTTCCGTCCAGGTCCAGGCCGAGGTCCGCCAGCAGCATGTCGATCCCGCGCAGGGTCAGGCGCCACCGCGCGTCGGCCCCCTCATCGCCTGCCAGGGCGTCGACGATGGCCAACACCGCCTCGCTGTCAGCGTGGAAAACCCGCTCAGCAAGGATCGTTCCTTCCACTCCCCCGTAGCGCTCCACCTCGCGCTCATACGTGTCGAACTGGACGCGCCACGCCCAGCCTCTCTCCAACAGCGTGGCTGCCGTCGCCTGAAGCGCCGGCAGGACCCGCGCGTGGAGCACGCCCGGGTCACCATGCAGGCGTACGCGCAGGTGCCAGTTCGGGTCGCCATAGCGGATGAAGAACCAACGATCCACCCCCCCGGAGCCGTGTTCTGTGAGCACCGCCCCGGAGCCGTGTTCTGTGAACACGGTGCCGGTTCGCATGGCGTCCCGAGCGAATGGCCCGACCACGTCGCGGAGCAACTGATCGGCCGTCGAGCTGCCGGTATACACCTTGACGTACAACCACTCCGAACCTGGCGCAAAAGCGCGAGTGGCGAACGGCGAATGGATAGATGCCGTTTCAACGCCCCGCCGTTCCAATGCCTCGACGGTGGGGCGGCCCATCGCTCCAGCGTTGGGGACGCGGCGGCGTGACGCCGATTCAACATCCCGGGCATTCAAGGCTTCGGCGCCTCGGCGTGTTGACGTTTCGACGTCGCTCCTTACGAAAGGCACCACCAACTCGTGGACAAACCGGCCCTCGGGACCGCTTGCGCAGAGCTGATCCGGTCCGGGGAACAGCTCCACCAGCGTCGCCGCAAAGCGGTCCTTGACCAGATTGATGAACATCTCCACGCTGAGGACGTTGTCGAAGTCAATGACCAACTCGTTGTCGCCGTCGGCGAGCGCAACGAGCCGTGGCAGGCGCCTCTTGGCTCGCCATTCCTGGAGCGACTGAAACCGTGCCTTGGAGCCGTGTTCTGTGAACACGGTGCCGGACCGGACCGAGGGCGAGCCGTTTTTCGCCGTGCCGCCGGCCTGGCCAAGCGCCTCCAACTCCTCCCTGTCAATACGCCAGCAGGCTCGGGCGAGGACCAGCCGGCCGGTTGAGATGCGCGGCAAGAACTGGGCGCGCTCCAGTGGACCCCAACTCCAGGACAGGTATCCCACAACGTCCTGCTGCTGGAGCGCGCACAGAAAGCGGTACATCCCCAAGCTGCGCAGGGAGTAGTTGTGGGCGCTGGTGAGCCGCGGCAACACCTCGCGCCCGAGCCGGGCCGAACGCAGGATCACGCGCCCACCCGCCACGGACACTCGCAGGTCGTCGACCGGGATCTGCCTCTCCTCCGGCGCGCCGCCGCGACCGAGGAATGGGATCTCATGTTCGCGCAAGACGGGGCGGGACAGGATGTTCCCGATGCGGCCTTCGGGGAGATGCACGATCTCCGCGAACACGACGTCGTGTCGGATGGCCTCCTCGGCTCGCAGGTATTCCCGCACGTACCGATGTAGCGATTCGTCGGCGTGGCAGAAGCGCCCGAGAAGCGTCGCGCCGGGTGGTCCGGACATGCTCTTCAGTAGGACACGGAAGCCGCCCCGTGCCAGCTCCTCATCCGAGCCCGCCACCAACGTTGCCATCGCCGCAAACACATGCGGGAGCGGCGGGATGTCATCAGAAGCGAATGGTTCGAGGTCCTTGGGCGTCAGGACGATCTCGTCCATCCCGCGAGCCCAGGCATCCTCGAGCTTGCGAAGCAGGAGGACCTCGCGCGCACTCCAAGGCGTCATCTCCTCGCCCGACGCAGGCGGCAAGAACAGCAGTCCATCGAGCAGCGGCGAGGCCTCGGACCCCGGCGCATTGGACCGCTCAAAGCCAATCCCGACTTCCTCGTCCAGGACCTCGACCAGCGGGACCTCCCGGTCCCCGTAGCGTTCAACGAAGGCCTCGCGAAAACGAACCATGCGGTCTCGACGACGTGTGCCAAACAAGCGGTGCAGGATCTCCACGCCCCGAGCTATCTCGGTCACTGGCTCCGGACCCAACGTCGCGCCGGGCGGCACGGGCAAGCCTGTCTGCCCATGCTCGGAGCCGTGTTCTGTGAACACGGTGCCGGCCTCGCCGCCTAGCCCACCGTTGCCAGTCGGCTTGACCATGTCCACCTGAAACAACGTCGACAGCCGAACCTTGGCAGGCAAATCATCCAGGATCTTGGCGACGCGGTGGTAGCGATCTGGCTCGACCCCCAGCCCATCGCGGTCGATGGCCGCCAGAAACGTGCGAACCTCGTCAAGGCGTTCGGCTGCCTGGTTCGCCTTCGCCTCCGGAAGACCGCGAAGTTGCGCGATCAACCCATGAATCGGCTCCGGGCCGGTAACCACGGGAGACAGATCCGACACGAGGATCTGGCTGTCGATCAGTTCGTTGATGTACTCCTCAGCTTCGGCAAGGGATACGTCCTCGTCAGCATCAGCGAGCGTCCCGGCAAGGGCTGCCGGACGCGCGCCGGCCCCGGAGCCGTGTTCTGTGGCCCCGGAGCCGTGTTCTGTGGCCCCGGAGCCGTGTTCTGTGGCCCCGGAGCCGTGTTCTGTGAACACGGTGCCTGTTCGCGTGGCCCGATCGAGCGTGGCGCGGAGGTAGTCGGTGATCTCGACGGCAACCAGGTGATGGGAACGTACGCCGTTGTTCAGCCGCACCTCGGCGTACCGGAGTCGGCCGGCAGCCTCGTACAGGCTCGAGTTGGGTCGGTAGGTGAGGTTCTTCCGGATCTCCGGGTCGCGAGCCAGCTTGTCGGTCAGGTCACACAAGTAGTCCATGTCGAGGCGGGTGTGACGCTGATACTCTGCGCGGCCGGCGAGCATGAGCCTGGTGTCGGGGCCAATCGCTCCAACGGAGGATCCGGCGAACAGGCCGAACGGCGTGGCCCGCCCGGTCATGCGCGCGAAGTAGCGCAGCACCGCCCGCTCGACCTTCTGGCCTGGCTTGCCATCGGGATCGCGAAGCCAGACACCGAGCCGTTCGTCCAGGCTCGGGGAAGCGACGAAGATCGCATCGCGAATCTCGCGACGGGCCAGCACGCCCTTCAGACGCTCCCGAAGCTGGGCGCGATCCGCGGCGAGTGCCTGCTCCAGACGCGCCGGATCGTCGACCGCTGCCGGGGCTTGGAGCCCGTCGGCCCACGCCAGCAACTCGCCAAACGGTAGCAGCGCGGTGCGAATGACAAAGAACCCAGACGGCGTTATCTCTCGAACCCCTCCTGATTGACTCTCGGCTGCACACATGATCACAGATCCTCCCAGCCCGGAAGGGTGGGCGATCGCAGCCCCGCGAATCCACTCTGCCTGCTATGAAACGATCCGGCTAATCGTGCCACCGGCGTCTCGTCGGTGGCAGCACACGTCCACAAGCAGGACCCGATCCCACGCGGGCTCGACGGAAGTCGTGGCAGCGAGCAGTGCCAGCCCAACGCCGGCAGCGCCGGTGAGGAAATAAGGATCCGCCACCCATTCCCCCTCTCCGTTCGCCGCGGCCATCCACGCGGAGAAGCCGGCGATGTCGCGATCGGGGCGTCTTAGTTCCAGCGTGCGATCGAACCAAAACCGTGCCGCCTCCTCAAGCTCCGGTTCTCCGGTGGCCTGGTACATCCGGTTGAACAGGTGGCCCAGCCCGGCCGCGCCGTGGCAAAGACCGGCATCAACGATGCCCGTCTTCTCCGGTGCGCGCCTGGCGGCGTGACGCGCGATGTCGATCGCCTCGCGCTCCCAGGCCGGCTCACCCACACACCGTGCGGCCACGAGGAGCGCGGCCGCGATGCCGGGATCCCCATAGCACCACGCCGATCTTGAAGCACCCGGTTTGATGTCGGGGCCCACCCAGTACGGGAAGCTCGATTTCATGTCGCTTGGCAGCTTCTGGGCCAGCAGCCACCGGACGGCGCCATCCAGAAGCGGTCGGGCCTTCTCGCTCGCCACGCCGGCCGCGCACACCTCGCCGAGCAACGCAATCACACCGGGCACGCCGTGGGCAACGCCGGCGTTGTAAAGGCCGCGCGGCGCCTGAGCGCGTTGATGCGGCGGCAGCAACTCCGGTGGTGTCAACCAGGTGACACCATCGTCGCAGCGTTCGGCCGTCTCGCCAAGGCGATCGATCACACGTTCCAGGCATTCGATTGCCGACGCACGCGGCAGCCGCTCCAACGCGTAGACACCGAATCCCACAAGTCCGTAAACGACATCGTACTCGCCCGGCCAGGGCGAGCGGTCCAGGTAATCCCTCAGCACGTTGTCGATTTCATCGTTGGGATCGTCAGCCTCAGGAGCCGTGTTCTGTGAACACGGTGCCGGATCGATGAGCGTCCCACGAAAGTGCTGCGCCGTCCAGGCCACACCCGTAAAGCCCGCGAAGAGCGACGGGCGCGTTTCCGCCACGGCCAGCAAATCGACGGCTTCATCCAGCAGCCGCAGCGCCTCCTCCTGATGGCCCGTGCGAGACCATGCTTGGGCAAGATACGCGTAGAAGATCGCCAATCCCGCTCGTCCCCGGGCGATCGAGGGATCGTTGGCGGCTCCTTTCCTATACGGCTCTGGCGTGCCGTCCGGGATCCAATCCGCCGGGACCTCACGCAAACGGTCCGCGATTGCCTGGATCGCCTGGCCCGCACGCTCGCGCAGCGCGCCAGTCAGGAGCGGACGCCAATTGCTATCTTGATCGTGCGCCGACATTCTGAATAAACCTCCGGCGCGCCACCGCGTGATTCAGGCAACCGACCACCAAGTAGGAGAGAATAGCGGCTTGCCCACAATAGGCAAGCCGCTCCGCGGCCAATCAACGCGAGGCTCGATTCCCATTGAATCCAACACGAACATCCTGAGCATTGGGTGCCACGGGCAGCTTGCCTGCCCGTAACCACTGGCGGCCAAGCCGCCAGTGGCACCCTCGTCGGACGGCGATCCGTCATTTGAGCCACGACAGAACGCGAGTCGCCCGTACTCAGAGCCGCTCCAATCACGCCCATCCTCAGCGTTGTACAAATCACCCAAGCCCATGCTGCCCAAGCGGCGGCGCGTCATCGTGTCAGTGGGTCATCGGGCACCGCTCGGACACCGCGCAGCGGTAATGATCTCCGCCCGTGATCGGACGAGGATGAGATCGAACCTCGACAGCGGGTGGGAGGCCGCCCTGCCCACCTGCGACCAGTGTCAGTTCCGAATCCTGGAGCGACCTAATGGTCTCTCTGTTCAACGCCAACTTCTTGATGTTCTTCTTCATGGCATCCTCCTTTTACAGCCGACGCCGCCCGAGCGGGAGCGCAAGCAGACGCCGCCGGTCACGGGATCACGGGGTGGCAGTTCAAGGGGGATCCACCTTGCATTCGATCAGGCCACAGCCGCCTGTCACTGCGTTTGGGTGAGGCAAGAGGCCTGTGATGATTGGATGAGGACCGGCCTGCCCCTCGACGGCAGGTGGCAGGCCACCTTGCCCACCTGCAACTTGTGACAGTTCCGAATCCTGGAGCGACCGAACGGTCTCTTTGTTCAGCACCAATTTTTTGATTTTTTCTTTCATGGTATTCTCCTTTCGCAGCCGGGGTTGCTGATAATCAAATTCCTTCGGAGTGGCCAAGCCGATCCAGCGCCGGACCGTGCGCACGCCCACGACCGCGACGAATCTGCTGGCAAGCCGTCATTAGCCCAAGCCTCCTGCACCTCCCATATCAGCCGCTTTCCAACCGGACTGCCCGTCGGCACCAGGGCAGGAACACGTAACTACATATGACGGACAATGACCGGACATTATCTGAGTCGGACCGGCATCGTCTATTCTGGGGCGGCCGCTCACGGCGTTCGCCAAGGCGAAAGGGGCGACCAAGACCGAGCCATTCGCTGGCCCCAGGCCACCTTGCCCACCTACCACGAGCGTCAGCTCGGAATCCTGGAGCGATCGAACGGTCTCCCTTTTCAGCACCAACTTCTTGATCTTCTCTTTCATGGCACTCTCCTTTCTCAGCAGGGGCTGCTGACAGTCAAGACCCTTTGGAGGGATAAGGACGATCCGCTACCGGCCTTGCCTCCCTTCGTAAAGCGAAGACTATTGTCTATACACATGCTCTCTTCCTCTCGCTATCTGCTCACGTCTTTCCTCGTACGACACGCCTGGAACGCACGCTGCCTCGTGGGCGCGGACTCCCTGCCCCGCCAACGGCCTGCCTCACGCGGCACGCCGTGGACCCACGCGGACGATCTCATTCCCCTACTGGTGATCTGGTGACGCGAGGAGTTACCGTCCACGGTTGCGCTTCGGCAATCCCCGCGTTGCTCCCGTCAGGCGGGAAACCAACAGTAACAAGCCCCGGTCACCATCTCGGCGAGCTATGGGTAGGCCAAGAGGTATGATGAATCCTAACGCGAAGCTCGCCCCGGCCGCCAACCGCCGCGGCCGCTCGGATGGTCTGCGTTGCAGCACCGACGCGTCCTCTGCGTTCGTTTCGGACATCGTCGGCGTCTGATAATGCTATGCACCGGCGTGCTCCGCAGTCAAACGTCTCTTGCCGGAATGATTGCCCGAGCTTCAAACCACCGGCTTTCAAGTGGTGCTCGAACAACTCCGACCGCAGCACGAAGACCACGACGATCGTTCGTGCCCCACGTAGCTGAGCCCGGCAACGCACTTCCGGACTGGACGGCCACATGCGCTAGAAAGTGGGCACGGGAGGCATGGGCAGATCGTGACCCTGACCGCCACCACCGTCTGTAAAACCACTCGGGCAGGGTTCGCAGGGGCCGCCGGTCATCACTAGAACCTGGCCGTGCGCGTTTGGTAGGACGCCTAGCCCACGCCCGCCTGCCACGCGCGTGAGTTCCGAGTCCTGGAGCAATCTCACCGTTTCCCTGTTGAGGACCAACTTCTTGATACCGTTCTTCTTCATGGTTCTGCCCTTTCGTACTCAAAGCTACCGAACACCTCAAACCCTTCGGGACCGCAGGGCCGATCCCGAACCGCGCAGACACTCCACTCCGCCGCCAGTGCCCGGCGCTTCCCATCGCGCCTCCGTGGGCGTCGGCGTCGGGCACCAAGAGCGCCCGCACATCAGGAAGCGAGAACCGCGCCCGGCAGTCACGATGAACACGGCGATTTTCGCTGAACGGTCGTCCAGGAGCGTCCTCGAGACCTCACGCCCCTTGCCCCTTGCTCCCGTGATTTAAGACGCATAAACTGCGATAGAAGTTGCCGGGGCTCAGACGGCAATCCTGGAGAGAAGACATGCCTTCGAACGACGACGATCTGTTGAAGCGAGCGCTGGATGGCGACGAGGAAGCGCTCGACCAATTGCTCAAGCGAGAATACCCCGTGCTGAAGCAGAGGCTGGCGGGTAAAATCCCGAAACGCCACCAGGCGGTCCTCTCGGCTGACGATGTGATCCAGGAGACGTTCGCCGAGGCGGTCGATGCAATACGGCGAAAACAGTTCGCCCCGCGGGGAGAGGGGTCGTTTGCCGCCTGGCTTCGGACAATCGCGCAACACAACTTCGTCGATGCTATAAAGGGCCTGGACACGCGCGTGCCCAAGAACCGCAAACGGATTGTCCCGGGCGGAAGCGATGAATCTCGCAACGCCCTCCTCGAGCAACTCCATGTCACGAACAGCACGCCCAGTCGTCATGCCCGCCATAACGAGCGTCTCGATCATCTGGAGCAGGCGATCGAGCAGCTTGTTGGCACGCATCAACGGGTTATCAAGATGTATGACATCGAGCAGCGGCCGATGGCCGAGGTCGCGGCCGAGATGGGATGTAGCGAGGGCGCGGCCTTCATGCGCCGGGCCAGGGCCCTGCGCCACCTGCGGGAGATCATGGGCAGAAGCTCCAAGTATTTCAGCGACTCGGGGTGACTCCACGGCGCCGAGTTCGCTCCTGAACATGGAGAACACCGTCGATTCCCCACCTCATTCCGCGGAGTTGGACGATGATAAAACCCACTGACAACGACGACTCGGGCGAGCGCGTCTGCCGGCAGATCGCCGCAGCCAAGGAAGAAGCAAAGGAGTTGGCCGCGATGCGGGCCGCTTCCGCGCCGCTGCCGGACCTCGGCAAAGGCTACCAGATCATCCGCGAAATCGGCCGAGGAGGGATGGGCGTGGTCTATGAGGCCCAGGAGCAGGACCCTCAGCGTCCGGTTGCCATCAAGGTGATCCCCGGGAGCGCCCTGGACCCACGCCGCCTCAAGTCCTTCAGACGCGAAATCCAATCCGTCGCCAAGCTCAGCCACCCCGCCATCGCCGCCTTTTACCACGACGGTCGAACCAAGGACGGGCAGCCCTTCTTCGCGATGGAACTGGTCGGTGGCGATCGCGTTACCGAGTACGTGCAGGCCCACGAGCTTCCACTGCGCGGGCGGCTGGAGTTGCTCCGCCAGATCTGCCTGGGCGTCCACCACGCCCACCAGCGAGGCGTGATCCACCGGGACCTGAAGCCCTCGAACATCCTCGTCGACAGGGAGGGCAACCCCAAGATCCTGGACTTCGGCCTGGCACGCATCATCAAGGGGGACGGCGATGTCAGCACGCAATCCATCGAGCCCGGCAGGATCATCGGCACGGTGGGCTACATGAGCCCCGAGCAAGCCCGCGGCAAATCCGACGAAGTGGACACGCGGATGGACGTGTATTCGCTCGGCGTGATCCTCTACGAGATGATCACCGAAAGGCTGCCGTACGACGTGAGCCACGCCGATCTGCCCGAGGCGACACGGGTCATCTGCGAGGAGCCGCCGCAAAGGCCGAGCACGATCACGGGCCGTGGCACCAGCATCCCGCCGGTCGATCGCGACGTGGAGACAATCGTCCTCAAGGCGTTGGAGAAGGAGCCGTCGCGCCGATACGGAGGCGCTTCGGACCTGGCCGACGACGTCGAGCGCTACCTGACGGATCAGCCGATCGAGGCCCGCCCGGCAAGCGCGATGTACCGGTTCTGGAAGTTTGCCAAGCGCAAGAAGGCGCTGGCGGCTGGCTTTTCGGTGGCGCTCGTCGGGCTCGTGCTGGGGACCGTCGTGGCGACATGGAAGACTGTTGAGGCGGCGGGAGAGCGAGAGCGCGCCTCCGCTGAGAAGCAAACCACCGACGAGATCACGAGCTTCCTGTTAAAGGACATGCTAGCCGCAGCGGATCCTTACGAGGCAAAGGGTATTGATGTCACCATGCGCGAAGTGCTTGACCAGGCCTCCAAACACGTGGGAACGAGCTTCGCTGGACGCCCGCGAATCGAGGCAGCGTTTCGTGAGAGGATCGGGCGTACGTACCACAGTCTCGGGGACTACGGGGATGCCGAGCCGCATTTTCGTGCCGCCTTCGGCATCCGCGAACACCTCCTCGACGAAGATCCTGGCGGATTCGCGGAGACGCTGTGCGACCTGGCCAGCGTGCTTGGGGACAAGGGCCAGTACGACGAGGCGGAGTCGCTCATTCAAGACGGCCTCGCGAAGCTTCGCCAGCGGCTGGGCGAGGAGCATGTGGAGATAGCCAACTGCCTCAGCGCGTTGGCGACGCTGCTGGACCGCAAGGGCGACTTCGACGCGGCTGAGGCCCAGTGGCGCGAGGTCCTGGCCATGCGTCGTAGGCTGCTCGGCGACGAGCATGTGGACGTGGCCGGGGCGTTGAAGGAACTGGCCTGGGTCCTGCAAGCGAAGGGCGAGGACGCCGAGGCCGACCGGCTGCACAGCGAGGCGGTCACCATGCTCCGCAAGCTGCGGGGAAACGAGGACCCGGACACGGTCGCTCTCATCGGAGAGTACGCGTGGCTGCTCCGGATCCAGGGCAAGTACGCCGAGGCCGAGCCGCTGTACCGCGAGGTTCTCGAGACGCGTCGCGCGCAACTTGGCGACGAGCACCCGGAGGTGGCGGAGTCCATGAGCGACTTAGCGGTGTTGCTGCAACTTCAGGGGGACTATGTGACGGCAGAATCGCTCCTCCGAGATGCGCTGGCGATGCGGCAGAGAATGATGGGTGAGGAGCACCCTGACGTCGCAGACAGCCTGAGTGACTTGGCGAAGCTGCTGCAAGGTAGGGGAGACTATGAGGAGGCCGAGGGGCTTCTCCGCCAGGCGCTGGCCGTGCGGCGCAAGGTGTTCGGCGACGAGCACTGGCGCGTGGCCGTCAGCCTGGACGACCTGGCGCAGTTGCTGCAAGACAAGGGCGATAATCCGGCAGCCGAACCGCTGCTCCGAGAGGCGCTCGATGTCCGCAGAAGGACGCTGCCTGTGCCACACTGGCAGGTCGCCGAGAACCTGAAGAACCTCGGCCTTCTGTTCCAGATGGAGCGCGACTACAAGACGGCCGAGCCGTTCTTCCGCGAAGCCCTACAGATGAACCGAGACCTGTACGGCACCGAGCATCCGCGCGTGGCCGAATCCTTGAGTAGTCTGGCCATGCTGCTGTATGAAACCAAGGACTACCCGGCGGCTGAAGCGATCTTCCGCGAGGTTCTGGCGATGTGTCTGCGGCTTCACGGTGCTGAACACCCGTCCGTGGCCAGGGCCATGAACGAGCTGGCGAAGCCGCTGCGCGACATGGGTGACTACGCGGAGGCCGAATCTCTGCTGCTCGACTCGCTGGCGATGTACCGCAAGCTCTTGGGGGACGACTCACCGGCGGTGACCTTCCCACTGACTGATTCGGGCCTGCTCCTGCTAATGAAAGGACAGCCCGAAGACATCCAGCGGGCCGAAGGCGTCCTCCGGGAGGCCCTGGAGATCCGGCGGAATGCGCTGAGCGGAGGGCATTGGCTGATCGCCACCGCCGAAAGCCTGCTGGGCGGCGCCCTGACCGCCCAGGGTCGCTACGAAGACGCCGAAGCCCTCTTGCTCCGCAGCCATCCGATCATTCGTGATCGCCGTGGAGAAGAGGACTCGCGAGCGGTTGCCGCGCTGGAGCGCATCGTCGAGCTATATGAGGCATGGGGCAAACCCGAGAAGGCCGCCGAGTATCGAGCGCTGCTTCCCGAGTCGGCCGTCCCGGAGGAATCGCCGGCACCGTAGCAGCGGGCGTGGCGGCGATGGTGTCCCTCGCGCGCGGCGGTGGGCCAAAGGCCCGCGCCACAGAGGATTCTCGGATAGACTCTCATCACTATCGCGGACACCTCCCAAATGGAAGGCCAAGCAGAGAAAACTGCAGACGGCGCGCACCCACCGCGCTTGCGGTTAAGCGACAGGTTCTCCTTCAGCCGGGGTCTCGTCCGCGTCCGTTACCCCATGGTCTGCCCACCGCCGTAAAGATCGGTGACATCCTCGTCACCAGTAAAAAAAGGATCGTCCGGCACGTCGGCCACTATGCACCTAGTGTCATCACTTAGTATTGGGCCTCGGGCCTGCCGAAAGAACGCCCGCCGCTCCGCAGACCGATTAAGCGGCCTTCCCCCCACCACTTGCGCCAGGTCCGGGTTCGTCAAGTTCCTCAGCGTCTCTGCATGAAGCGAAAGCCCTCTGATTCCCTTCTTCATCGCAAACTCCTCCTCAATGGAAGGCCTAGCTTGAACAACTCCGGGCGCCACTCGCGCCCGGCGCACTCGTGCTCAGACGACAAGCTTCTCTATCGGGCAGGGTCCGGTCCGGGGCCTTCACGGCATCCTCCGGCCACCGCCGTAAAGGTCATGAAGATCCAGCCCACCACCATCGAAGGGGAGGTCCTCCGGCACGTGGGTGATGCGTGGCTTGAGGTCAAGGCCGCCTCCCATCTGATCGAAATAAGCCCGCCGCTCTCCATGCCCACGCGAATTGTCCAGTCCTCGTCGCCCCCCCACTACCTGCACCAGTTCCGGATTCGTCAGGTGCCGTAGCGTTTCCGCGTTAAGTGACAGCTTCTTGATGCTCTTCTTCATAGCCACAACCTCCCAAGGTAGTGATAACGGGTTCTCGCACGCCCTTCAGGTCTGCTCCGACCGACGAGCCGACCCAAGATGACCACGCCCTATAACGATCATATCCCCCCTAATATCGAGTGTTCCATTGTCCTTCACGCTTTTTCTTGCCCGATGGCCGACCATCGCTCAGGGAGCACGTGGCCCCGCCACGTTCGAGGACGGGTCTTCCCTCTCGCACCCCTCCTCTCCCGCCGTTGGCCTTCCTCCTCATCGTGCCGACGCGCACGGACAACCGCGCCGATGCGCGGGGGCAGGACTCGTGCCTCTCTTAACAGCGAGGACGGTGGCCCGCAGTCACCGTTGATTTCCTGTTCTTCTCGAGCCCGTAGCAAAACCGCCGGGCTCAGGGGTACACGCCCCTCTCATTGCGTGGCGGTTGCGCTGCCCTTGTTCGCCCGTCGGCTTGTGCGTCGCCGCGCGGAAGGGAACGATCACCTATCCTCGGCCAGGCAAGCCGCCCATGCCACAGGATAGGATTGCCCCGCGCCGGCGTTGCTGACAACGCCAGGGACGAGATACGGTGGGGGATTGCCGATTTCGCAGATCGGAATCTCCTCGTTTCCCCGGCGTTCTCAACGCCCACTTTGGCCTCTCCGGCCACAGGGGCATGCCCTGCGCAGCCAAGCGTACCACGCGGACACCCGAAGCCATGGAGGGGACGTTAAACGCGCGAACTTGCCCGGTCAATAGGGTGTTTACCCTATCTTCTGCTCAGACGGATCGACTTGTCTTCGAGGTTCGCGATGACTCCGGGGAGGCACGAGCTTCGTCCCGTTCATGAGGCGGCGTTTGTCAATCAGCCGGGTTTCGCCATGGACCGGGTACGTGTTCAGCGTTCAGACGGTGTGGCATGTGTAACGAACGACACGCCCCACGGGGGCGGATCGTGCATCACCCGCGAGAACAAGCGGGGTTGGATGCCCATGGGTAAGCTCCGCCACCGCTGGCGGCTTCGCCTACCGATGCCACGCCGCTAACACGTACCGCTGTGGAGGCCCGTGCCACGGGGGATTCTGCGACGAGCCTCAAACCCGAATCATGCCTTGGCCGCCCGCAGCCCGTGACACTTCCGGCGGCATTCGATTCTGGGTGCCACGGGCGGGTTGTCCGCCCGTGCCCTCTCTCCGGTGGGCGCGTGGGGCATACACACTGGCAGGCAAGCTGCCAGTGGCACCCGCCCAAGCTGTCACGGACCCTGGTGCCCGCCTCAGGTGTAGACGGTGTTGCCGCGATGCGTAAACTGTATCAGGCTCGGTCCGTGTGCGATGGCCCGCCGGGTGTGAACGCATGGGCTCCGCCGCACGGGCCAAGACTGGAAGGTCAACCTGATAAACGGTCCGGAGAAGGGACCCCGGTAGGAGAACAGTTATGAGCGAGAGCGTCTACAAGGTGATTGAGCTCGTGGGGACGAGTAAGGACTCCTGGGAGAAGGCCGCCAAGAACGCCGTGGAGACCGCCGGCAAGAGCCTCAAAGACTTGAGAATCGCGGAGGTCACCAAGCTGGACATGCGCGTCGAGGACGGCAAGGTCGTCGCCTACCGCGCCAAGGTGAGCCTGTCCTTCAAATATGAACCATGATCGAACGAGGTGGGCGAATCCCGCCCCGCGAGGACGAGCTTGACCCTCTCGAACAAACGGTGTCTGCGATCCGATTGTCTATCCGGCGATGTCACCAGGGCCCTTTCTCGGGGCTGTTCGCGGCGTCAAAGAGACAGTCGACCTTGAGGTTGATCTACAGGGCTAAGCTCCGCTGTCCTTGCTGTGGCAGCGTGATGTTGGCCGTCGGAGGTCCGTGGCGACGCCAGAAGCGCGGGTCGACCGGCCCACGGATTGCTATCCGGTACGTGTTTAGCGGCCTCGCGAAGAATCTTAATACAGGACTTGCGCCCTCGCAATAGATCGGTTATATCCACAACTGGGCGGTAGG
>JAFGQA010000353.1 GCA_016935885.1 Phycisphaerae bacterium | reverse complement strand
GACTGTGCGCCACGACGGCGCGGAAAGGAGGCCGACATGTAGAGGCCGCCTGGAAGCAGCCTTGCTGCACAAGAGATGAGGGTGGGCCCCTCGGACTCGGGGTGCAGGCTCAGGGTTCAAACCACCGGATGCTGCTCCGGCCCAATGGCTGGGGTGGTGAGCGAGCCGGAAAAGGCGGGACAAACCCGTCAGGTGAGTGCCGGGAAGACGAACGTGAGTGAACCGCTGGCAACGTGTCGAAAGCGTAGGGACGTCATCAAAACCGGGCTCCAGTCGTTGGCCCGGGATCAAGCTCGGGAGGCGCCTGCTGACTGCCCGAGTGATGACCGGCACCAAGGCGGCGTGAGCCCGGCACAGGCTCTTGTGCGGAACGTGGGAACCTCTCGCCTCGATGCCAAGGGAGTACTCCAAGCGGAAGACCCGTGAGGAGGCGAGTACCGATGCGAGGCGAAGGGACGGACGGGCCCGTAGTAGCAATGAAGCCCGGTAACGCGGGCGGAGCGAAGGGGCCCGACTCTCTGGCCGAAGATGCCGGTCAACCAGTAATGGGAGGAGCCGGTGCCTGAAGCGAAGCCTTACAACATTCCGAAGCAGCTCGTTTGGGAAGCGTACCAACGGGTGAAGGCGAACCGCGGTGCTGCGGGGGTGGACGGCGAGTCGCTGGCGGTGTTCGAGAAGGACCTGAAGAACAACCTCTACAAGGTCTGGAACCGGATGTCGTCGGGCTCGTACTTTCCACCACCCGTGCGGTTGGTCGAGATACCGAAGGCAGGCGGCGGCATGCGTCCGCTGGGCATCCCCACTGTGGCCGACAGGGTGGCGCAGACGGTCGTGAAAATGGTCCTGGAGCCTCTCGTGGAACCGGTGTTCCATGAGGATTCCTACGGCTATCGACCCGGCAAGTCGGCGCTCGATGCGGTGGGGACCGCGCGGAAACGATGCTGGGAAGCCGACTGGGTCATCGATCTGGATATCAAAGCGTTCTTTGATTCCATTCCGCATGGCTTGGTCGAACGTGCCGTGGCGCACCACACTGACCTTCCATGGGTCCGGTTGTACATTGCCCGGTGGCTTCGTGCTCCCGTTCAACGACCGGACGGCACCTTGGGAGAGCGGACGAAGGGCACGCCGCAAGGCGGAGTCATCAGTCCGTTGCTGGCTAACTTGTTCCTGCATTACGCGTTTGATCTGTGGATGCAACGGACCTTTCCGGGTGTCCGGTTCGAGCGCTATGCGGACGATGCCATCGTCCACTGCGGGAGTGAGCAGCAAGCCTGCGAGGTGTTGGCAGCCATCCGCTGTCGGTTCGAGCAGTGCGGACTGGAGCTTCATCCCACGAAGACCAGAATCGTCTACTGCAAGGACGACGACCGACCTGGGAAGTTCGAACACATCAAGTTCGACTTCCTCGGGTACACCTTTCAACCTCGACTGGCGAAAAATCGCTGGGGGAAACTCTTTGTGAGCTTCCTGCCTGCGATCAGCATCCGAGCCGCCAAGGCGATTCGCCAGACCATCCGCGATTGGCGGATGGCGTCCACCAGGAACAACCAGCGCCTGGAGGACTTGGCGCAACTCACCAACCCAGCGGTGCGCGGCTGGATGAACTACTACGGTCGGTTTTACCGCTCGAAGTGTGTTCAGGTCCTTCGCCATCTCAACGTGGCCCTCGCTGCGTGGGCGCGACGGAAGTACAAGCGGTTTCGACGACGAGAGCGTGCGTCGGTGCACTGGCTGGGGCGCATCGCGCAGCGGGACCCGAAGTTGTTCGTCCTGTGGGAACTCGGCGTAAAACCGGAGGCTGGAGGGTGAGAGCCGGATGAGGCGAGAGTTTCACGTCCGGTTCTGTGAGGGCGGAGGGGTGAGACTCCCCTCCGCTACTCGACGCAACGTCTACGTGCAGTCGCGTCGGGCGGGCCAGCGGGTGTTGGCATCGCTGGAGGCATTCCTGACGCGCCGGTTGGGGCTGCGGATTAACCGGGCCAAGAGCGCCGTGGCGCGGCCCTGGGAACGGGCGTTCCTGGGCTATAGCGTCACGATGCATCGCGACCCCAGGCTCAAAATCGCCCCAGGGAGCGTACAGCGGCTCAAACAGAAGCTTCGGCCGCTGCTGCGTCGGGGGCGTGGCCGTAGCCTGCGTATGTTGTTGCGGGAGTTGGCTCCCATCCTGCGTGGATGGATGGCTTACTACCGCCTGACGCAGGTGAAGGCGCCGCTCGAACTGCTGGACGCGTGGCTGCGTCGGAAGCTGCGGGCCATTCGATGGAAGCAGTGGAAGAAGTGGCGGACACGTCTGCGGGAACTCGTGCGGCTGGGCCTGTCACGCGACTGTGCTGCGGCATCGGCCTGCAATGGACGTGGTACCTGGTGGAATGCCGGGGCCTCGCACATGAACCGGGCACTGCCGAACACGCTGTTACAAGAGTGGGGCCTGGTGACCTTGACCCTTGAGCATCGTCGTCTGGCGAGCAACCTGTGAACCGCCGGATGCGTGACCCGCACGTCCGGTGGTGTGGGAGGCCGGGGCCGCGAGGCCCCCCGCCTACCCGATTTGCCCCAAGATGAGACCGGTTATCGGGAATCCGGTCTTGGCGAGCACGTTCGGACGCTCGGAGCGGGGCGCGTGTGGGGCGCGTTCTGCGGGCGGACGAACCGGACCGAACGGTTGTTTCTCGTTCACAGGACGTTGCGGGGAGAATCGCTATGGGGCGTGCGGCGGTTCGGCGTCAGGACGTCGGCCCGGAGGTGGGGGTCTGAGACGATATGGTCCCGGTGCCGAGGTAAACTGGCGGGGGGCGATCACCGATCCTCTTGCCGGCACTGCAAGTATGAGAGGTCCTGGCGACAGCGAGGGCGGGCACATGAGAGCCGAGTGCATCAACCCCTTCGTCGAGAGTCTCTACGACGTGTTTGCGACGATGCTCAATACGTCGCTGACACGGCAGGGCCTCGAGCTGGGAGAGAGCCGCATTCACCGGGAGGGACGGCATCTGACGTCGCTGATCGGCATCAGCGGGGACGTCAACGGCGTGGTGGCCCTGCGCTTCCCGCACGAGACCGCGCTGTCGGTGACGACCAGGCTGCTGCACACCAAACGTCCGGTGGAGGACAGTCTGGTCACCGATGCGCTGGCCGAGTTGGCGAACATGGTGGCCGGTTCGGCCAAGGCGAAGCTGAATCTGGCCGTGCCGGCGACGCTGGGGTTGCCCTCGGTCGTGGAAGGGACGAGTTACAAGACGTGTTTCCCGACGAACGCCGCCTCGATCAGCCTGGCCTTCGCCTCCGACGCGGGGGATTTCTCGATGGAAGTCTCGTTTGCGGAGCAGGCCGTGGGCGTCAAGGCTGTTGGGGGGCAGGCGCTGACTGCGGCGAGACGGCCGGGAGCGTAGTCAGCTCGGTGAGGCGCTCCTGCCAGGCCTGCACCTCTTCGTGATTGCCGACAGCTTCGTAGTACTCGACGATGCGGCGGGCGGCTTCGCGGGTGCGTTC
>JAFGQA010000352.1 GCA_016935885.1 Phycisphaerae bacterium | reverse complement strand
TTGATACGTTCCACCTGCCGCTGTGCAGGCGGCTTCGGTCACGTCGGTGCAGGAGCCGTCCGCCGCGCAGCAGGCGCCGGTCGGCTGCGGGCAAGGATGCGTCGCGCAGGTCGAGGTGTTTCCTTGATACGTTCCACCTGCCGCGGTGCAGTCGGCCTCGGTCACCTCGGTGCAGGAGCCGTCCGCGGCGCAGCAGGCGCCGGTCGGCAATGGGCACGCAGTGGACGCACAATCGCTGCCCCATCCCTGGTAGTTGCCGCCGGTTGCGGTGCAGTCTCCTTCGAGCAACATCGTGCACCCGCCGCCCACGAAACAGCACGCACCGAGCGGGCCCGCCCCGTTGACGGGAACCCCGTTCACCAGCACCGTGAACCGATAGTCCGTATCGGCAGAGGAGCTACCAGCGCTCACCCTCACGAAGTATGTGCCCGTCACGGGCGCATCCACGGCACCGGCGGCATTGCCGTTGTGGGCGTCGTCGTCGTCACCACCCGCGAGAACGGTCAGGCCATCGGTGTCGAGGATGTCCAACTCCGTGTCTGTCAAGTCATGATCATCGTCGGGATCGTCGTCCATGATGACAACCATGCTGTCACCGCCGGCGGCGGAAAACGAGAAGAAATCGATGTCTGATCCAGTCACTTCCGCCGTCATGACGCCGGCGCTGATCGGCGTCGCATTGGTGCCGACCGCGTCATTGGGCTCTGCTTCGGCCGCGGTATCGGTCGGATTCAACACCGCTTGGTATATCTCATAGGGTGTGATTGTTTGGTCGTCGCCACTCTCGTTCACGCGGTAGTAGACATCGCCGGCGGTCGCGACCACCGCCCCGGCGACAACGGAACCGGAGTCCGGTCCGTCGCTGAGGTCGCTTTCGATGAGGGTCGTGCCGTCGTTATCGACCACGCACAGCCACGAATTCCACATTGTCGTGGATGACTGCGTGTCGACGTAAACAAAGACCAGATCGCCGACGGCCAGGTTCGAAACGACCCAAAAATCGTAATCGCCGACCGGCGTGATCGCCGCCGCGCCGTAGTCACCGTAAAGGAGGGCGTTCGCGGTCGCCGCCGTGCCATTCGGCCCAGATTCCGCCACCTGCGCCCCCACGGCCGCTCCGGGCAGGAAGACCAAGCCGCCAACAAAGCCCGCGGCAAGCACGATAGCCATGACCCGTCCTGCAATGCTCATGTGAAAACTCCTTCCTCGAGCGAGGATGACTGACTCGGAATCGTCCCTCCCACCAACGTGGGAACCCACGAAGATGTCGGCTCGCCGTTCGCGTTTTGGATCGCCATGCTGGTTGCCAGACGCAGTCGGATATACCTGCCTCTGCGACAGGCGCTAACCATGGAAAGCCGACGAGACCGCAGAATCCCCATAGAAGGATTCCATCATACGCGGACTTGGCGAAAAGAGCAACCTCGCGCGGTCAGCATGGCAAGTTGCGGGTCCATAACAAGACAGGCAATCAAGCCGCCGGCCGCAGTTCACGCTTCATGACCAACTCACCGGGCTGGAAGTCGAGTGACACGGGCTTGTCAGGCTCGGTGCCGCACAAGACGAATGCGAGCCGCTTCCACCAACCGAGCGAGCGTCGCCAGCAATCGATGGCTGCGCGCAGCTTCTGCATATATGGATCCTGCTCCTGCGCGATCTCGCGCAACAGCGCCAGGCAGCCGGAGACGTTGTTCGCCAACAGCAGGGCCGTGGCAAAGTTCGTCTTGAAGGTCGTTGGTAGGTCCTGCTTCAGACAGAAGCCGCTTTCGTTTAGGCACAAGCTGCGATAGACCTCGATCGCCTTGGCCGTCTCACCAGACCGCATGAGGGCTACACCGTGCGCGTTACGCAATTCAGGCGAGCTCGCTCCGTACTTCCTGACAAGCTCGACCGCTTCCTTCGGCTTGCCGACATCCAGCAGTTTTTGGACTAGGGCCAGCACGTCGCTGACTTTCTCGGGATTTCGATGCATGGTAGACACTCCCTTCGCGCCAGTCGTCGCTCCAAGGCATATGTTCAGACGAGCAGTGGACGCGTTGCAGGTATGGAACGTCGGCGCGATGCGCCGTCCTCAGACTCCGAACACGAGGAAACGGGTTAACGAACAGGGAAATGTGTGCGGTCTGATCAGATCAAGAACCTGCAGAGGAAGGCGCAGATTGGATGATCCGCGTACGCGATGTGAACCGCATCGACGCCCCACGGAGACGGTGGCTTCACGGTGGCGATCGGCGGCTGCGTGGTGACAGCGAGGGCAGTTCCGTCTAGTCCGATGCGTTCACGCTTTGCAGTCGGTTTGCGATCAGTGGGGACCGCGATAATGACGGCAGCATCGTCACTCGCCGAAACGACCGCTGGCGTTACGCCCCCCGGCGAATCGGCTGCCGCGCGCACATCGAACATGAACGCCGGCCACGGCAACGCCGCCGCAAGCGTCAGGAAACGCACACATGCTGGGTAACGATGGGCCATCATCCTCGCGCCTCCATCAGCTATTATAGCCGGCTGCCCGGCTGGCAGTTGCCTGCCCCGAGCAGCGTGGAGGCCCGGTGCAAGGCCAGGCGATTATAAAAAAACGCTGGGCCTATGCTGCAACTGCCCGGGCGGCCCCGCGTATATTGTTGTGAATCAGAGGAGCGGTGGGTGTCTGCCCGTGGAGCGTAGACCCGGCTGCTTTTCACACCCCTCCCGATTTTCTCCCCTGGGATCGCTTGCACCGCAACGCCGATCCTGACCCGTTAATCCGAAACCGGATACCCTGGATGTGCCCCACGCCGCCGACATTGGGTGGTCGTGGCCGGGCAAGCAGGTGCGTTCCGCCTGAACTGCGATGCGGAAGATCGAACAGGCAGGGCGATTCTCCTGTAACCATCGCACTCGCAGGAGATTATCGCCTTCGGCACAGCTCCGCGCGCGGGACTGGATGGCGATGCCCCGCCGAGGGTAGGGCGTTGGCAGTGGCACGGTTCACCTCGTTGGAAACGTTGAGCAGTTGACGCCGCCGCGAACCGAACAAGCGTGCCGTCCACGGTGGGCGGTCGCGGAAACTCTCGAGGCGGACGGCGATACTGGTTTGGAGATCGAAAGATGTTCACGAACTCTCTGGTATGGCGGTGGCTGCCTGTAGCCACGATCGTCGTGCTGGCGGGCTGGACAGGACTGAGCCTGGCGCAAGAGCCGAAACCGGCCCCGCCGAAACCCAAGGACATTGTTGATGTCGCCAAAGACACCAGCGACTTGAAGACGTTCTGCAAGCTGCTGGAGTCGGCCGGGCTGGTGGACGCGCTGAAGGGCAAGGGCCCGTACACGGTCTTCGCCCCCACGGACGAGGCGTTCAAGAAGTTGGGCAAGGAACTTGACGACCTGCAGAAGCCCGAAAACAAGGCCAAGCTGCAGAGGATACTCAAGTACCACGTGCTCGACGTCCAGAAGACGGCGGCAGACATCAAGACCGTGAAGTCCGCCAAGACGTTGGCCGGCGAGTACGTCACGATCACCGTCAAGAACAATGTCCTGATGGTGGACGCGGCCAAGGTGACCAAGGCCGACATCAAATCCAGCAACGGGCTGATCCACATCGTCGACACCGTGCTGATGCCCAAGACGCAGCCGCAACCGGGAGGGCAGGCCGGCCCGCGGCTTGATCGCGGGCCGTGAGGCTTGGCGAGGATTGGCCCCCGGGCAGTCCTCGTCAGTATGCGAACACCGGCAGGTCGGAGATCGCGTCCAACCGGACGCACCTCCGCCTGCTCGCGGCAGTTGGCCTATCCAAGCCCGCACCGCGTTTGGCGCGGGCGACACATGGTCAGCGGGCGCTTGAAATCGCCGGGTGCCACTGGCAGCTTGCCTGCCAGTGTGTCTGCGTGCATAATGGTTCTGGCCACTACATGCTACGTTGGCTCAGCACCCGCGGCTTGGCTGCCTACGCGGCCCGAGTACGCCGCGTGCGCGGTCCCGACTCAACTTGACCTCGAAGCCCGAGTGATCATTCGTTTCTCGCAAGCGCCGCCATCGCGGCTGAGTAGTGCTTCTGGGCCGCCTTCCAGTGCTCCTGGAGCTGGTTTTCAAAGAAACTGTCACCGAGTTCGTTTTTCCGCTTCCACGAGAGTTGTGCCCGGTTAAGTTCGTCAACCGCATCCTTCAAGCGTCTGAAGCTGGAGTACTGCTGTAGACTCGCTTCTCCGCCGTTCGCGAGTACGAGCTTGTTGTAACTAAACTGCATATCTTGCAATCGCTCCATATGATCCTGATAGGTGATCCCAACCTCAGTCGCAGACAGCAGCTTCAGGAGCTCGTCAGCAAGCAATTCGGCCGCCTTCTTGTAAGATGGGTACATCTCCTTCGCCTTCGTCCGGACCTGCTCCTCCTCTTCTCGCTGCTTACGCTGCGCTTCTGCTTTGGCTTCGGCGGCTCGACGCTCCTCCGCTGCTTTGGCTTCGGCAAGCTGACATGCCCGTTCCTGCTCCTTTCGAGCCTTCTCCGCCTCCTTGTGCAGCCGCTCCACTTCTGGAGCCAGCGACCTTATACGTTTCTCGGCTGCCGATGCGAGATCCTCTTCCTCCGCCAGTCTCGATTGTGCATCTGGCAGCAAAGCAAGTACGCCTTGGTAGGCTCTATTGGCTCGCACGAAGTCCTTCTCATCCAGGGCTACCGAGGCGTCTGCAACCAGAGCTCGCGCCTTCTCTATGCGTTCGGAACGCGCCGCTGTTCTTCGATGCATTCCGATCACGAGGACAACGAGATAAACGAGCATCGCGAGGAAAACAACGCTGCCCAAGGTCAGCGCGACTGGCACGAATCGAGACCGCGCCTGGCCCTGCGCTGGAGGATGTTCGGAGGCAGTCATGCGAATCAGCTCCCTTCGGGATCAATGGGTTTGCGAGCCCCTCGACCGGGCTTGCTCATCGTGCCAGAGCGCGCAACCGGTCGATAACCCCCTGAAGCGTCCTAATGCGTGCGTCAATAATCTGGGCCTTCGAGCGCTCCTTCGTCCAATCGCGGTCGATTTGAACCCGTGTGTACCTAACAAGCAAGTTGCACGTCATACCGAATGAAGCGACGCGCTGTCTGTAGCTGGCGAGCTCTCTGTATGCCTGTTCATTCGATCCATGAGCACCCGCAGGTCGAGTTTGCCTTTTCTTCTTGCTCACGATTGATTCCCTTTCGTTGACCACCGAGAATGTTACGCCCCCATCGTCGCCGTGGCCGTCTCGCTCCAGGGGCCCGCCTCGCCCCGTGTGCTGAGCCACCTTAACAGGTACTATGCCGTTTTGCTGCCCTCCGACCCAGAAAATCGTGGCTGGTGCGAGAATCCTTTCTCGCACCCACTTCCGAGGGAATCCCTTCCCGCAGTCTGCCAAAACGGATGGGATGCAGGATAGGAATCCTGCTGGCTGGGGGGACGATTGCTTCTGGGTGCAAGGTTGGGCTGATCGCCCGCCGGCGCGGCCCCCGTCGAATCGAGACCTCAAGTCTGAGAACTTCGCCCCGTTCTCGAGGAATCCATGATAGCCCGAAGCTTGCGACGCGCGGTGGGTTGTCCTCTCCGACCCAGGCGCGTGATCCCGGTCCGCAGCGTATACGTCCGTATCATTCCGGCTCAGCGCCGGAGTAATCGTAGATCCACTTTTCGTTGCCGCGCTCGTAGGCGAGCAACTCCTCCGGCTTGAAGTACAACGTGATCTCGGTCTCGGCGGCCTCGGGGGAGTCCGAGCCGTGGATCAGGTTGAAGCTGTTGGACAGGCCGAAGTCGCCGCGGATGGTGCCGGGCTCGGCGGCCGAGCCGAAGGTGGCGCCCATCATCTTCCGGGCAACGGCGATGCCGCCGACGGCCTGGACGACCATCACGATGACCGGGCTGCTGGTGATGTAGGCCAGCAACCGGGCGTAAAACGGCTTGCCTTTGTGGACGGCGTAGTGCTTCTCGGCGAGTCCGCGCGAGATCTGCATCGCCTTCATCGCGAGGATCTGGAAGCCCTTGTCTTCAAAGCGGCTGATGATCCGGCCGGCAAGGCCGCGCTGCAAGGCGTCCGGCTTGAGGATGATGAGCGTCTTCTCCACAGTGATTTGTCCCCGTTTCTGGTCGTATCTGGTTCGCTCCTGGTTTCGTCGAACGATCGGAGGAGTCTAGCGTGTGGGGGCTGTGAATGAAAGGCGCCTGCGATTCGTTGCGTGGTCCCGGGACCGTGACACTTGCGGTGGCATTCGATTCTGCCTGCCCCGGGCGGCTTGCAGGTACTTGGCGCGCAAACGGGGTGGCATGGATAACGAACGACCCGCCGCTCGTGGCGGGTCGTTCGTTACCCGTGAGAACAGGCTCGAACGGACGCCCACGGGTAAGCTCCGCCGCCGCTGGCGGCTCCGCTTACCCATGCCACCCTGTTGTTACTTGTGCCACCCTGTTACCGACGCCACCCTGTTACCCATGCCACGCCGCCGTCAGCATGTGGCGGTCGGCCGGATCGGACCCGGTCCTTTGCGACGAGGGCTTATGATTGGGCGGGCGATTTCGGTATCATGGTCGCGTGTCGTTGGTGACCCAACGGCCGGGCGGGCTGAAGCCCGCGGCTCGTCCTGGTCAAGGACTCGGTCGTGCTGTTGGGTACGTGTCACCTGTGACGGCTCTGAAAGCTCGGTTGAGACACGCTGGGAGTCGGCGGATGTTTCGTGATAAGACGGTTCTCATCACCGGGGCCTCCAGCGGAATCGGCCGGGCCCTGGCCCGACGGTTTGCCAGGGCCGGCGCGCGGTTGGTGCTGGTGGCACGGCGGTCGGATCGGCTCGAAGCATTGGCGAAAGAAGCGAAGGCAGACGGCGGCGAAGCTTTCATCGTCGTCGCGGACCTGGTGGAGCCTGGGGCCTGCGAGCGGGTCGTCTCCGAGGCCAAGCGGACGGCGGGATGCGTGGACGTCCTGATCAACAACGCCGGCGCGGGTGAATATGGCCGATTCGTGGAACAGGATCTTGAATCGTTGGACACCATGATGCGGCTGAATATGACGGCGCTGGTGCGGCTGACGCATCTGGTCCTGCCAGAGATGGTCGAACGGCGGACCGGCCACGTTGTGAACATCGCCAGCACGGCCGCCTTTCAGCCCACGCCGTACATGTCGGTATACGGCGCGACGAAGGCCTTCGTCTTGAGCCTTTCGATGTCCGTCTGGGAGGAGGTGCGAAGACGCGGCGTTCGTGTCACGTGCATCGCCCCCGGCCCGGTCAAGACCGAGTTCTTCGACCGTGGCGGCTACGAATCACGAAAGGCGACGTTTACCCTTACAGCGCTCGACGCCGATTGGCTGGCGGACGCCGCCTACAAGAAGCTGATCCAAGGCGTGCCCACATATGTTCCAGGGCTCACAAACAAGCTTGGTGCGTTGCTGCAACGCTTCGTGCCGTTGCGAGTGGTCACGAGGTTCTCGGGGAGGTTGCTCCGACCCCAAAGCCACTGAACCTACCTGCGGCCAGCAATTGACGAGCGCCCGGCTCGGCCAACTTCACGATGCCGCGAGCGGCACGGACGGCGACGACGGATGAGGCGGATCGCGATTACCGGTTCCTCGGGCTACATCGGCTCTCGGCTCGTAGCGGCCCTGCTCGAGCGCCCGCACGTCGAGTCCGTGCTTGGCCTGGATGTTTGCGAGCCCACCACCGCCGCAACCACTCCCGCCGCCATATCGTCCGTGTCGTGCGGCGTTGGCGACCCGAAGACCGCGCCGGCTGAAGCCTACGGCCCCTCGTCGCACGCGGCCCGCTTTCGCTTTCACAAGACGGACGTGCGGTTTCCTTACGCCGACGCGGTTGTCCGTGAAGGCGTTGACGCCGCGGTGCATCTCGCGTTCGCCTTTGCGCCGAGCCGTCGCCGCCGTTGGGCTCGGGCGGTGAACCTCGACGGGACGCGCCATTTCCTTGAGGCGTGCTTGGCCGCGAAGGTGAGCCGCGCCGTCGTGCTCGGCAGCGCGACGGCCTACGGCGCCCTTCCCGGCAATCCCGAGCGGCTGGCGGAGGCGTCTCCGCTACGTGCGGGTCCATCGTTTCAGTACAGCTACGAGAAGCGACTCTGCGACGAGATGTGCACGCGGTTCGCCGCGGAGCATCCGCGTGTTTCGCTCGCAATCTGCCGGCCCCCGATCGTCCTCGGGCCCTGCGTCGACAACTACTTTTCTCGGATGCTGTTCAAGCCCAAAGTCGTACACGTCCGCGGCGAGGATCCGGAGATGCAGTTTGTCCACGAGGACGACATCTGCGGAGCGATCCTCGCTTTGCTGGGCGCGGATGAGCCGGGCCCGTTCAACGTGGCGCCGGAAGGCACCCTGCGGTTCACGGAATTGGCCGCGGAGTTCAAACGCGCGCCGCTTGCGCTGCCCGCGAATCTGCTTTGCACGCTGTGCCGCCTGACCTACTCCGCGCGACTCACCTGGCTGAATGAGACACCGCCCGGCGCCTTGAGCTACATCCGCTATCCGTGGTTGATTGATGGCCGCAGGCTCCGCGAATCCACGGGTTTCACGTTCTCTCACTCGACGCTCGACACGGTCCGTGCGTGGCGGCGCTCCGTGCTGGAACGAGTCGCGGCCGGCACACCGCCACCGGGCAGAATCCGAGTATGATCGTCGGGCCGGCTTGGAGGCCGAAGGTGAAAGAGCCGCAGCAGTATCCCCTCAGTCCGACGGACAACATGCTGCTCGCCGTACACCAGTCGCTCCGCCAGCGAGGATACTGCGGTTGGAACGTCATGCTGATCGCCGATGTTCAGGGGGAGTTGGAACGGAACGAGGTGGCCGCCGGGGCGCGGCAGCTTGGCTTATGCTATCCCGCACTATCGGCCCGGATTCACTTCACTCCGGTGTCGCGGCGCGCCTATTGGCAGATCGCGGCGGATGCCGAACTCGAGGCCGCGCTAGAGTATGAATATCACAAGACCGACACCTGCCATGGCGCCGTCGATGCGCCTCTGCTTGATGCGCTTGGGGTTCCCGTCGATCCGACGAGCAGCCGACACGTTCGGCTTGTTCACGTGCAGATGGGTGAGGACCACCATCGTCTCGGTCTGTGCTGGCCTCACTACCTGATGGATCTTGAGGGTGGGCATCTCCTGCTTCTCGCACTGCACGAAGTCCTGGCCAAAGTACCGACAACACTCGGCCGAGATCCACGGTTGTCGTTGTGCGAGCCCTATGGATCGTGGTCGCCGAAGTCCTTCTGGCGGGTTTGGCAAGGCAGATTCAGGCACGCGCGCTATTGCATGTGCCGTCAGCCTCGAATCGTCGCGAAGCCGGAAGGCGGGCAAAAGAAGCTGGGCTTCCAATTGCGGCGTTACGACGCGCGCTTCCGACAGCGCTTCAAGGCCGTCGCTCAGAAGCGAACAAGCGCCGGCCCGATGCGCCATGCCCGATGCGTGATGATTGCCGCTGCCCTGACCTATCTCGATATGTGCACGGAGCGAGGGCGCCCACGTGAACACTACCTGTACTCCCAAGCCTTGCCGATTCGGCGCGCCGGCCCTCGGCCGGGCCTTCACGGCAACTATGTGACCATGCCCTGGGTCATCTTCAAGCGGTCGGATTTGACCAGTTGGGCGGCAGCCGATGCGGCCGCGCTGCGGCAACTCACGGATTACAGGCGGAAGCGACGAGACGAGGCGGATTGGGAGATGCTCCGAGCGGCGCAACGTTGGCCCTTTGCCCTTGCTCTCCAGGCCGCCACACACCGGATGCCTCGCGGCGCGGCCGGGTGCACGAGCTACCGCTTCGGCGATGCCGTCACGCGACTCGGCGGGGCGAAGATCACGAACTTGGCCGCCGTGGGGACCATGAATTGCCACCCTGGCTGGATCGTGGGCGACTGGACCTACGGCGAGAACATGTCCATTGGGGTCACCTACTTCGAGGACTTCATCGACTCCCCCAGCGTGACCGAGTTCCTCGATCGCCTCGAACGCCACCTGCTCGGTGAAGCTATCCCGTCACCGTCGTTTTCAAGGTCGCAGGGCTGAAGCCCGCCGCTCGGTTCGAGTCTCAATTGGCGAACTCGTCTTCCGTCGGTGATCAACACTGACGGCTGCTGGCTGCTCAGCTCCCCGGTCCGTGCGTCGCGGCGCTGTCCAGGCCTTCGTCTCCGCCGGACGGGATCCTCACGCGGATGAGCGTGCCCGATCCGCGTATTGAGGTGATCTCGATCTTGCCAAAATGCTCGTCCACGATCTTCTTGGCTACTGCCAGACCGAGCCCAGTGCCGCCGTGGCCCTTGGTGGAGTAGAACGCGTCAAACACGCGCTGACGGTCTTTCTCCGGAATGCCGGGGCCGTTGTCGCCGACCGTCAAGACCGCTTCCTCCGTATCAGCGTCAAACGACGCCTTGATGTTAACGACACCTGTCGTCTTCGGGGCAGCGTCGATGGCGTTGGCCACGATGTTCAGCACGACTTGCTGGATGCCGTTCTCGTCTATGAGGATCGGTGGCATGACGTCGTCCACGGCTCCTTGGAGCAACACGCCCTTGTCATCCGCGCGGCGCCGGAGACCTTTGAGGACGTCCTGGACGAGCGAGGAGAATTGCACCGGCTCCATCTTCGGCTCGCGGCGTTTGGCGTAGGCAAGCATGTTCATCGTTAAGGAGTAGATCCTGTCCAGGTTGCGATGAACGATCTGCCACCCCTGGTCGACGGTCGGCAGGGCCTTGTTCCGCAGCCCCATCGCGACGATGTCCGATCCGCCCATCATTCCCTGGAGGATGTTCTTGATGGAGTGAGACAGGTGAGCCACGGTCTCGCCCGTCGCCGCGAGCCGCTCGGTTCGCATCCGTTCGTTGACCAGCCTGGCATCCTCGATGGCCAATCCGGCCATCTGGCCGAGGGCGGCGACCAGCCGAAGCTGCTCCTCGGTATAGATGTGGGTCGCCATGGGGCAATCCACGTAAATGACGCCAAGGACTTCCTCATGGGCGATCAGCGGCACGCAAACCACGGATTGCAGCCCCATGGCTTGGATGCTGCCGTCTTCGTCCTTCCCGCTGAACCGGGCGTCGGTCATCGCGTTGGAACAGAGGACTCCCTCGCGGTGCTTGATCACGTGATCGATGATGGTCTTGCTGGCCCGGATTCTCTCCTGGGAATCCTCCTTCTTGTACCGAACGATCTCCGTCTCGAAACCGCCTTTCTTTGGATCGCTCAGCAGGATGAATCCCCGATCGGCGGGAACCTCCTCGAAGAGCACGTCCATCACCCGCTGGGCCAGTTGGTGTGGCGAGAGCACGGCACCGACGGCCTCCAGCAGAGCGGATATGACGCGCCACGAGCGGACCGCCTCCGCCGCGGCCGGCGACACCAGAATCATGCTGTCGTCAAGATTGCCGACCGAATCGATGATCGAGGAACTGAGATGTGGGCTGCCGGAGTCCAGGTCGACGAGCTCCGTCACCACCGTGGTCTCCGCATCCGAAGTGCCCAGGGATTTCTCTTCGCTGCCGTCCCACACCAGCATCGTCGAGCCCATTCGGATCTGATCTCCGTCTTTCAGCCGCGTGGGCCGTTCCAGGCGCTTGCCGTTCACAAAAGTGCCGTTGGCGCTTTTGAGATCGTCGAGGTTCCAGCCGCGGCCTGCGGGGCGCAGCTCCGCATGGCGGCGCGAGACCGTGTAGTCGGTCAGCGGCATCTCCTTGCTGGCGCGGCCCAGGAGCACGGGTTTGCCGTCGACCGGCCGAAAACGGCGACCCGCGTCTGGACCTTGCATGACCAACAGGCTTGGCACGGCTGTTCCTTTTCGCCCAACGAGACGCTGATGTGTCCAAGACGCCCCACCGATGCCCAAGTGGCCGCCCCTGAAGGAGCTTCCGGAACCCGATCGCCGTTGCCATGTAGCTTGGGGCCTGGAGGAGCGTCGTTTGTTGGGCGTTACAATAGAAGTCTAGGCCGTGCCCAAGGGAGCGTCAAACGGAACCCCCGCTGCCGTGTCGATAACCCATTCTGGGAACGGTGGGCTCCGTCCGTCACCCGAGCGCCTTCCGCGGGCCGCCCACGTTCGATTTGTGGCTCCAGCCGTTGAGTCCTGATACGGAATGCGATAGCATCACGTTCGTGTGGGCTGGCGAGCCCAGTCGGGGACCGGGAATCCGAGACGAATTGGCCCTCTTCTGGAAAGGACTTAGGCGGCAACTGTATGCCACGCATCTCCAAAGAACAGCACGAGCAGCTCCGCCAAGCGATCCTTGATCACGCCTTTCTGCACAGGATTCTTCGCCACATCGAGTACCTCCACCGTGTCGTCTTTCACGCTGACGATCTCGACTGGCAGTTTATTCGGGCCTCGGCGGAGGAGATCCTCATCGCCGATATCGTCACGCGGTACCAGGGCGACATCGACGGCGTGTATCTCGCGCTGCGTAAGATCGAAGACAGCGGCCGGTCGTGGCAGGCTGCCATCAGCGAATACGCTGCGTACACGCACAACTACTACACGATGCCGCTGGGCGTGATTCTGCGGAAAGACCTGTTTGGTGATACCAGCCACTTCGTGACGCCCGCCGCCGGAACGAAGGCAGGCCCGCGCCAGGACCGCGTGTAGCATCCAATCCAGGGAAAGCGCCGACCGAGCGGCTCGTTGTGCGCCTTGGGCACGGGTCGAGCGCTGCCGCGGCCGAGGCTTCTGAGAGATGGGCTTTCTGCTCGACATACTTCTTCAAGGCATCTTTGACACCCTGTTAGATGGTCTCCTCAGGAAGCACCGGACTCTCACTTTGGTGATCATCGCTGTCTTCGTTGCATCGCTGCTCGTGTGGGCCATCTGGTTCAAGCAATGAGGCAGCAATGACCGGGCGTGCGCTTCGCCTGCCATCTTCCGTCTTCTGTAAGAAACTGTTTCAGAACTGCGGAGACAAGCGAGAGAATGCCCAGTGTATCGTGCAATCCACCGGCGAGACGCCGGTGCCACATGACGCCGGTGCCACATGACGCCGGTGCCACATGGAGGGTCCTGAAACAGCCCTTAAGCGACCGCCCAGACTGAAACGCGTGGCCCGTCTGCTTGGCGCCTCACGGCGCCAGAAGGGCGTTGACCATCGGTTCGATGTCGCCGGCGTCGAGGGCCTTGTTGCCGTTGAAGTCGCCGCGGCAAACCTGGTCTTGGGGGATGCTGCCGAGGATGCCTTCGACAAAGGGTCGGATGTCGGCACCATCGGTGTCGCCGTCGCCGTCTATATCGCCGTCAGGCGCGATGCCTGCGCAGGGATCAGCCGCAAGCCCCCAGATCTCCACGTCGTCGATGTTCCAGCCTGAGTAGGCATAAGCGCCGGTCTGGCCGATCTCGCATGACCACCGGATATAAACAGTCTCCTGACCGTCGGCGACCGAGGAGATGTCGTAGCTGAGCTCCGACCAGGTGGAATCCGTGATGTCGGTGTCTCCGTTCTGCCAGACCGGTACCCAATCGGACCCGTTGTTGGACGCCTCGAGGGTCGCGTGGACATAGGGCGCGTAATCGGTGTTGAGCCATCGTTGGAACTTGAGCGTCACGTCCTCAACGCCGGTCAGATCCATGGGGCCCGTGGTGAGGCAGTACGGCCCGCCCACGGTGGTGGAGTAATCACCGCTGAGGTTGACGCCGTACACGTAGGCACCGGTCGCTCCGTTGTCGGGATCGGGATTGCCGTGGGCGGTGCCACCGTCGCCCGTGGGGTCGCCGAAGGCCCACTGGCCTTCCGTGGACCAGCCGGGATTGCTGTTCATTGGGAAGCTGTGGATGACTTCCGGTATGCCGACGCCGAGTGTGACGCCGCGGGTCGTGTCGCCGCTGTGATTCGTGGTGTTGACGAAGTTGACCGTGTCTTCGTAGACCCCGTTGCCAAGCGAATCGGCAGCAGAATTGATCGAAACGGTCACCACCGTCGTGCCGTGGGCCGGCAAGGTGCCGGTCGCGTTGGTGATCGACACCCACGCCTCGCTTTTCGTGACGCTGTAGTCAATAGGGTCGCCGAAAGTGTTTTCGAGTGTGTAGTCGATGCTATCGGGCGTGAACGGACCACCCGCGGGACCGGATGCGACCAGGCTACTGCCCGGCGTCACCAGCAGGTTTGCAGCGTAAGCTGGCACATGCATGACGATGCAGTGCATCGCGCCGGCGGCGGTGATGATGCTGGAACAGTCAACCTGGAACATCGTGTGGTCTGGCAGGGCCGATTCAAAGACCGACAGAGTCTGGGCGTTTTGCGTGGAGTACCCGCTGAATTCCGGGATAAACACGAGGTCGTTGATGATCACGGCGTTCGTGTAGGTGTAGTGGGTTCCGCCCGACCGCCAGCCTGGCGTGCGGTAGACGGTGTAGCCCCTCGACTCCAAATCCGTCACGGCATTCTCGGTAATCGTGTAGGGCTGGCCCGTGGAACTGTCATACTCGCCGATGATGACCTTGCCGTCGTCCAGCGGAAGCATCCACATGTCGATATGCTGGGTCGAGTCGAACGTGGTGGGGAAGCCCGGATAGATCGTCAAGTCAACGTTCTGATACTCCTCGTAGAGGTCCTTGACGTCCTGTTCGCTCAGGCCGGGGTTTTCGTCGAGAATCAGGTCGGTCATGAAGGCGTCGCCGTTCGAGAACAGGTGGAAGTTCCCGCCGCCGTGGGTCAGCGGGATCTTGTATTCTGGCTCGCCCCACAGCGAGGCGAGGTAGTCGTTGAATGTGTTGTCGTTCGGTCGCGGACGGTTGTAGGTGTGGTCGATGATCGCCCGGTTGTCGTCCTCAAAGATGTATCGCGGGCCGTAGTCGCGAATCCAGACGGTGTCGGTCGTTCGGATGATGAACTCGACTTGGTCCATGTCCGCCCCGGCGGTGTTGAGCGAGTTGTATGCACTCGTCTGTTCCGAGGAACTATCCACAACGACCCAGACGATCGCCTCCGGATCATTCGTCGTGATGCCAACCGCCATCGCCGTCAGGACAGAACTGTAGCCTTCCCAGGCGATGAGCAGCCCTGCCATGGGCTCGTACTCCGCCGCGCAGTGGACCTCGCCGGTCGGCGGAGAGCGCGAGTCGAAGTCCTCCGGGGTCGGTCTATCCCATGGAATGCGCCGCTCCTCCGGCGTCATGTACTTGGGCAGGCCGTTCGGATAGGCATCAACGGTGCGATCACGGCTCTCAGCCGGTACGGAGGCGGCCTCTTGGGCGTAGCCCCAGCACGACAGAAACAGGACGAGGGCGCTCGAGAGCAGACGATTCATCAGGAAGGCTCCTTTCCAGGATACGATGGCAGGCTCGCCGTGGTGCGCCGTGGTAGGAAGGTCGCAACTCAGTCCCCAGGCACTCGCGAACTTCGGTCCGGGCAACCTGACGCTGAAAAGCCACACACATCTAGCAGCCCGTGGCAAAACTGTGGCACCGGCGCCAAAGCCGGTGGTCTTCACCGTCAGGAACGGCGTTTCCGAACCCCTGTTTTCCCTTTTACCACGGGCTGCCAGTCTGCGCCGCCTTTCGCCGTGAGGAGGGACGCACACTCGCACCGATACCCCCCCTTCTGGGGTAGATTTCCATTCTACCAGGATCGGGCACGTAAAGCCAAGCGGGCCAGATAGGGGCAGGGCCGAGGAAGCGTCCTCGGCCCTGCGGAAACGGCCATGCTATGGCTGCCTCGGCTTAGGCGCCCACCTGCTTCTTGACCCACTCCGTCGAGACGGACTTGGGACGGGTGATCGCTGTGCCGAGTGCCCGATTGAGCACCAACTGAGCGATCATGCCCATGGATCGCGAAACCGAGAACAGCACTGTGTAGTACGCGAATTCTGTCAGGCCGTAATGATAAAGAAGCGCCCCGGAGCCGGCATCCACGTTCGGCCAGCAGTTGGCGATCGGGGCCTTGCCGGCCTTGACGCGCTCTTCCGAGTATTCCGCAAGGACCTTGGGCACGACGTCGTACACTCGCGAGACGGTCTGGAAAACCGGGTCGTTGGCCAGGTATTCCTTGCCGAACTCGAGGAACCCAGCATAGCGCGGGTCGGTCACTCGCAGGACGGCGTGGCCGTAGCCCGGAATCACCTTCCCACTTCGTAGGGTCTCGAAGGCGAAATCGCGTAGTTGCGCCTCGGTAGGCGCGCCACCGAATTTCTCCATCGTTTCGAGGATCCAGCCTAGGCACTCCTGGTTGGCCAGCCCGTGCAGGGGGCCGGCCAGACCATTCAAGCCGGCCGAGACTGCGTAATACACATCTGAAAGGGCCGAGCCAACGGTGTGGCAGGTGGCTGCCGAGACATTGCCACCCTCGTGATCGGAATGGAAATTCAGGTAAAGCCGCATCAGCTTGGCGAACGTACCGTCTGGATCGGGGATGCCCAGCATCTTGACGTAGTTGGCGCCCCAGTCGAGGCCCGGTTTCCAGGCGATTGGATCACCCTTCTTGTAGCGGATCCGGTAAACGCCGGCCGCGATCCCGGGGAGCTTCGCCAACAATTGCAGCCCGTCCTCCAGGGCCGGCATCCAGTATTCCTGCTTAGTCATGCCCTCGTCGTAGGCCTTGCGGAAGGCGCTCTCACGCTCCAGGACCAGGATGGCCGTGCTGAGCATGCACATCGGGTGACTGTCGTCGGGCATGGCGTTGAGCACATCCCAGACGTAGCCTGGGACGGCGGCGCGCTTGTCATACTGCTTCTGGAGGTCCGCCTTGGCAGCGGCGTCCGGCACGTCGCCGGTGAGAAGCAAATAGAAGATCTCCTCCGGCCATAGGTGCTTGATATCCAGCAGGGGCCGACCGCGGATGATGAGCCCCTTGTCGGGCTCGACCACGGATGTGTCGCAGATCATCCCCTTGACGCCGCGCATGCCCCCGTAGGCCTGCTGGATGGTTACATCCGAGATCTTCGTGCCTCCGTGCTGCTTGAGGATATTGCCGACTTCCTCACGGTAGGCTGGAATCTTTGCCTTCAGTACATCTTGCAGTGTGGCCATAGTTGAGCCCTTATCAGAAAGTTAAACGAACCTAAAACGTGTTTGCGCCGCCACGAATCCTCGACCCCGAACGCCCGCCCGTCAGGCAAACTCGTGGGGTGTGGCCGCATCGCGAGGCCTATAGTAACCTCCCGGCGAGGTCTGTGCAACTCGGCGACGTGTCTTCTTCAGCAAGGGGTACGTGACAGCTTAGGCGGGTGCCACTGGCAGCTTGCCTGCCAGTGTGTATGCCACATGCGCCTACCAGAGAGACCGCACGGGCGGACAAGCTGCCCGTGGCACCCAGAATCGAGTGCCGCCGGAAGTGTCCCGGGCCCTGGCCATGGCCGTTTCTCGTGCCGGTAGCCGGAGTTCACCTCCGCCATTTCGCCGTTGAACATGAAAGCTTGCCTCCCAGCGAATAAAATGGCTGTGCCGAACGAATAGCATACTAGAGGCAACCCGCCCGGTCCGCGAGCGACATCACAAAGACGGCGGGCTTTATCCGGAATTTCGTGTCTTGACGGACGAAGGTGCACGACAGCCAGAAGCACACGCACTCGGCGTGCGACACGCCTTGCTGGTCTACACCTCACCTGCTGCGCTGTTCAGGCGGGTCGAGGACGCCGGGACCTATGGTTGGGCGCTTGTGACGTTGTTGGCCCTGGTCGTGCTGATCGGCTATGTTGAAGTGCAGACCGGCCTGATCGACCGCGTCGTGCAACAACGGACGGAGGGGCAACTCGCCGACCTGGAGCGAACGCAATTCCATCTGGTGGACCGAATCGAGTTGAAGAAGCAGATGGATGACATTCGCAAGCAGGGAGACTTCTACAAGCTGATCAACCGGTGGCGGGCCATCGTCGTGTCGCCGGCGTACATCCTGGCGTCGGTCCTGCTAATCGCCTCGTGTCTGTATGCCGTCGTGGCGCTGACCGGTCGTAAGCCTGAGTACCACACGCTGGTGTCGATCTGCGTGTATGCCGAGTTCGTCGAGTTGTTAGCCTATGCTTTGCGACTCGCGATGATGCTTTACTATCGGACGATGGAGGTGGATACGTCGCTGGGGATGCTGGCCACCTCGAAGGGCCTTGCGTGGCTGGCGGCCATCGATCCGTTCCGCGTCTGGTTTTGGGCGTTGGTGGCGATCGGGCTGACTGTCACCCACCAACTGAGTCGGCGAATGGCCGTTGTCTCGTGTACGTTAATGTGTCTGGTGGCGATGGGTATTCGGACGGGGATGGAGTACGCGCAGGTCTAGGACGAGGCCACCTACGTGGCGCGGCCTAGCAGCCCGTGGTAAAAGGGAAAACAGCGTTTCGGAAACGCCGTTTTTGACCGTGAAGACCACCGGCGAGACGCCGGTGCCACAGTTTTGCCACGGGCTGCTAGCGTTCGGGTGGTCCGATATACCGAGATCTCGATGCTTCCCTGCTGACGGAGAATGAATGATGAAGGGCTTTCTGACCGTGCTTGTGCTGGCGGGGATCGGGGCCACCGTCTTCGCGCTGGGCAGCCTGCACCGGGGGGACGGCGACAAGTCGCTGCTGCACGTCGCCGACGAGATGCCGTTGACCGTCACGGTTATGAAGC
This sequence comes from Phycisphaerae bacterium, assembly GCA_016935885.1. The sequence goes on along the minus strand of JAFGQA010000352.1, from coordinate 4,969 downwards.
CCAAGCGACAAGAGATCATCAAGATCGTCCAGGCTCCCGGCGATGTGGAGGCCGTCCTCGAGGTCGAGATCAGTTCTGAGATCGTCGCGAAGATCGAGGAGATGCCCGTCGAGGAAGGAGACCTCGTCAAACGAGGCGACCTGCTGTGTCGGCTAAGCGATGACAACCTGAAGGCCGAGGTGCAGTCGGGTGAGGCACGGGTCGCCGGGCTCAACGCGGCGATCGTTCAGGCCGAGGCCGATCTGGAGAAGGCGCAGCGAGATTGCCACCGCCAGGCTCGCCTCTCCGAGGCGAACGCGACGAGCGACAAGGAGAGATTCGAGTACCTGACCGTGCTGAAGAAGGCCCAGGCCGTCCTGGAGATGCGGAAACAGGAGCTTGCCGAGGCGGAGGCGTTTCTCAAACGCGTCAAGGAGGACCTGAAGCGCACGATTATCGAATCACCGATCGACGGCATCATCTCGAAGCTCAACGCCAAGCAGGGCGAGGTCGTCGTCACCGGAACGATGAACAACCCGGGCACGGTGATCATGACGGTCAGCGACCTGTCCAGGATGCAGGTCCGCTGCCGCGTGGACGAGGTGGACATCCCGCTGGTCAAGACGGGGCAGCAGGCGAGGGTGTACCTTCAGTCCGAGCAACAGAGGCCCGTGCCGGCGCAGGTGGTGCGGGTGGCATCGAAAGGCACCAAGGCCGTGGGGCGCGACGTGGTGTTTTTCGAGACGCTCTTGGACGTTTTGTCCAGCGATCCGCGAATCAAGCCCGGCATGACGGCGAACGTGGAGATCGCGGTGGCAAAGCGCGAGGAGGCCATCACCGTGCCCGTGGAGGCGATCGTGCATCGCATGCGCAAGGACCTTGACGAGGAAATCGTGAAGAAGTTCGATGCCGAGCAGGCCAAGCTCGATCTGTCGTGGCGGGCCAGGGAGGCGCAGTACATTAAGGTCGTGTACGTCAAGGAGGATGACGTTGCGAGGGTACGCCTGGTCCAACCCGGGATCGCTGACACGCGCAATGTTGAGCTTTGCAAAGGGGTCGAGATGAACGAATTGGTCATCACGGGTCCCTACCGCAGCCTCGATCAGCTCAAGGATGGTAAGAAGGTGGCGTTGTCGGAAGAAGACAAGAAGAAGTCCGAGGCTGATACGGGCGCGCAGGAGCAACCCAAGGAGGAGTACGCTGCTGAGGACGGCGGCGATTCGGAATCTGAAGGCAAGGCAGACCAGGGCGAGTCCGGGGAGAAGCTCGCGGACACGGGGGAAGGCGATTCGGGATAGACACTTGGCTGTCAGCTTATCGGGCAACAGGTTGAGCGAGAACGGTGACAATCTGATCGAGTTGGTTGACCTCGAGAAGACCTATCGCGTCGGGACGGAATTGGTACGCGCCCTGCGCGGCGTATCACTGAGTATCGCCGAGAATGAATACGTGGCCATCATGGGTCCGAGTGGCTCGGGCAAGAGCACGCTGATGAACGTCCTTGGTTGTCTGGATATTCCAACCGGCGGGAAGTATTACCTGCGAGGCAACGACGTCTCGAAGTTGTCGCAGTCACGCCTGGCGCGGATTCGTGGTCACCAGATTGGCTTTGTGTTTCAGGATTTCGAGTTGCTGCCGCGGACGACCGCCCTGAAGAACGTTCAACTCCCCCTGATGTATGCGATGGTACCACGGAAGAAGCAGCGAGCCATTGCCGCCATGGAGCGCGTCGGGCTCACCGATCGGGCACATCATCGCCCGAATCAGCTATCCGGTGGGCAGAAGCAACGGGTGGCGATCGCCCGGGCGCTCGCCCAGGAGCCGGACATCATTCTCGCCGACGAGCCGACTGGGAACCTGGACAGCAAGACCGGCAATGAGATCATGGAGATCTTCGATGCCCTGCACACCGAGGGACAGACCATCATCATCGTGACCCACGAGAACCACATCGCGGACCGGTGCGAACGGGTCATCCGGCTTATGGACGGACTTGTGGCGTCTGACAGACGAAACGAGCCTTTGGCTGATGGCACGACGGCGGAAGGTCATTCGCGATCCATCAAGGAATGCCCGACCTCGGCCGGGGGGTAACCAGGCCGAGGTGGTCCGCATGGTTGACAGAATCAGGGCGTCAGGTTTGCCATGGAGCGGCAAGGCCGCGTGGGTTGACGCTCGCGGCTCGGGCTGACGCCTGTGGATCGGGCTTGAAGGCTGGCTGTTGAAAGCTGACCGCTTGAACCTCTTGACACGACGCCTGGCTGCCATTCCGTTGGCCCTCCTGCGTTGGCTTGCGTTCGCGCTGATTCGGAACGGGCAGAACGTGGTGACGGCGCTTGTTCAGATCTGGGCGCACAAGGGGCGGTCTGTCCTGACGACACTCGGTGTCATCATTGCGGTGACGGCGATCATCTCGGTCGTGTCGTTCGTCGAAGGATTCGGGAATTACGTGACGGGTATGTTGCAGGGCTACGGCACGCAGTACATCGTTGTCCGTCCGGACATCCCGTGGGGCTGGCGGCAGACCGGTATGCGCCGCGTCACCATGAACATGGCCGACGTCGAAGCCGTGCGAGCGGAATGTCAGAACATCCACCGCATCTCGCCCTTCATCTACGGGCAGGAGGAAGTTTCCTACGGCGGAGAAGTGGCCAAGGACATCCCCATCCGAGGCGTCAGCGAGCAGTATCAGACGATTCGCAACTTCTTCACCGACGAGGGCCGATTCTTCGGCCCGGTGGACGCGGACAACGGAGCGTACGTCTGCGTGCTGGGCCGGAGCCTGCTGAAGCAGCTTGAGTGCGACGAATCGGTTGTGGGCGACTGCGTCTATATCGGAGAGAGGCGGTTTCGCGTGATCGGGGTGCTGGAGTCAAAGGGCAGCTTCATGGGAGACGATCAGGACGAAACGATCATGATCCCGTACTCAACGGCGTTGAACATGTATCCCGATAGACGCGACCTTGTGATGTTCCTCGCCGAGGCGACCAGCGAGTCCGACATTGATCAGGCCGAGGCCCAGATGATCCGCGTGCTCCGCCGCCGGCACGGCTTGCAGCCCGGCCAACCGAATGACTTTCAAACCGAGCGGCAGGACCAGATGCTGAATGAGCTCCAGCGTGTGCGAATGATCGCGACGAGCATCCTGGCGGGGATCGTTAGTATCTCCCTGTTGGTGGGAGGTATCGGGATCATGAACGTGATGCTCGTGTCGGTCTCGGAGCGCACCCGCGAGATCGGCCTGCGAAAGAGCGTCGGCGGCAGGCGGCGGGACATCATGTTGCAGTTTCTGACGGAGGCGATCGTCCTGAGCACGCTTGGCGGGGGAATCGGCATCGTACTCGGCTACGTGATATCGCACATCGCGTCGATGCATCCGAAGATGATCGAGATCAGTGTCCCGCTGTGGGCGGTCGCCCTGGCGCTGGGCTTCTCGGCCGGCGCGGGAATCGTTTTCGGCGTGATCCCCGCCTTCAAGGCGGCGGTGATCCACCCGATTGACGCCTTGAGGCACGAGTAACGCACAGATGTCCTCGCAAGCCGCCTTTCATCCTGACGCACCCGAGACGACCCGAAGCGCCCCGAGGATCGCCGCGGCCGCGCTCGCCGGCGCCGTGTGGACGGCCGCGTTCTGGTGTGTCGCCGTCGCGTCCCGCCACTGGCAGAACGTCCTCACCGCGCTCGTCCAGGTCTGGGCGAACAAGGCCCGATCCGTGCTCACCACACTTGGCATCATCATCGCCGTGACGTCGACGATCTCGGTTGTGTCACTCGTCCAGGGCTTTGGCAACTACGTCACGGAGATGCTGCGCGGCTTCGGCACAAACATGGTCTTCGTCTTTCCATACTTCCCGTCGGGGATGCGAGGGATGATGCTCGGGCGCGTCGAGATGACGGTCAACGATGTCCGCGCCGTCGGCGGGCAGTGCGACAAGGTCCGACGCATCTCACCCTTGATCTTCCTGGCCGGCACCATCGAGTTCGGGCGGGAGAAGGTCGAGGACCTCGAAATCAGGGGGGCGACGGAGCAGTTTCAGACGATTCGCCGCTTCTTCGTTGACAAGGGGCGATTTTTCGGCCCCATCGACGTTGACAACAGCGCCTACGTCTGCGTGCTCGGGCAGGAAATCATTCGGCTGCTGAACTGCGACGACTCCATCGTCGGGGACTATGTCTACATCAACGGGCTGAGGTTCCACGTGCTGGGCCTGCTCGAGGAGAAGGGAAGCATGATGGGGGAAAACCAAGACAAGATGATCATCATTCCCTATACGACGGCCCTGAAGATGTCCCCCTTTATGCGGTATTTTGTTCCGTTCATGATCGAGGCCACCACCGAGGAGGATGTCGAGGAATGCTCGTTGCAGATCACGCGCGTGCTCCGCGAGCGACACGGCCTGCAACCCGGTGATCCCAACGATTTCCGCCTGTACAGGCAGGACGAGTTCCTCCGAGACTTCGAGCGGATCAAGATGATCGCCACCAGCGTGCTGGCCGGAATCGTTGGGATTTCCCTGATTGTCGGCGGCATCGGCATTATGAACATCATGCTCGTCTCCGTGACCGAGCGGACCCGCGAGATCGGGCTGCGCAAGAGCGTCGGAGGTCGGCGGCGCGACATCATGTCACAATTCCTGACCGAGGCGATCGTGCTCGCGACGGTCGGCGGGGCCATCGGCATCGCGCTGGGTTATGCGATATGCTACGTCGCGTCACTGCACCCGTCGATGGTGAAGGTCTCGGTGCCGATGTGGGCGGTGATGCTGGCGTTGAGCTTCTCCGCGGGCGTCGGGATCATCTTCGGAATCATTCCAGCCTTCAAGGCGGCGATCCTCCACCCGATTGACGCATTGCGGCACGAGTGATCGAGTGCCGGTTGTCAACGCGTGGACCTTTGGCAGTAGTAGAGCAGTTAACGAATGAATGTAGCGTCGGGGCTTGTCCCCGGCGCCTGCTTCGGTAGCATTTCACTGCGCCGCCCACAAGGGGC
>JAFGQA010000037.1 GCA_016935885.1 Phycisphaerae bacterium | reverse complement strand
TCCATGCCGACAACATCCACGCTAAAGTGTAGGATGTTGCCGAGGCATGGACTTGGTTGCGGCCGAGCAGTAGCGAGGCTGCGTTAGCAGAGGACTTACTCCAATCTCCCTGCTGAGTCGTGCCTTGGCCGTTGGACAGGAAATGAGCGGGCCACCCGGGCCAGACGAGCCGACGGCACAGGACTGCAACTGAGGAGACGAGCTGGAGGACGGAGAAGTCTATGATCTGGCACATCCTTTTCGTCCTGACTGTGATCCTTACGGTGGTAGTTGTGCAGACATTCGTGCGCCTCCGGCGTGTCGGGAACCTTCCGGCGCGGGCACGCGCCGCTATTCTGGTTGCTCTTGTTGCAGGCTCAGCTCTTGGGTTGTGGCTTGGCGGCTGCTTCTTCTCATATCCCGTCGGCGAGAACACGCGCTTGATCGGGTTCCCGGGCCCTGTGTTCATCTTGAGACTTCAGGCTGATGGAAACTGGAAAGACTACCTGCGGTATGCGCCGCTGTTGGTGTGGGCTGCAAACACCGTCTTCTTCGTGGACATGTCATTGATTGTCCTCCTGCCGATCCTGCTGTGGCGCGGAAGATCCCCGACATCCTCCAAGAGGTAGGCGCCGCATCCCAGATTTCGCGGACGGAGCAACCTCGACCAACCCGCCGAGAACTGGATACAACTCGATGAGCGTTCTCGCCGGCGTGCCGGCGGAAACTGCAATAGCCTTCTCCATATGAGTCGCCGAGCAGGGAGGGCAGGCACACGAGAATCGCTCACCGAGCGAATCAGCGCAGGAGTCTTCAGGCCGCACTCAATCTGAAATCCCCGCGTGGTATTGTTGCAGGGATTTTACGCCGGCCTTGCCCTTCTTGGCGGCGGCGATGCCCTTGGCGGAGGCCAGGGCCGCGGCCAGGGTCGTGACGTAGGGGACCTTGTGCTTGATCGCCGTCTTGCGGATATACGAGTCGTCGTGCTGACTGCGCTTGCCGATCGGCGTGTTGATTACGAGCTGGATGTTCTTGTTCATGATCTCGTCCACGATGTTCGGGCGGTCCTCGTAGATCTTGAAAATCCGCTCACACGGAATCCCGTGTTCGGCGAAGAACTTCTGCGTCCCGTCCGTGGCCTTGATCCTGAAGCCGAGCTTGGCAAACTCCCTCCCGACCTCGAGCGCCGTCTTGCCCTTCTGCGCCAGGCTGATCAGGACCGTACCCTCCAGGGGCAAGGTCCCCTGGGCGGCCTCCTCGGCCTTGAAGAAGGCCAGGCCGAAGGAGTCGGCGATGCCGAGCACCTCGCCTGTCGAGCGCATCTCGGGCCCCAGCAAAGGATCCACCTCGGGCATCTTCTCGAACGGGAAAACGGATTCCTTGACGCCGAAATGCGGGATCTCCCGCGGCCTCACGTCCATCTCCGCGATCCTCGCGCCCAGCATGAGCTGTGTCGCGATCCGGGCCATCTGGATGCCGCACACCTTGGAGACCAGCGGCACCGTGCGCGACGCGCGCGGGTTCGCCTCGAGTACATAGACTTTGTCGTTCTCGATCGCATACTGCATGTTCATCAGCCCGACGACCTTCAGCTCGCGCGCGATGCGCCTGGTGTACTCGTAGATCGTGTCCAGGTGCTTCTGGGGAATGCTGACCGGCGGAATCACGCAGGCGGAATCGCCCGAATGAATGCCGGCCTCCTCGATGTGCTCCATGACCGCCGGCACGAACGCGTCCGTCCCATCCGCCAGCGCGTCGGCCTCACACTCGAGCGCATTGACTAAAAACCGGTCAACCAGAATTGGCCGCTCCGGGGTGACGTCCACGGCCTTCGCCACGTACTCGCGCAGCATCTCCTCGTCGTGCACGACCTCCATGCCGCGTCCGCCCAGCACGAACGAGGGCCGCACCATGACCGGGAAGCCGATCTGGCGCGCCAGCCCGAGGGCCTCCTCGAGACTGCTGGCCATGCCGGCCTCGGGCATCGGAATGCCCATCCGCTCCATCATCTTCCGGAACAGGTCGCGATCTTCAGCCAGGTTGATCGTGTCCACGCTCGTGCCCAGGATCCGCACGCCGGCCTCCTGCAGTTCGGTCGCGATGTTCAGCGGCGTTTGCCCGCCGAACTGCACGATCACACCGGCTGGTTTCTCCTTCTCGTAGATGGCGAGCACGTCCTCGACGGTCAGCGGCTCGAAGTAGAGCTTGTCGGACGTGTCGTAATCCGTGGAAACCGTCTCCGGGTTGCAGTTGACCATGATGGTCTCATAGCCGAGGTCGCGCAGGGCGAACGCGGCGTGGACACAACAGTAATCGAATTCGATCCCCTGCCCGATCCGGTTCGGGCCGCCGCCAAGGATCATGACCTTCTTCGGGTTACTGCTGACGGTCGTCGTGTCGGGTGCGTTGTAGGTCGAGTAGTAGTAGGCCGCGTTTTCGACGCCGCTGACCGGCACGGCGTGCCACCCCTCGACGACGCCCAGCTTCGTGCGCTGTTCACGGATGGCCTTCTCGGACGTACCGAGGAGCTTGGCCAGGTACTTGTCGGCGAACCCGTCCTTCTTGGCCTGGATCAGCAGATCGTCGGGCAGTTTCCGGCCCTTGTGTTCCAGGATGCGCTCTTCGAGCGCGACCAGTTCCTTCATCTGCTGGATGAACCACGGCTTGATGCTGGTCCGCTGGTGGAGTTCGTCCACCGTTGCCCCCTTGCGCAGGGCCTCGTACATAATGAACTGCCGTTCGCTGGTCGCGTCTTTCAGCCGTCCCATCAGTTCCGCCAGGGACTTCCCGTTGAAATCCTTGGCGAAGCCGAGACCATGGCGCCCGTTTTCCAGCGAGCGGATGGCCTTCTGGAACGCCTCCTTGTAAGTCTTGCCGATGCTCATCACTTCGCCGACGGCCTTCATCTGCGTGCCGAGCTTGTCCTCGGAGCCCTTGAACTTCTCGAAGGCCCAGCGCGCGAACTTGAT
>JAFGQA010000351.1 GCA_016935885.1 Phycisphaerae bacterium | reverse complement strand
CTTGTGCGCTCGGCCAACAGCAATGGGCCACTACCCTCCGGAGGACCGCCCCGCGTGGCTCGACTCAGGAAGTATGAATAATCCGGGATAGTGTACGCGGTTGGTCCGCCAAGCGGCGAGCCAGGCGGTGACGATCGCTCGTGCTGTTGCTGCGCGATGCCCCCGCTACTTGTCACCCGTATCGGCCGAAACAGGTTGCGAGGATGCCTCCGGCACGCCATCGGTGCCTCCGCCGTCGTCGGCCAGCGCGGAGGTGGAACCCTCGGCGGTGGGCATGGCGAGCGGACGGCCAAACTCCTGAACCCAGTAAACACCGTATTCGCCGCCCCGCTTAACGGCGAGGCCGATCTCCGTGAAGGCCGGATCCAGGATGTTGGCCCGGTGAGTGGGCGACCGCATCCAGTCCGCCACGACGTCCCGGACACTGTCGTGCCCGACCGCCAGGTTCTCGCCCACCTTGCGGTAGGCATAGCCGAAGTTCACGTCACGAACATCGAATGTGGAGCCATCGAAGGGGTCTTCGTGCCCGAAGAATCCGCCGTCGATCATGCGGCACGCGTAGAACTCCGCGACCTGAGTCAGCGTCGTGTCAAGCCGCAGCGGCCGCAAGTGATGCCGCGCTCGCTCCGCATTCACGGCGTCGAGCAATGCCTGAACGACGGTCCGGCCGTTGGGCAGATCGGAGCAGGTGTCCTGAGGCGCCGGCTTGGCGGCTCCCATTTTGTCCAACACAAGGGCGGAAGGCGTCAGCGGAAAGCCGCCGTCGCCCTCACAGCCCACGGCCATCGCCGCAATGCACAGCAGTGCGACATTGAAACGGCTATGAAGTCTCGGTCGGTGGCCCAACTCGTCTCTCCCGGGCAATCAACCCTATCGTACGACCCGTGAGTATGAAGGTTCGGCTGGACGACATCCCTGCCTGCACCTACTTTATACAATCTATCGGCCTGAGGCAATGGAACCTCACGCGTAAAAAGGCAGCAAGCTCTCGTGGACGCTCTCGCGGGCACTGGAACGCCGTCGCTAAATCGTGTTCCAATAAAAGGCTACGGGAATGCCTGATGCGGACAAGAACCTCGCCGCCGACCCAGGGCCATCGCAAGCTCGGCTCTCGCACGAGCCGCGCTGATCCCGATCCCGGTTGACCCACACAGGACGCTGAAAGCGAGTCTCGCGCGTCTACGGCGTCGAGGCACGCGCCGGCAAAACGGAGCATGCGATTGCCCTGCCGCCAATCTATCCCTGTGTGAATGACCGAGCACGGTCCGTGACACTTCCGGCGGCATTCGATTCTGGGTGCCACGGGCGGCTTGCTCGCCCGCGCGGTCTCTCTGGTGCCCGCACGGGGCATACACACTGGCAGGCAAGCTGCCAGTGGCACCCGCCTGAACTGTCACGGACCCGACCGAGCACGGGGCAACCGAAACAGGCACACCAGCACGGTCGCCTGAGTGTACAATGGCTGGCCGTCGTGTCACGCGCTGGCGCGGTCCCACACGGTCGGACGACGCCCCTCGGAGGCGTTTGCTGTCATGAGTGAAGGTGATACCCAGGCAGAACGATTCCGGATGGTCGAGGCCCAGATCGCCGGTCGAGGCATCCGGGACGAGCGCGTGCTCGACGCCATGAGGTCCGTCCCGCGCGAGGCATTCCTGCCGCCGGATCAGGTTCCGCACGCCTACGAGGACCGCGCCCTGGCGATCGGCATGGGGCAGACCATCTCCCAACCGTACATCGTCGCCCTGATGACCGAATCGCTGCGGCCTGAACCGACCCACAAGGTGCTGGAGATTGGCACCGGCACCGGCTATCAAACGGCCATCCTGGCGCGGCTGGTCGGGCACGTGTATTCAGTAGAACGGATCGAGGAGTTGTCCGACGACGCCCGGCAGCGCCTCGGGATGCTCGGCCTCCACAACATCACGTTTCGCGTCGGCGACGGCAGTGTCGGCTGGCCCGAGTACGCCCCCTTTGACCGCGTCATGGTCACCGCCGCGGCACCAGCCGTCATCCAGCCACTGGTGGACCAACTCACCGACGGCGGACGATTGGTCATTCCGGTGGGCGACGAGGGGACGCAACGACTAACGACCATCGAGCGCCACAAGGGGAAGATCGTCGAGCAGTCATCGATCGCCGTTCGATTCGTCAAGCTGATCGGCGAATCGGGTTTCCCTGGCTGAGCGAACCGGCGGATCTGAGGACGCCGCAGCGGCCCAGGTACACAATTCCCTCTCAGGAGCCCGCGTTGCCGTCTCCGCTCCAAGGCCGCCAAGCCACCGCGGCGCCGAAGTCCGTCCGTCGCATTAACGCCGGCGATGGCGCAGCTTCATGCCCGCGAAGCCCAGAATCAACAACCCCATGGGCATCATCGCCCCCGTGCCACACAGGCCGATGCCGCACATCGGGAAGGGTGGCATCGTCGGGAACAGCGGCCAGATGACGTTGAAGGGCAAACCGCCACCGTCACCTGGCGTTGGCTGAGCCGATGGAGGTATCTCTCGCGGATTCGGCACATCCGGATCTCCGGGAGCGGGGTCCACACAATCGGCAATGCCATCGGCGTCGGTATCCGTTTCAGGATGGCCGCAGCCGCAATCGCCGGGCTCGGTCTTGTCAGGATCGTCCGGGCATCCATCGACGCAATCCATCATGCCGTCGCCGTCCGTATCCACATCGGTCACACCGCAGCCGCAGATGCCCGGCGACGTCTTACCGAGATCGCTCGGACATCCGTCGAGGCAATCCGGCACGCCGTCGCCGTCGGAGTCCATATCGGCCACGCCGCAGCCGCAGGCCCCCGGCGCCGCCTTGTCAGGATCGTCTGGACATTCGTCGAAGCAGTTTGGCACGCCGTCGCCGTCAGCATCCGTATCCGGCACGCCGCATCCACAGGCACCCGATGACGTCTTGTTCGGATCATTCGGGCAATCGTCGAAGCAATCCGGCACGCCGTCACCATCGGCGTCCTCGGACGGATCGTTTGCGGCGTTCGGCCGGACGATGACGTTGTTGCTCTCGTCGGCCTCCGCGAGCCCCTGTGCATCGTCAATCCGCGCCTTGACGTAGAAGTTCTCCGTCGGGAAATCCGCGCTGGAAACCAGCAGGTTCTCGATGGTGACCGTGTGCTTGCCCACCGTCTTAAAGTCGGGACCAACGATGACCACGACGTCCAAGAAAACGTCGCCCGCGCTGACCGCCGGCTCCTCGTCCGCCGAGGCGTAGAAGCAGATGCTGAAGTCCTCGCCGGGTTGGTTCAGTTCGACGCTGTACTCAAAGGTGGCGTCGAAGAGGGAATCCAGCACCGCACACGGATGTCTGAGCCGCTGCGCCCTGAGATCAACCACGTAGTCGGCGTGTTCGACCAGTCTGTTGTTGGCCTCGTCACCTTCGAGAACGGCATTACCGGCATCAAGATCCGCCACGATCGTCACCGTCTCGCCGGCCGCCACGCCGAGGATGCGCAGGGCATCGGCGATGTCCGCCGTCACCAAGTGGGCGCCTGGCGCCACGTTGCCCGGCAGATCGATCATCGTATCGTCTATGACGTCATCGCCGTTTGTGTCGCGGCCAAGTCGGATAACGAACGGTGCCACGCTGCCCGGACCTGTCACCGTGTAATGAACGGTCGCGGTATACGAACCGATATCGAGGTCCAGCGCGTCGGCAACGATGTCAACGATCTGGTCCTGCGTGCCGGCGGTCGAGGTGACGTTGTTGCCTTGCTCCACGGCCTCCACGACTGCACCTTCGTCGGCGCCGGTGAGGTCGAGGTCGAGCGTGGCGATGATCCGATCGCCGCTCTCGAGCGGCGGCGTCAAGGCGTTCAGCGCCGGCCGGATGTTCGCCACCTTGTAGCTGTGGCCGCCTGGGCTCCGATCCGCCAGTTCCTTAAGCGTGGTCTCGACGAGCACGTCGGCCTTGGAGTCGATCAAGCCGTCGCTGTCTCGGTCGACGCCAATCCGCAGCTTCACCGGCGCGATCCTGCCGATACTGTTGACTGTGTAGGTGACGGTGGCCGATGTCGTGTTCGCGGCGTTGTCGACTGTCAGGAAGATGGACTGGACCACCAGATCGACCGTCTGCTCCTGGTGCGTGACGTTGTTGGCCAGGTCCTCGGCCTCGGCGATTGCGTTCTCCGCCGTGCCGTCCTCGGCAACATCCAGTGTCGCGATGATGCGGTCGGCATTCTGCAGCGCGGCCGGCAGGGCGTTCAGCGCGGGCAGCAGATCCGGCGTGGCGGTCTGTCGACCATCGGTCGGCCACAGTTCAGCGTCGGCCGACAAGTCTATCTTCGCCATCAGCGTGCCGTCATCGATGATCTTGTCCGCGTCCGCATCCACGCCCACGCGAATGCTGAACGGCGCCACGGCACCGGGGGTGTTGATCGCGTAATTCACGCGGCCGACTGTCTTGCCCGTGCCCGCGTTGTACGCGACGTCCACCGAGGTGGCCACCAGGTCGACCTGCACGGTGCTGCCGGCAACGTTGTTGCCGGTCTCGTCGCCGCCGGTTTCGACGACTTGGTTCTCGGGCGTTCCGTCGCGATTCAGGTCCAGCGTGGCGATGATGCGATCGCCGTTTTGCAGGCGATCGGCCAGGCCCGCCAACGCCGGTCGAAGGTTGTCCGGCAGTTCAACAGTGTAGGACCCCGGGTCGAGCAACGCCGGGTCCGTGATCTCCAAGCAGAAGTCCGGAGCCGGCAGAAGGAGATCGCCGTCGCTGTCGATGACGTTGTAACCGGGGTTACCGATCGAATCGCGGTCTACGCCGACTCGGATCCGGAATGGATTCACGGAATCCGGCGCGTGTATCGTGTATGAAACCGACGCCGTTGTCTCGTCGGCAACATTGTCGGAGAACACCGTGATGGAATTGGCCACCAGATCGGTTATCTCCGTGTTGTTGGTCTCCGCAGTGTTGTTCGCCTCGTCAAGCTCCGCCACGGCGTCGTCCGGGTCGGGCCGATCGATGACCGCGAAGATGTACTGCTGCGAACGCGGCGTGTGCAGGTTGTAGTCCCCGACGACGGTGCGCTCACCTGGCAGGACGCTTACCGTCGTGACCGTCTCGACCAGCAGGTCGAGCACCGGATCGAGCAGCCCGTCGTCGTCCGCGTCGAGCCAGAACTCCACGACATAGTCAGGCACGCCGCCGACGCTGTTTACACTGTAGCTCAGCGTGGCCAAGTTCGTGTTCGAATCATAGGCCAGCGAGATCGCCACCAAATCCACGGCCAACGGTTGCCGGGCAACGTTGTTGGCCTGTTCCTCGGGCTCTATGACCAAGTTCTCCGGCGTGGCGATGCCGTCGTCCAACAGGTCAAGCGTGGCGATCAATTGATACCCGTTTTGCAGATCCAGCCCGTTCAGTTGAGCGGTCAGATCGTCCGTGGTGATGGACTGATTGCCGGGTCTCAGGAAATCCACCGAGCGTGTTTCCACGTCGATGCTGGCCAACGCGCTGCCTGGATCGAGGATTCTGTCATCATCGCGGTCGATGCCAACGCGGATGACGAACGTGGCGGCTGTGCCGGGGCTGTTGACGATGTAATTCACCCGAGCCTTGATCTCTCCCGAGTCCGGCGCCGTAAACAGTTCCGCGGCCGTAGCTACCAGGTCCACCGTCTGGACCTGGCTGGCTGCGTTGTTGTCTGTCTCGGCGGATTCGATGACCGCGTTGACCGGATCGCCGTTCGCATCCAGGCAGTCAAGCATGGCGATCAGGCTGTCGCCGTGCTGCAACCGATCCGTCAAGCCCTCCAATGGGGCCCGAAGGTCGGCCGAGACGACGGTGTGCGTGCCCGGACTTCGATCGAGGCCGTCCACGTCGATCACGTCGAGCAGAGGGTGCGGAACGCTACCGCGATCCACACCGACGAAGATGTCGAATGCCTCCACGTCGGCCGGGCTGTTCACGGTGTAGGAGATCGTCGCGACGGTCGTCCGGGCGATGTCATCCGAGGTCACCGCGATGGAGTTGGCAACGAGGTCCACTGTCTGAACCTGGTCAACCGTGTTGTTGGCCTCCTCGATCCCCTCGGCGACGAGTCCTTCGTTCGAGGCGGTTGTGTCATCGATGTCCAGCGTCGCCACGATCGTCTCCCCGTTCCGCAACGGCGACGTGAGCAAGGTGTTCAGCTTCTGGCGCAGATCTGCGAACTTCACCGTGTGCGTGCCAGGTGTCAGATCGGTGGGATCATTAACGAACATCGTGTCCAGCAGTTCATCGATCTCGCCGGGGTTCGTGCGATCCAGACCGATCCTGATGTTGAACGGAGCCACACTGCCGACGCTATCAATGGTGTAGGTGACCTCGGCCTCCGTGTCCGTGGGCCGAGGATCGGTGGCGTCGGCGTTCAGGTCCACCAGTACATGAATGGCATTGGCAACGAGGTCAACGCTCAACTGCTGCGAGGACCTGTTGTTGGTAACGTCCTCGATCTCATCGACGCCGCCCAGCTCGTTGAAGTCCTGGTCAAGATCCAAGAGCGCGAGGATCTTGTCGCCGTGCTGCAAGTCCGTCAGGACGCCGCGGATGTCCGCCGAGGTGACCTGTTGCGCGCCCGGCCGGAGCTTGTCGCCGCTCACCGAGATCGTATCCAGAACCTCGTCCACGGTGCCGTCGCCGCCGCGGTCCAGAACAACGAGAATGTCAAATGGAGCCACCATGCCGATGCTATCGACCGTGTAGTAGACATCGACACTTGTGGTCTGCGTGCCCGGATCGACGACGATCGTGACGCCGTTTGGTGCCACGAGGTCCACCTTCTGCGTCTGGCCGATGACGTTGTTGCCGGTTTCGTCGCCGAAGACTTCATCCACGTCGTTGACGGGCGTGCCGTCGCGTGTGAGGTCCAGCATCGCGATGATCTGGTCACCGTCCTTCAACGCCGGAGCGGCACCGTTCAGCACGGGACGGAAGTCCGGGATGCCGATGGTGTGCCTGCCCGGCGTCAGATCGGCGGGATCAGTGATCGACACGGTGGCCAGCAGATCATTCGCACCGTCGTCGATCGCGCCACTGCCGTCGCGATCGATGCCAACAAGGATGACGAACGGATCGACCGGCAGCGGGCTCAGTATCGTGTAAGCGACCGTGGCCGTCGTCTCACCGTTTGGCGGATTGGTCACGTCGTCGGACCTGACGGTGACGGCGTTGGCCAGGATGTCCGTACCCTCGGTGTTGATCGTCGCGGCGACGTTGTTCCAGAAGTCGTACTGCTCCAAGACATCCCCACGCGGCTTCCACGGAATGATGGAGATGGGGTCCATGACCACGAAGATCGCCTGCGCAGAGCTCGCCGGCGTCCCAGTGAGGTCCACAAACAACGAGTGCAGGCCAGGCGTCACCTCGCCAGCCACATCCGCGACAAGCTGATCGAACGGGCCAAACAGGTAATTGCCATTGTCAAGGAAGAAGCGGATCCTGTACGCGGGCACGGGAATGGGGCTTTCAACCTGATAGGTCAACGTGGCGATCTCAAGGTTCGCGTCATAGGTCAGTGACCCGACCAGGTTGGCTATCAGGTCGGTCGGCGCCGTGTTGACGGCCTCGGCGGTGTTGTTCAACGACTCCTCCCATTCCTCCACGGCTCCCGGGGCCGGTAGATCGATCACCGCGAAGACCTTCTGTCCCGAAGCGGGCTCGAACGGGACACCGAACGTGACGGCAGGTGTCGCGTAGCTGCCCGGCGCCACCTCACCGCTGACGGTCGCCACCAGGATGTCGCTGCCGTCAAGGAAGCCGTTGCCGCCGTCCAATAGGAAGGCGATGTCGTAGGCATCCACATTCACGGGGCTGTTCACCTCGTAGGTCAAGACCGCGTTGGCCTCTATTGGGTCATAGGAGAGCGCGATCGCCGCCAGATCGGTGATCTCGGTGTTCCGCGTCGTCGCCCTGTTGTTCGTCTCGTCCAGCTCGGGAACGTTCGGACTCGGCCGATCAAGGACCGCAAACAGGCACTGTTCCATCGCCAGCGAGATACTGATCGTGGCTTCGTGCACGCCGGGCGTGACCTCGCCCGCGACCAACGGCAGGACCGTGTCTCCGGGGTTCGGCTGACAGTTGTGGTCCTCGTCCACCACGAACATCACGTTGTACGCCGGCACATCCACGGCGCTGTTCACGTAGTACGTGAAGGTGGCCTCCTCGCCCTCCGCGTCGTAGACCAACGAGATGGCCTCCAGGTCCACCGCCTGGTCATTCAGGAATCCCGCGCAGTTGTTGGATTCGTCGGATTCCACGAGCGTGTTGTCGGGGTCAATGATCGCAAACACGACCTGCCCCAAGGCGGCCGAGCTGCCGGAGAGGTCCTGCGTCGCCACGTGGCCACCGGGCATCGGGTCGACCGCGACGGCGGGCCCCACAAGTGTGTCCGACGCGGCGTCACAGATGCCGTCCCCATTATCCAACATGAACTGGATGTAATACGGCTGATCGTCAACCGGCGTTGGGCTGCTGACGAAGTAGCTCAACGTGGCTGCTTCGATTCCGCCGGTTGGGTCGTAACTGAGTGAGATCGCCTCGATGTCGATCTGGTCCGTGTTGGTCGTGCTGATCTTGTTGTTCACGGCCGGAACCGTCTCATTCCGGACCATGTCCTCCGGGTCGATGACGGCGAACATCACCTGGCCCGCGTCCAGGCCTTCCCACCCGACGCCGGGCGCGTTGAAGTCCAGAACCTGCGTGTAGGTGCCCGGCGCGGTCTGACTGCTGACGGAGACAATCTCGTCGCCCGGCCCCGCAATCAGATCGATGTTCGTATCGCGGATGAACCAGATGTTGTAGCTGGGCACCGGGATCGGTGCCTCGACGGCATAGCTCAACGTGGCCGTCTCCGTGTTCGAGTCGTACCACAGAGAAATCGCGATCAGATCGGTGGGCGTCAGGTTCGTCGCCTCGATCTTGTTGTCCTCGTCGTCCTCGACGACGTTGTTGAACCGGTCGAGCCACGCAAATATCTTCTGACTGGACGCCGGGGGCTCCGGCGAGTAGTCGAACTCGATCGCGCGGGCACCGGGCATCGTGTCTGGATCAACAACGCTGACACCGCCGGGAATGGCGGGCCAGTCATTAAGGACGCCGTCGTGGTTCCGATCGAGGAAAAACCGAATCACGAAATCCTCGACCTTGGTCGGGCTGTTGATCAGGTAGGCCAACGTCGCCTTCTGCGTGTTCGAATCGTAGGTCAAGGCGATCGGCACGATATCGGTCACAAAGGTGTTCGCGGCGGAGGCGAGGTTGTTGTCCTCGTCAAGCTCGTCAATCGCAATCAGGTTATCGACGAAGGCATGAATGAACGCGCCGGACGCCGGTGGGTTTGCGGAGAAGTCCGCCTGCACCGTATGCGCGCCCGGCTCGGTCGCGCCTGCCACGGTGGCGATCACAACGTCATCCACGCCGAACGACCCATCTCCGTTATCCAGGTAGAACCCGATCTCATAAGCCGTCGTAACGTCGGTCGGGCTTTGTACGAAGTAGCTCAAGGTGGCCTGCTGCGCCGTTTCGTCGTAGACCAGCGACACGGCTGCCAAGTCCGTCCCAGCGGCGCTGCCGCCGGCGATCCTGTTCTGCCCGCCTTCCTTCGCCTCACGAACGTCGTTGTCGGCGTCGACGACGGCAAAGACCTTCTGGCCGGGCGTGGGCACGTGACCGCTGAAATCCGCCGTCTTCTTGCGAATGCCGGTATCGCCAGATGAGTGGGCCTCCTCGACCATCACGTCACCGCCATCGAGCGAGCCGCTGTAGTTCGCGTCCAGCCAGAACTGAATCTTGAACCCGTGGATCTTCGCCGGGGCGTCCACGAGGTAAGTCAACGTGGCTTGGTTGGCCGCATCCAGCAGCAACGTCTTCGGTTTGATGTCCACGTAGAACGGCGTGGCGGCGGCGGCATTGTCACCCTCACCCGCTCCGAAAAGCTCCCAGACGCTATTGTCGATGTCGAGCATGGCCACCAGCTTGTCGCCGTTCTGAACCCGGTCGGCGGCCGGAAGACCGTCCAGCACGCCGCTGACATCCGCGCTCAATGTGTGCGGGGCGAAGGTCGTGCCGGTCGTGTTCCCGTCAAAGATGAACAGCGACAACTCGATATCGTCACTGCCGTTATCGGGCGTCTGGTCGATGCCGACCTCGATTCGGAAGTCCTCGACCGCCGTACCGAGCAGCGGGAGAAGATCAATCACCGCGTAGTCCAACGATGCCTGGAGGGCGTCATCCGATGCCTCGATCGACAGCAGATCCGCCCTCACGTTGTCTTCCGGACCCGCTTGCGCGGCCGGTGTCACCACCAACAACGTGCCCACCAACAGAGATAAGCAACCGGTCCTGTTTAGCTTCGTCATCACTGCTTCCTTTCCCGCCCGTCCGGGCAGTGTGCGATTCTGCTCATGTCTATCACGAAGACCTGACCGCTCGCGCCGCAAGCGTGGCTTAGCCGAATCCAGAATGCACACGGTGGTGTTCCCCCAGAATGCGCTACGTCGCGAACACCAAGGCCCATGCACGCACCAGCGAGATAGCGGTGTCACCAAGGTCTTGGCCCAGGTTCTGCATGGGTGTTACGGAAGGTCCTCTTGCGAAGGGAAAGTCCAAACCCCCAGTCGCGCCAACCGAGTGCGTCCGAGACTTGATCTCCCCCCAGTCCGGTTCCCCGGTTCCCAGCTACCCTACTCTATGTCCGCCGGATTGACGATTCAACGGGCCGAGGCGTCTTTCCTGCCTCCGTCGCTTCGCCTCAGGCACCGAGCGTCCGCCGCGTAACTCAGACTGACCGATTCTCGGCCGTAGTGAGGAGGATTCTCGGGCAACGAACACCCCTTGCACGCGGGTTGGGAATCGACAAGACTTGTCTCCCAGCCTGTTGCTGATCCACACCGTCGTCTGGTTCTGCCAGGCCAGCGTAGTACGAAGAGATCGCACTGGCGGGCAAGCCGCCAGTGGCACCCACGAAAGGAGCGTACCCCATGCCTGGAACACCTGCGCTGCGCCGTCCGTCTGAGCACGTGCCTTCCATGTCGATTGTCACGGCTTTGACAATCGCGGCTTTTCTCGGCGCCACCTCGGTTGCCGGCTCTCAGGTCCCACGCCGGGCGCCTGAGGGCGAGGCGAAGGCCGACGAACTCCGCAAAGACATGCGCCGGATGATCGAGGTGGCCCGCGACCAGGTCTTCCCGGCGTTGGTCAACATCCACGTGGTCACGATCGATTATTGGGCCGGCAAGGAGCACAAGGGGCGCTCGGTCGGCAGCGGCACGATCATTTCAGAAGAGGGCTACGTCATTACCAATCAGCACGTCACGAACAAGGGACAGAAATTCACGTGCACGCTCTCCGATAAGCAGGAGATCTCCGCCAAACTCGTCGGAGAGGACCCGCTCACCGACCTGGCCGTCCTCAAGCTGGATCTGTCCGAACTCAAGGACCCCGGCGTGCCGCTGCCGGTTGCCCGATTTGGTGATTCAAGCGAGGTGGAGATCGGCGACCACGTCATGGCGATGGGTTCGCCGTTCGCCCTGTCGCGATCCGTGACGCTTGGCATCGTCTCCAACACCGAGCGCGTCTTTACGGGAGGCAGTGGCGGCGACGTCGACGAAATGGAACTCGAAAGCGGCCAGCGCACCGGCATGTTCACGCGCTGGATTCAGCACGACGCCTTGATCCACCGTGGGAACAGCGGCGGCCCGTTGGTCAACCTCAAGGGCGAAGTCATCGGCGTAAACGAACTCGGCGGCACGGGCATGGGATTCGCGATTCCCAGCAACTTGGCCGAGACCGTGACCGCGGCCCTTATCGAAGGCGGCGAGGTCGTGCGAAGCTGGATCGGCGTCAGTTTCAAACCCATCAAGAAGACGGGTCTGGACAAGGGCGTGCTGATTGACTCGGTCGTCAAGGAGGGCCCGGCGGACAAGGCTGGGATCGAGGCCGGCGACGTCGTCCTGAAGATAGACGGCGAGGCGGTCACGGTCCTGTTTCCGGAGCAGGTCCCGCCCCTGATGAAGCGCATCGCCGATTTACCGCTCGGGTCGCAGATCAAAGTAAGCTATGACCGCGACGGATCCGTCGCCGAGACGACGATCGTCACCGAGAAGCTCCAGAAGGACCGCGGCGACGAGACCGCCTTGCGAGCTTGGGGCGTCACGGTCGAGCAAATCACTGAGAAGATGGCCCGAGATCTGAAGCTTGACAGCACCGCGGGCGTCCTGGTCAGCAGCATTCGCTCGGGCGGCCCCGCCCAACTCGCCGAGCCGCCACTGGGCCACGGGGACGTCATCCGCGTGATCGATGGCCAACCGATCGACGATCTCGCCGCCATCGTCCAGCGATACGAGGCGATCATGGACACCGAGCCGCTGCCCGAGTACCTACTCGTCGAATTCGATCGTGGTGGTGAGAACAACGTGACGCTGCTGAAGCCGAAGCCGGACGAGGACGAGGACCCGCCACGTGAGGTCCACAAGGCCTGGATCGGCGTCGCCACGCAGCCGGTTCTCACGAAGCTCGCCAGCAAGCTGGGCCATCCCGACCAGCTCGGCTACCGCGTCACACGGGTCTATCCCCGCACGCTGGCCACCGATGCGGACCTGCGGGTCGGCGATATTATCCTCGCATTGAACGGCAGCAAGCTGAGACCGCGCGGCATGCAGGACGCCGGTCTGTTCGCCAGGAGGGTCCGGAAGCTCGACATCGACGACGAAGCCACGCTCACCACTCTGCGAAACGGCGAAACGAAGGAGGTCACGGTCAAGCTGGAAGCATCGCGCCGAACGCCGGCCGAGGCCCGTCGCGAGAAGAACCGTGACTTCGAGTTGACCGTTCGCGAGGTGACCTTCTTCGATCGCGACGATCACCGCTGGGACGAAAGCGTCAAAGGCGTGCTCGTTGAGCAGGTAGAATCGGCCGGCTGGGCGGGGCTGGGTGGAATCAGTCAGGGCGATTTGATCCAGCGGATCGATCGCCACCCGATCCGAGGCCTGGAAAGCTATCGGAAGGCCATGAAGGCCGTTACCGAGGCCCAGCCCGAACGCGTGGTCTTCGTCGTCCTGCGTGGCGTGCAGACCCGCTTCCAGTATGTTGAGCCCGACTGGAGCCCAATCATCAAGGACGTCAAAACTGGAGATGAGGAGTCGCGCCAGGAGTAACGCGAACGGCTGATCCGCCTGCCGGCGGGCAGGTCCGCCAAACGGCAAGCCGGCAGGCAAGCTGCCAGTAGCACAAAGCTGCCAACGGCACACGCCTGAACCGGCATGGCCCCCTGTCCACAAGATGGGTCATCATGCTCCGATGATCCAGTTCTTGATATCTTGGTAGGTGATGAGGAGGAAGAGCGTGGCGATCAGGGCGATGCCGATCAGTTGCGTGGCGATCTGTGTCTTGATGCTCACCGGTTCGCCGCGTGCCTTCTCCATGACGAGGAACAGAAACAACCCGCCATCGACGATCGGCAGCGGCAGGAAGTTGATCACGGCCAGGTTGGCAGAGATGACCGCGAGGAACCAAAGCAGGTTCAACACGCCGGTATCGGCGAACTTCGCGCCGATTCGAACGATGCCGACCGGGCCGCTGACCTTGCTGACTCCGACCCGCCCCGTGAAGACCATGTGGCGGATCGATTGAATGGTCTGCATCGTTGCGTCGTAGGCCTGCCGGAAGCCGACGCCCACGGCTGCGATCGGATTGTGAATGGGGTGCCGCTCGCGCAGCGGGTAGCAACGGAACGGCGCGGCAAACCAGACGCGGTGCAGCCACGGGTCGCTGTTCTCCGCCGTGACCGTATAGTCGGCCGTATGCCTCTCGTTGTCGTACGTTACATACTCGATCTGGACGGTCTTGCCGATCGACGCCTTCAGCACGCCTTCGATGACGCGCCAGTCCGGCAGCGAGATGTCTTGCGTCTTGCCGGCCTCGACCTCTACGGGATACTTCGTCTTTCCGTCGATCTTGACGATCCGGGTGCCCGATGCCAGGTTCAAGTGCAAGGCATTCGAGATGCAATCGGGAATCACCATCTTCGTTGTGCGAATGTCGTCGGCGACCCGATACGTCAGCTCGACAGCGTGGCCGGCCTTGGCCCGGAAGGCCTCGCTCAGTTCGTACCATTGCGTGACACGTTGACCGTCCACGGACAGGATCACGGCGCCCGGAGGGATGCACGCCGCGTGCGCCGGCGTGGTTCGATCGCCGAACTTCTCCACAACGTCCGCAACGACCAGGTGATCCTCATCGATGCAGTTCACGGCCGCGTCGATCTTCGGCAGCGGCTTGTCGGCCAGCCCCAGCAACCCAAACAGCGAGAACTCGCGCTTGGGGACGATCGGGGCAAGCTCGTGAATATCGACGCGCTCCAGCCACCTTCGCCAACTCGGACCGTCGCCAAGTCCCCCCAGCTTCGCCAGCAGCTTGTCTCGTTCCGAGCCGGGCAGACCCGCCGCGCCAGCGAGCGTCGTGGCCTCGGCCAACGCCCTCGCCGCGCCACCCTGCAGGGCCGTCACGATCAGCGTTTCGCGGTTCCGCACGCAGAATTCAACCGTCCGTGCCGCCAGCCCGTGGTTGGCTGCCCGAGTCCTGCGCACCTCGATCGCAACCTCCTGATCGGGGCTTTCATCTATTACCTCCTTGAGTTCTTGGAGAACCGGGTAGGCATGGTTGCCGATCCTTGTGACCACGTCACCGATCTGGACACCGGCCTTCTCGAAGGACTTGCCGGGCAGCGGCGCGACGGTCATCCTGGGTACCAACCCGAGCAGCGATCCCCTGACTTCATCCGATGCATCGAACGCCAGGGGGGCCCAGATCGCCCGAGCCTGCACCGTGGCCTCCGTCGTCTCGACGGTCGGGTCTGATTGGAGGAGCATCTCGTCTGTTAAGGCATCGGGGTCTTTTGGACGCTTCACGACGATCTCGACGGGTGCCCCGCGCGCCGCTTTGACGGCGTGGGAGAATGGGCCGACGTCTTTGAACTCCTTGACAACGCCATCCACGACCAAGCCGTACAGTCGGTCATACTCCTGAAGCTCACCCTCCAATCGCTCCTCGTTGGGGCGAATGGATGGCACCAGGACTCGCAGGTTCTCGGGGTTGCCGATGCCGATCTGGCGTATCTGCTCGTCCTTCTTGAATTCGGGCAGGACCTTGGGAGCTGGGCTGACGATCTTCCCGTCTCGCTCGACCTCTAACTCGAGCGTCTCGTCGGGATCGGAAAGCATGATCCGCGCGCTAAGGTCCCCGAAACTGCGAATCGTTGTCCCGTTGATGGCCAGAATCTTGTCGCCGGTCTGCACGCCCGCCCGACCCGCCGGCGTGGTCTCGTCCACGCTGCCAACGATGGCCGGCATCTCCAGCCGCCCGACCATCACGACGATGGCAAACGCCACGGCCGCGAACAGCACGTTCATGACAACCCCGGCGGAGACGATCACCATTCGCGTGCCGATGGGTTTGTTGGTGAACGAGTCTGGATCGTCCTTGACCTTCAGCTCGCCGGACTTGTCGACGACGAAGTCCTCCTGCCCGAGCATCTTCACGTAGCCGCCCAGCGGCAGGATGTTGAACCCGTACCGCGTCCCACCCCTGGTGAAACCGAACAACTCCTTGCCGAAGCCGATGCAGAACTTCTCGACGCGGACCTTCGCCCACTTGGCCGCAAGGAAGTGCCCCAACTCGTGAACGAAGATCACGAGTGAGAAGCCGATCACCAGCAGGAAGATGGACCAAGCCCCCGAGAGCCAGCTTGCGGGCTCGGCCTGTGCCAGAAGCAGCGTCAGATCAAACGTCATATTGTGCAATCCTTGACATCCTCAACATCACTGAAATCCTTGACGCTACGCATCGAGAAACACGGATGTCAAGGATGCAACTTCCTTCCGCGCCCACGCGTCGACCGCCATCAGCGTCGCGAGGCTGGGGAGTCTTTCAAACTTGTGACGCTCCAGACAATCGGCCACCATAGGCACAATGTCAAGAAAGCCGATGTGCCCCTCGCGGAAGGCCTCGACGGCGGCTTCATTCGCCGCGTTCATCGCAGCGCCGGCTGTTCCGCCGGCCCGGGCCACTTCCTGCCCCAGACGCAGGGCCCCAAATCGCTCCACGTCGGGGGGCTCGAATTGCATCCGCTCAAGCTTGGAGAAATCGAGCCGGGTCCCACAGCCCGCCAGCCGACGCGGATACGTCATCGCGTATTGAATGGGCGTCCGCATATCCGGACGGCCCATCTGGGCGACGATGGACCCGTCGTGGAACGCAACCATCGAATGGATGATCGACTCAGGGTGGATCACGACTTCAATACGATCCGGATCGATCCCGAACAGCCATTTCGCCTCGACGATCTCAAGCGCCTTGTTCATCATCGTCGCGGAGTCGATCGTGATTTTCGGACCCATGTCCCACGTCGGATGGCGCATCGCGTCCTGCAACGTGGCGCGCCTCATCTGCTCAAACGTCCAGGTCCGGAACGGGCCCCCGGATGCCGTCAAGAATATCCGTTCCACCTCCTCGCGGCGCCCGGCCTGCAGCGACTGGTAGATCGCCGAGTGCTCGCTGTCCACCGGAAGCAACCGCGAGCCCGACCGCGCCGCGGCACTGACAATCAACTCGCCCGCGACGACCAGCGACTCCTTGTTTGCCAGGCCAACAGGCAGTCCGCGCTCGACGGCTGCCAGCGTCGCCGGCAAACCGGCCACGCCGACGATAGCCGATAGAACGAAATCGCACTCCAGTTCTTTCACGAGGCGCACGGGCGCGTCAGCGCCGGACCAGACCCGTGTGTCGCCGCCAAGCGTCCGGATGTGATCGGACAGCTTCTCAGCGGCCGTGGCGTCCGTCAGCACGACCACACGCGGCCGATAGCGCTCGACCTGCTCGGCCATTCTCTCCCAACTCGACCCGGCCGCGAGCGCCGCGATCTCGAACTTGCCGGGTAGATTGTCCGCAACCTCCAGCGCGCTGCACCCGATGGAGCCCGTCGAACCCAGAATGACGACCCGCTTTGGCATAGCCCACCCAGGTGCGGCCCGGCCCCACAACCTGCGACGGGCGCCCGGCACAAGGTCGAATCATAGCCGCAATGTGTGGTGGCGGCAACCGACCGCGTGGGCGCCGTTACCCTCACAACACCTGACCGGTGTGCGTGCGGAGGACAAGACTGGCTTCAGGCGTGGTTCGTCGGGTGGCGCGGCTAACAGCCCGTGGCAAAACTGTGGCACCGGCGCCAAGCCGGTGGTTTTCACGGTCAGGAACGACGTTTCCGAACCGCTGTTTTCCCTTCTAGCACGGGCTGCTAAGGCATCGCAAGAACAACATGACCGATTGTGCCACTTGGCTCGCCGCGCCGCTTAGCTGGCCTGCTGGCTTGCCGTTTGGCGGACCTGCCCGCGGCAGGCGGGTCGACCGCTTTCGTTACCGTTGTGCGGCCACTAAGCGGACCAGCAGGGTGCGTTGACCACTACTGGCCAGCGCCGCACAATACCACCTAGCAGCCCGTGGCAAGACTGTGGCACCGGCGCCAAAGCCGGTGGTTTTCACAGTCAGGAATGGCGTTTCCGAACCGCTGTTTTCCCTTTTACCACTGGCTGCCAGGGGTCGCCCATGCCAAGCGGTTCGCACCCGTCGCAGTCGTCAATGTCCAGGAACTGCGGGTGTTCGTCCGCGCGGTCCGGCGAGAACAGAGATGTACACGTGTTGGGCACGGCCGCACGGACTGAACACCGTGGCTCTTCTTCACCAAGAGTGGGCGAATTGAACAGCAACAGGGATTCAATCACATTGCCGGAGGATGCAGATCATGCGGTACGACACGATCATTGCAGGCGGAACCGTCGTTAACGCGAACAGGACCGAGAAGGCCGACGTCGCCATCCGCGGCGAGAAGATCGCCAAGGTCGCCAAGGGCTTGGCCAAGGAAGCCGCCGACAACGGCACGCACGTCATTGACGCGACGGGCTGCTACGTCATTCCCGGTGGCGTGGACGTGCACGTGCACCTGGCCCTGCCGTTTTGCGGCACGGTTTCATCCGACGACTTCAACACCGGCACCCGGGCGGCCGCACGTGGCGGCGTCACCACGGTCATTGACTTCGCTATTCCGTACGGCGAGGAGACGCTGCAACAGGCCGTGGACAACTGGATGGCCAAGGCCGACGGCATCGCATGTGTCGATTATGCCTTCCACCTAGCCATCACCAAGTGGAAGCGGCACAAGAAAGAACTGCCCGGGATGGTCAAGCAAGGCATCCCGACCTTCAAGCAGTTCATGATCTACGAGAAGGAGGGCTGGCAGGCCGACGACGCGGCCATGTTCCAGGCCCTGGAGAAGCTGCGCGACCTCGACGGGATGCTCATGGTCCACGCCGAAAGCAGCCGCGTGCTCGACGAACTGATTGCCCGGCATCACAACCAGAAGGAGATGAGGCGGTACGGCGCCCAGTTGCACGCCATCACCCGGCCGAACTTCATCGAGGCCGAGGCCATCCAGCGGGCGGTCACATGGGCCGAGGCCACGGGCGGCAAGCTCTACATCGTCCACATGTCCAGCGCCGACGGCGCGGACATCATCGCCCGCGCCCACCAGCGCGGGCTGAAGAACGTCTTCGCCGAGACGTGCGCACAGTACCTCACGCTGGACGATTCGCTGTTCGCCGGCACGGACGGACACCTGTACGCCACCTGTCCGCAGATCAAGAAGCCGGCGGACCAGGCCCGGCTGTGGAAGGCCCTCCGGACCGGCACCGTCTGCGCCATCTCGACCGACACGTGCACGTTCACGCGCAAGCAAAAGGCCGTGTGGAAGGGCGACTGGACGAAGATCCCCATGGGCATGCCCGGCCTGGAGACCATGCTGCCGGTCACGTACACCGAGGGCGTTTTGAAGAAACGGTTGACCATGCCGCAGTTCGTCGACAAGTGCTGCGCGACGCCGGCGAGAATCATGGGCCTCGGCGACCGCAAGGGCGCGATCAAGAAAGGTCGAGACGCCGACGTCGCCGTCATCCATCCGACGAAGAAGATCCGTGTGGACCACCGCAAGATGGAGACCAACGCCGATTGGTCCCCGTACCAGGGTTGGAACCTGGCCGGTTTCGCCCGCACCACCCTGAGCCGCGGCAAGCTCGTCGTGGACAACTACAAGTTCTGTGGCGACAACGGCTGGGGCAAATACCTGCCACGCACCGCGCCGGGGCGCGTGTGAGCGGCTCGTTGGGTGGCCTGAGCCGTCCTGATTCGGGCGCGCGCTTCTCGCACGTTAGGCTACAATGCGGCAGCCTGAAATACCCCGCTCGAGGATCTCGAAGCATGTACAGTTCGATTCATGTCAAAGGCCTTCGCTGTTTGCAGGATCTCGCGCTAAGCAACTTGGCTCCCGTCAATCTGATTGTTGGCCAGAACAACGTGGGCAAGACCACCTTGCTTGAAGCGATCTTCCTCTACTCTGGCAGAACAAACCCACAACTAGCCCTCGTAATCGAGAAGTTCCGGGGGTTGGAACTCCGGTATTCGTTAGGCGGTCCAGCGCCCTGGGACATGCTCTTTCATGACTTGGATCGGTCCCAGCCTATCGTGATCAGCGTGGTGGAGACGGGCGGCCAGTCCAAATCTGTCGAATTGAGCGTTTTGGGCAATGGCCGCGGTACGAATGACGTGGGGGAACACGTGAACGACGAGAGTCGTGGATTGGGCCTGAGCCTGGTGTTCACGGAAGGTGGTAAGCGACGCGATTACAAGCTGTTCCTACACGAGGGCAAAGTGAAATCGGATGACATTCCCCCTCCCCCGGCTCCGTGCGTGTTCGTTTTCGCTCGTGAGCGGGGAGGTGGTGGAGCCGACGATGTCGAGCGCTTCAGTGCTCTGTCGATCAACCGTCAGACCGGGCCTGTCGTAGGTGCGATGAAAATCATCGAACCACGACTTCAAGACCTCACGGTGAATCTGCATATGGGATCACCAACGATTTGGGCCGACATCGGATTGTCACAGCTATTGCCCGTCCGCGTCCTTGGAGATGGTCTTTGCCGAGTTCTGTCGCTGGTCTCCGCGATCGTCCGTTGCCCTCGCGGCCTCGTTCTTGTTGACGAGATCGATGCCGGCCTTCACCATTCCACGCACCGGTCGCTCTGGCGCGCCATCATGGACCTCGCCCTGAGACTCGATGTGCAGATCTTCGCCACCACTCACAGCCATGACTGTCTCGTGGCCGCACGGGACGCGGCTGTGGAGTTCGCTGCCCAGATCTGCGGTCCGATGTTCCGTCTTCATCGCTTGGATCGCGTTGGCGAGAGGATTGAAGCAGTTACGTACGACGCGGAAGCGCTTGACGGCGCCATTGCCGCCGACCTTGAGGTACGATAATGACGTGGCAACCCAGCGAGATGAAGCTCTGCCTCGTGGAGGGAAAGGAGGAGGTGGCCCTATTGAAGCATTTTTGCAATCATCTGAACCTTACAGCCATCGACATCAAGGACTACGGAGGAAAGGACAAGCTTGGTTCGTTTTTGAAAGCCCTTGTCTCCCAGAGCGCTTTCCGCCAAGTCCGGTCGCTGGCCATCCTCCGTGACGCTGACGAGAAGGCTGACGACGCATTTCGGAGCGTCGTGGGCGCGGCAGAGCGTGCGGACTTGAGGCCTCCAAGGAATCCGGGTGAAACCGGTCAAGGGCGTCCAAGTGTTCGGATCTTGATCTTGCCGGACGGAATGAGGCCAGGCATGTTGGAGGATGCGTGCCTGGAATCGATCCAAGATAGACCTGTGATGACGTGTGTGGAGAAGCTGTTTGACTGTGTCCGGGAAGTCGGCGAACCTCTGCCCAAAGAGGTCAAGATGTCCAAGGCAAAGCTGTACGCATACCTTGCGACTCTTCCAGATCCGGGAAGGCGACTTGCCGAGAAAGCAGGGAGTGAGACGTTTCCCTTCAACTTGGATTCCCCGGCGTTCGAGCCGATTCGCAAACTCCTCAGATCGCTGTAGCTGTGGCTACCTCGCCCCGATGTCCTTGGCCGCCGGCGTGGCCTCAGAAGGGACGCGTACGGTTCACAGGCGCCGCCGGCGGCGCCGACCCGTGTGCCGTTTCATGTTGATCATGCCGACGACCGACACGACACAGGCCGGTAGCAAGCACCCGGGGCCGCACAGTGGCCAGCCGAAAACGCTCTGCCACAGGAACGGGATACGCACCTGGTTTGCCGGTTGAGGTTGGGCCTGTGGCTCCGGTTCGGGTTCGAGTGGCGGAAGCTGCCCACCGCTATCCGGCTCCTCGCATACATCGCCGACCCCGTCGCCATCGGCGTCAGCCTGACTCGGATTCGCGTCGTCCGGGCAGTTGTCCTCGTCGTCGGGAACGCCATCGCCGTCGCGGTCGTCGCAGGCGTCGCCGACCCCGTTGCCATCGGCGTCGGCCTGATCGGCGTTTGAGACGTCCGGGCAGTTGTCCTCGTTGTTGGGCACGCCGTCGCCGTCCCGGTCGCCGTCACAGACATCGCCGATCCCATCCCCGTCGGCGTCGGCCTGATCGGCGTTTGAGACGTCCGGGCAGTTGTCCTCGT
>JAFGQA010000350.1 GCA_016935885.1 Phycisphaerae bacterium | reverse complement strand
GTTCTCCGACGCAGTTTCAGGAACGTTGGCCCTCGGAATCGCTGATTCCGGCCGAAAAACGCGGGTTGGACCCGCTAATCAATTACCAAGCATTTAGCATCGGGCCGTGAAGAGAGCAACAGCAATGAATCCGAAACAGTGCGTTCGGCGCTCATTGGTGCCGCGAGTCCGTCGGACAGGCCGTAATCAAGCAACGCCTCTCTAAATCGGACCTTCGTAAAGCTTCCGCGGCAGGTTGCGTACGCCCATTCACGTCACCAAAGAACGATGGCTTCCGCCATCCGAAACATACCGGTAGATTCCCTCGAAAAAGGAGAGGCGAAGATCGGCACTATGATTCGCTCCCGCGCGGATGGCTTGTAGTCCGTCCGACACACGCTCTGGTTCGTCGAGGTCGACGCCATCAGCCCTTAAGCAAGTCGCAACGATTCTAGGCATCTCCTCCCGATGACGTTCATCATCCGAAATATTGGCCGTAAAATACTCGGCTCCCCCGTTTAAAGTGAATTCATCAGCGTTCATACCGAGGCCGGACTGACAGGATCGGAGAAAGGATTTGAAGATCATTGTAAACTCGGGCGTGGTAAACTCCTCGATCAAGCAGATCATTCCCAAGGCGAACGTGAAGTCACCCTGCGCGCATTGGTTATAGTGGTCATCCGTGTAGGCTTGGGCTTCTGGCAGGGGGTGGACCCGTTCGATTTGTGCATCCTCAAGACCGAGTACGCGGGCCAAGCGAACGGCCAGCCAGAAATGCGACCGGCTGGAATGCCCGTATGCACCAGCTTCGTCCCATGCGTTCTCGATCAGGCCATAGCGAACCGCGTCAATCTCGGTACGAGCAGCAAGTCCCGCGACATACCGTGGGAAGCAATACGACCCTGCAATCATGCACGTAGACCATGTCGCCGCTAATTCAAACAGCAGTCGAGGATCGGCATCGGGGTCACGTAGCGTCCTCACGAACTCAGTTTGCCAGACGGGATGATTGTGGCAAACCGAGTTCATCATCTCCTGCCAAATGTTCAGGAAGCACCCGTCGCGTGCGACGGTGACGCTTCCAAGAAGTGGAATCCGGCTCGGGAACATCATCATGCTCTCCTGTTCAAGAGTCGCCTCGGCCGTCAGCAATGACCGCGAGTATAGCAGCAAGGGCACGCGTGTCGAGCTTCGTGAGCGTTGGGCGAGCATTGGCGAATACCGTCAAGCGGGGCCGAACTTCGACGCCGAAGTGGCAATCGCCGCTGTCGACTCTGGACGTTGGGCTCAAATCCCTCTGGGAGCCCTGGTAGCAGCACGGGGAGTCGATGCTGGGCCGTCCGTCTTCCACGAAGTCCGTTGCTGACAGCCGTTTGGAAGATCGGCGACGACTCTGTGCAATCCATTGAGAATGAACAAGTTTAGTTCCTGACGCCTGGTATTCGTCATCAGGAGGCGCGGTGCCGCTTGAGCATGGGGATCGAAACCTGTCACTTTTTGCACCGCCGTCGGTCGCCCCAGGCAAGAGGCACGACATCCAGCCGGGAAGGCCGGCGGTCGGGAGCGGGCTGGCCTGACTTGAAAATGGGCTGCGGCGCAATGTGGTATGACTACCACATTTCGCCTCAAAACGCGTCAAAATGCGACGCCTTGCGAAAACGCCGAATCACGCTAAGATACTGGAAATAAAGGCTTTCAGAGCATTCCGCCAGGGGCTAATCCATGGTTCCCAAGCTGGACAGCTCGTGTTCGACCATGCCATCGTGCGCGACTGCAGGGCGCCACGCGCCACGACGTCGAACAACGCCGGTGCGAAATCGACCGAGATCGTCCCGCGGCCATCATGGAGGTGCACGTGCGCGACGAGACGATCCAGTAGGCGCCATTGCTCGATTTCCCTGAGCGCGCTCCACGTCTTTCGCAACATCGCGGCCTCGTGCGCGAGGCCGGGGCGCTGTGCCAGAAGCCGGCCGTTCTCTCAGAAGTTAACTACGTGGTGCGCTGTTAACGAGAGAAACGGAGAGCGTGGGTGGTGTTGAGGGCGGCGGAACCGGCGACCTAGCCTTGCGCAGAACGCGAGCGAGCCGTTGACTCGCTCTCTTCTTCAGGCTGGTCGTCGTAAGTGACTGCCGAAACTCGCGTTATAACAAACAACCCCGGGCGCTCACGCGCTCCGGGGTTCCTGTGAACTGGACGGTCGCCAGGTTCGCGGCGGACCGTTGATCTCCCCGAGTAGGACTCGAACCTACAACCTAGCGGTTAACAGGCGAGGCCTCGGGACAGCCTATTGGTTCGGGAAACCCTTACCGCACAACAGCTTACCGTCACTCGCGACTTTCGCAAGAGCTTCCGTTCGATCGCGTTTTCTCGCGTCTGAGGGCAGTATTACCACCTTGAAGTGGTCAAATGTGGTCACCTGCGACGACCATCCCAAGACAGGGGACTTTCTCGCCATGGCACCCACGCTCCTCGAACACTGGCCATTGTTCGCGGCACATGCACTGACAACTCTCCGCTTAGTCTGTCGGTTCCAGCCTGGATCACGTTTTCGGTATGGACAGGTCACAATCGGCGAGATTGCGAAGAGCGTGTTCATTTATCTCGGCATCCCGTTCATCGCTGGAATGATCACACGCTTCGTGTTTCTCAAGGTCAAGAATCGCGAGTGGTACGAGCAGAAGTTCATCCCGAAGATCTCGCCGATCACGCTCATCGCGCTGCTCTTCACGATCCTGGTGATGTTCTCGCTCAAGGGCGAGTTCATCGTGCAACTTCCGCTGGACGTTCTGCGAATCGCCGTTCCCCTATGTGTCTATTTCGTCGTGATGTTCCTGGTGTCTTTCTGGATGGGAAAGAAGCTCGGGGCCGACTACGGTAAGACAACCACAATCGCCTTCACGGCGGCCAGCAACAACTTCGAGTTGGCTATCGCGGTGGCGGTGGCGATCTTCGGAATCGGCTCGGGCGTGGCGTTTGCAGCCGCCATTGGCCCGCTCGTGGAGGTGCCGGTGCTGATCGGCCTCGTCAGCGTGACGTTCTACCTCCGGCGAAGATGGTTCAGGTTGGAGACTGCCAGTGGCGAAAGCCAACTTGGTGCTGAGCAGCAGAAGGCGATCTAAGGGTGCTGCCTCGCGGTGCGGCTCGTCGCGAAGGCCATCGCCACGAATTCGGCCTCTTGGACGATCCCATCCTGTGCTTGCTCTGCGCGGCCGAGGGCGTCCGGCGGCGTGGGGAGGCAGGAGCACGCCTCTTGAAAATCGAAGTCCGCGTCGGTGGCCAGGCTGATGACCTCGTCAGACGCACGGAAGGTCGCCGCCGAGTAGATTCGATGCCCCTCTGCGGCCTTGCTGGCATAGAGTCGGCCCCACGTGCTGTTCACCGGGATCAGACCCACAACCAGCCGCCCGGCGTCTTTGAGTACGCGGCGGCATTCGTGCAGCGCTTGGGCCGGATCGGTCAGGAAACAGAGCGTCGTCGTCATCAGCACGCCGTCGAAGCTCCGTACCGGATAGGGCAGACGCTCGCCGACGCCATCGGTCGTTCGGACACCCGGCTGCTCGGCCAGCACACGCATGGAACCTGCGGGGTCGACGCCCTCGCCGACACCCAGCGCGACGGCGAATCGGCCGGTTCCCACGCTGACCTCCAGCCAGCGTCCCGTCGTCGGCCCCATCAACTCGCGCAGACACGCAACTTCCTGAGCGAAGATGATCCGACCGTCATCGGAGTCGAACCACGCGTCATACTCGGCGGCTAGGTCATCGAATGGGTCGGGGTTGGTGCTCATCGGCCGGGTCTCAACATGCCAAGATTCCGCGGCTCTCGCTCAGCAAGCAGCAGGACTCTCCGTCCTTCGCCCACCACCCTTGACGGCCGCACACCCGGAGCATATTATCGAACGTCGATATTGTCAATCGATACCCAGGGCGAGACGGACGCCGATGCCGCCGACAACCGACCAGGATCTCTATTCAGGACTCATCCGCTTGCACATTCTGCACCATGCCAGCGAGAAGCCGGTGTACGGGCTATGGATCATCGAGGAACTCGGCCGGCACGGGTACAAGCTGAGTGCGGGGACGCTGTACCCGCTGCTGCACCGGCTGGAAAAACGCGGGCTGCTGGAGTCCACCTCGGAGCGTGTCGGGCGGCGCTCTCGCCGGCTGTATGAGATCACGCCGGTGGGCCGCACAGCGCTCAAAGCCGCGAAACAGAAGGTCAAGGAACTGTTCGGGGAACTGTTCGAATCTGAGCTCCACCATGTGTTCGGGCACCGCGAACACGCCAAGCGTGAACCGGCGCGTGAGCGACCACCAACAGGCGGTGGAGACCGCACGGCCAAGGCGAGCCGAAAGGAAGCGACGCGGCGGAGGTCGCCTGGGCAACGCCATGACCGGAAACGAACTGCGAAGTGAGAGGTGACACGCGTTGGTATCCGACTCTGCCAGAGCCGTTTTGCTTCATGTCGCATTCTCCAGTCATAGGCGCGTCACCGACGCTCCCTGCCGTGAAGGCGCGCGCCAGAGGACTGTATGGAATTCGTAGTCGTCTGCACGGTGACCCTCGTCGTGGCAGCCCTGACGCTGTTCTCCGGCTTCGGTCTTGGCACACTGTTGATGCCCGCTTTCGCCCTGTTCTTCCCCGTACCGATTGCTGTGGCCGCCACGGCGGTCGTGCATCTGGCCAACAACCTCTTCAAGGTCGTTCTGGTCGGGCGAAGCGCCGATCGCCGCGTCGTGTTGCGGTTCGCTCTTCCCGCCGCCGTGGCGGCCATAGGTGGGGCACTGCTGTTGGAGTTCCTGTCCGGCGCGGCGTCGCTGCTGGAATATAAGCTGGGCGATCGCGTACATGGGATCACGCCGGTCAAGCTGGTCATCGCGATTCTCATCGTCGGCTTCGCCGTGCTGGAACTCACGCCACGATTCGAGAGGCTGGCGTTCAGTCCGAAGCACATTCCGATCGGCGGTTTACTCTCCGGCTTCTTCGGTGGCCTGTCGGGCCATCAGGGGGCCCTTCGCACCGCGTTTCTGATTCGCTCGGGATTAGCCAAGGAGGCTTTCATCGGCACGACGGTCGTGTCTGCGGTCGTGGTGGACGTCGCGCGCC
Organism: Phycisphaerae bacterium; assembly: GCA_016935885.1. The sequence goes on along the minus strand of JAFGQA010000350.1, from coordinate 2,913 downwards.
TGGCGGTCTATGGCGCGACGTTCCTGGGCGGGTCGCTCCACACCGTCTCGCAGAACGGCCACAGCGCCTGGGCACTCGTCGCGGCCGGGACGGTGGCGGCCTTTGTCGGCTCGTTCATCGGCGTGCGACTCGTCAAGAAGGTCACGATGCGGGCGATTCGGGTACTCGTGGGGATCATGCTGCTGCTTTTGGGTGTCGCGTTGGGTACGGGGCTGATCTGAAGGCCGTTTGCGTCGCTTGGCCTGTATCAGCGGACCGCGGCCTGCCCAGCGTCATCCCTGCTCCGAAAAAGCTGACAACGTGGCGACGAGGCGCAGCCTCTCGTTTCCACCCTCTTGCAGTGGGCAGCACTCCACATTAGTATTTTAGTGGTTACTGATATGCAAGAGGACCCGACCGACAAACTCGCAAGATTCGCGCAGGCGCTGGCGGCGCCGACGCGGCTGCGCATCGTCGCGCTGCTCCGCGGCCGGGCGCTGTGCGTCAACGCGCTGGCCGGACAACTGGGCGTCACGCAGGGTGCCGTGTCGCAGCATCTGCGCGTGTTGCGCGACGCGGGAATCGTCGTGAGCGAGAAGCGCGGCTATTTCGTGCACTATCGCCTGAACGAAGATGCACTGGCGGCGTGGCGGCAGGAAATGGAGAAGCTGCTGGATGTTGCTGGTAAGCCCTGTCGCGTGAAGCAACGGGACGCGTCGTGTTACGCAGGGAAGAAGGCGAGGAAGCAGCAGACCGGGAGACGGCATGACTGATGCGGCAGACGTGCAACGCCCGGCCGTCGGCGCGTGCTGATGACGTGGAACGCAGCGAATCCGCAAGGCAACCGAGGATGATTGAAGACACATGTGTCATTGAAGTCTCCGATCTGGCGAAGCGCTTCGGCGATATCGCGGCCGTTGATTCCGTTGCCTTCACTGTCCAGCCCGGCGAGTTGTTCGGCTTCCTGGGCCCCAACGGAGCGGGCAAGACCACGACGATCAACATGCTTACCGGCCTGGCCCGGCCGGACGCCGGGACGATCCGCATCGCCGGGATCGACTGCACCAGGAACCCCCGCGGCGCTCAGCACCTGATCGGCGTCGTGCCCGACGAGAGCAACCTGTATCCCGAGCTGTCAGGCTTCGCCAACCTGTGCTTCTGCGGTGCGCTGTACGGGCTGCGCAAGGCCGACCGCGAAGCGCGGGCTCGCGAACTGCTCGATCAATTCGGGTTGGCCGATGCGGCCGGGCGCAAGTTCGCGGGCTATTCCAAGGGGATGAAACGCAAGCTGACGATCGCGGCGGGCATCATCCACGCGCCGCCCATCCTGTTTCTGGACGAGCCGACGACCGGCATCGACGTCGCGAGTGCCCGGCAGACTCGCCAGTTGATCGCGGATTTGAACCGCGGCGGAACAACCGTCTTCCTGACCACGCACTACATCGAAGAGGCGGAGCGACTCTGCGGACGCATCGCGTTTATCGTCAAGGGACGAATTGTCCGCACTGACACGGCGGACGCGCTGATGCACGAAACAGACGGGCGGCACGTTGTGCAGTTCGCCGTCAGCGACAGCGCCGCCGAGCTATGTGATGCGATCACCGGCGAGTTCCCGCAACTTCAGTGCCGCGCCGTTGCGGACACGGCCATTCGCGTCGAGTCGCCGGAGCCGGTGCGCGTTGGACCGCTGGTTCGACTGTTGGAGGACCGCGGTGCGGAAGTCTCTGAGGCCCGCAAGATCCGCCCCTCGCTGGAGGAGGTCTTTGTCCGCATCACCGGCATCGAGCCGGCCGCCATGAAGCAGGAAAAGGCGAGGATCGGAGGCGGTGCATGAACACCTGGATCGCATTCTGGAACATCCTGGCGAAGGACATGCGGTCGTATTACCTCAAGCCGCCGAACGTCAGTTGGGGGCTGATCTTTCCGCTGGCGTGGACGGGGATGTTCTTCATCCGCTCGGGCTCGGGGCTGGACAGCGTCGCCGGGCTGTTGCCGGGCGTGATCGCGGTGTCGGTCCTGTTCGGTACGACCAGCTTGCTGGCGGTCACGGTCACGTTTGAGAAGAAGGGCCGCTCGTTCGAGCGGCTGCTGCTCGCGCCGATCCCGCTGGAACTGCTGATGCTGGCCAAGACCGCCGGGGCGATCCTTTTCGGCGTGGCCAACGCGTTCGTGCCGGTCATCCTGGCCGCCTTCCTGATCGACCTGGCCGGCGTGGACTGGTGGACGTTGATCCCCGCGGTGGTGCTCATCGCGATCAGTTCGACGTTCTTGGGACTGTTCATCGCCGTCTCGGTCAGCGAGGTGTTCGAGGCCCAGACGTTCTCGAACTTCTTCCGCTTCCCGATGCTGTTTCTGTGCGGCCTGTTCTTCCCGATCGAGCAGTTGCCCGTCTGGCTGCGACCGCTGTCGTACGTCCTGCCACTGACGTACGGTGCCGACGCCCTGCACGGCTCGATCCGCCACGCGGCAGTGATGCCGCTGCCCCTGGACTTCGCCCTGCTGGCGGCATTCTGCGCGGTCCTGTTCGCCGTCAGCTTGCGGAACATCAATAGGAAATGGATCGGGTGAACGCTTCGTGCGATGAAACAGGCGCCGTCTCGCCGGGGCCAGTACAATATGGCCCACGCCCTTGCACTCCGATTGTTGCATCCGACGATCGGGGGCGTGCGGGGCCAGGGCACCGAGCGGTTGGGCAGCGGCCTTTACGCCGGTCCCAGGCGGCGGTAGCATGTCAGCGGCGATGGAGTTCGCCTCCAACCGCCCCGGGCCTGGGGCTGATGACTCCTACCTTGACGCGAGACGCGCACGAGCCACGTGCAGGTGGGAGTCGCTATGACGAAGTTTATACTCATCTTCATCGGATCGGGTGCAGGCGGGGTGCTGCGGTACGCGCTCGCCGGCTGGACGCAACGCCTGGCCAACGGGTCCTTCCCC
>JAFGQA010000349.1 GCA_016935885.1 Phycisphaerae bacterium | reverse complement strand
GTCGCCGGTCGCGTCGATGATCTGGGTGATGACCCCGGCGGGTGTGATTTTGAAGGCATTGTCGCTGTTGAAACACGCCACGTAGACGTTGCCCGCGGCGTCCACGGCGATGCCGATAGGACCACCAAGGCCATTGCCCGTCCCGTCGCCGGTGGCGTCGATGATCTCGGTGATGACCCCGGCGGGCGTGATCTTGAAGGCGTTGCTGCTAGGCTGCCCCGTGACATAGGCGTTGCCCGCGGCGTCCACGGCGATTCCCAGAACACCGTCAAGGCCATTGCCCGCGCCGTCACCGGTAGAGTCGATAATCTGGGTGATGACCCCGGCGGGTGTTATCTTGAAGGCGTTGTCGCTTTCGGAACCCGTCACATAGGCGTTGCCCGCGGCGTCCACGGCGATGCTGGCAGGATTAAAAAGGGCGTTGCCCGCGCCGTCGCCCGTCACGTTGATGATCTCGGTGATGACCCCGGCGGGCGTGATCTTGAAGGTGTTACTGGTCGCGAAACCCGACACATAGGCGTTGCCCGCGGCGTCCACGGCGATGCCGTAAGGATTCCAAATGTCATGGACGCCATCGCCAGTAACGTCGATGATTTCGGTAATGCTCTGGGCTGCTGCCCAGCGGCACCCCATGGCGGATACGGCGATGAACGCCGCGAGCGTGAGAAGGATGCAACGTTTGCGGTGTGGTTGGCTTGTGTACATGGGTCTGTCCTTTCGCGTTTCTTGCCCACGCGGTAGGAGACCCACGCTGCTACGCCGAAGCGCCGCTCCCCTCCGCAACGGGCCGTCCAGTTAGGAGACCGCTACCCGCCATTGTACCATGATCACTGATCGAACGTATCCGCCGGGTGCCACTGGCGGCTTGCCCGCCAGTGTTTTGTGAGGAATCGCGTGCGAGATCGCACTGGCAGCTTGCCTGCCAGTGTGCATGACCCACGCACCCACCGGAGAGACCACACGGGCGGGCAAGCCGCCCGTGGCGCCCAGAATCGAATACCGCCGGAAGTGTCACGGCTCCCCCCGCGCGATCCCCGCAGAGACGCTGTGTTCACAGCCGCCTCCGCACGCCTATAATCTGTAAGAGCCGATCCCAGCATGGTCCTCGGAGTTGCAGCGTGACGGGATATCGTCTTGTTTTGTTCCTGCTTGGGTTTGCGGCGTTGGGCACGTCATCCCCGGCCTGGGCCGAGCCCGGCGGCCATATGACCTTCCGGAACAACCTCCTGCCCGGGCATCTGACCATGCATCAGATCTCCCGCACCATTACGCGAAAGGCCAACCGCCGGGACCACGTCGAGAGGCTCAGATACCGGCAGGAGGCCCGATGGGTCCAGTGCAACATCAACGAGCCGAAGCCGGGCAACGTGATGGTCTATCAGATGATGGTCGACCACGCCCCGAAGGTGCTTAGCGTTCGCCACGACAAGAAGGAGATCGAGCCGACCCCGCCCACTTCCAGCCTTGTTCTTCCAAAGGGCTCCACGCGTCTGCACAGCGCCTATAAGACCCCGCGAGACGGCCCCGTGCAGATCCCGATGACCGACCCCGCACAGTGCGCGGTCCTGCACGCCCTGCTCGACTTCGCCCACTGGCCGAAAGAGCAGATCGATGCCGGCCACCGGTGGGAGCGAGACCTGTACGCGAACGGGATCGCCGGCACGCAGACGTATGAATTCGTCGACGTCGCCGAGATCAAGGGCGACGCCGTCGCCAGGGTCACGCTGTTCGTGGAGGGCAAGTTCGAGGAGCCCCTCGCGAAGGACTATGTCTTCGGCAAGGGCCAGGCTGTGCTCTACTGGTCGCGACCGGAGCGCGTCTTGGTCAAGATGGAGGCACAAGCCGACTACCAGCGAAAACGCGCGAACGCACCCGAGGAATTCAAGCTCAAACTCGACGTGGGCCTGGTGGAGTTGCATTCGCTCAACGAGCAGGAGCAGGAACGTGTCACGGAGCAGATGATCGCGTTTTCCCGCGCACTGGGGGAAGACCGAGAAGGGCACAAGCGGGAGGCCTACTTGGCGTGCAACCTGTTCCGCAAGACCTGGCCGGACTCGATCTGGATGCCCGCCGTGGACGAGTTGGAAGACCGCGTTGTCAGAAGGCAGTCGGAGACCAATCCCTTTTCCACGAAGCAGCTCGACGACCTCCTTGCAAAGACGATCATTCAGCACGAGGCCGCCAGGACCAACTACGAATACGACCTCCTCGAGCGGACGCACGGCGTCCTGACCGCCCTGGCAGACGAGTATCGCGGCAAGCTGAAGAAGATCGCCAAGGGCAAGGATGCCGGCAGGCGCGGCCGTGCCGTCTTCGTCCTGGCCTTTGGCAGCCAGCCGGATGATCTGCACCTTGTCGAGAGGGCGGCCCGCGACAAGTCCGCAACCGTCCGGGCAATGGCACTCGCCGGGCTTGCCGCGCGGGGCGACCGCGAAACGAGTGCCGAACTGGTTATCATCATGCTTGACGACGAGAAGACGTCGGTCCGCCGTCGCGCGTGCCAAGCGGTCGCGGCCTGCGTCTCGCCGGAGCACTACTCCGTCGTCAAGGCGGTCGAGCGACTCAACCGGCTGATGATCTACGACGAGGACCGTGGCGTTCGCCTGGAGGCCGTCCGAGCATTGGCCGCCATCGGCGCGCCCACGGACATCCCCAAACTGGAGAAGTCCTTGACCCACGAGTTGGACCGAGAGATCCGGGAGGAAATCCACAAGGCGATCGAGAAGCTCCGGGCCGAGGACGACGATTAGCCTGGATTATTCCTCACGCAGAGCCCGCGGAGGTCGCAGAGTGTTGTCTGCAAGAAGGTTAGCAACGAATCACCGGGCTTTTCGTTCGACAGTGTGTAAAAGCCTCGCCCAACGGCCATTCTGCTAACCCTCTGTCCATTACATCTCTTCGCCTCTGCGCCTCTGCGCCTCTGCGTGATGCATCATCCGCGTTAGAGCGTTTTAGGGTTGAGCGTGCATGCTCCATTGACGCTTCGTTGTAGCGTCGCCCCCCTGTGGCCGACGGGGATGATCAGTCTGCCGACGTTCTTCAAGGGTGAAGGCTGACCGCTCCCTCACGGTCGCGGTTCGGATCGGCGTCAGCGGCATAGGCAATCTCAAGCTTAGACTG
>JAFGQA010000036.1 GCA_016935885.1 Phycisphaerae bacterium | reverse complement strand
CTGCCGTACCCAGTGAGTGCACGCCAGAACTCGAGCTAATCTTCAGCGCCGCAGAGAGTTACTTGTCTGCTGCGGCTGGAACTTCGGTCTAGAAGAACTAGCCGAGCGGGTCACATTCCAGAAGGCAAGTGCTTCCTCACTGCCGTTCCATGATGAAGAATTCAATGCCGTGATCAGCAACCTGGTCTTCCATGAAGTAAAAGACACCCCCAATAAGGTATCTCTTATCAAAGAAGCGTTGCGCGTGTTGAAGAAGGGAGGCAAGTTCACATTTCAGGACTTGTTTCATATCAAACAACTCTATGGCAAGCCCGAAGATCTTGTAGAGACAATCAAGAGCTGGGGTATCAGCAACGTAGAATATGTGGATACACGCAAATTGCCGTTCATTCCAGCTGCACTGAAGCTTCCCTTCATGCTAGGTACACTAGGACTTCTGACAGGAAAAAAATGAAATGCACAGCATCTTCACGCCTAACATGGCGAGGGTGTCACGCGAGTGAGCAGGAGGGGATTTCTATGAGCCCAGAGAAGGGAGCGCGCAAGTCCGCCAAGAGTACCAGCAGGACCGACAAGACGTCCAAAGGATTCACGGACGAAGAACGAATTGCGATGAAGGAGCGCGCCGAAGAGCTGAAGGCGGCCGCGCGCCGCGGCCCGCGCGCCGACAAGGCGGCCGGGGAAAGCGCCGTGCTCGCGAAGATCGCCGAGATGCTGGAACCGGATCGCGGCATGGCCAAGCGGCTCCATGCTGTCATCAAAGCGAGCGCGCCAGGCCTCTTGCCGAGACTCTGGTACGGAATGCCCGCGTATGCCAAGGACGACGAGGTCGTCTGCTTCTTCCAAAGCGCGCAGAAATTCAAGACGAGGTACGCGACTTTCGGCTTCAGCGACGCGGCGAACCTCGACGAAGGGGTCCTGTGGCCAGTCGCATTCGCGCTGAAGGAGTTGACCGCCGCTGGAGAGGCAAAGATCGGCGCACTGGTGAAGAAAGCGGTGAGCTGAGGACTGGGCTATCCGCCCAAACCCCGTTCCATGGTGTTCCGCAGCGCCGGCCGGACCTGTGAGAGAAGAGGCAGCTGGGGCAAATTCAGCCTGATCTTCCGGTCCGCACGAAATTGAGTTCGCCGTCCGCCTAACACGGAACGGAGCCTGAGGACCACCATGACGAAGACTGAACGAACGCACGGCGATTCGATTATCAAGCTCACAGCCTGGCACGTCATGAGTCACGGCAGATTTGGGGCTGTCAGTGGCACGATCCGGTACCGAGATGCGGAGCGAGGCCTTTGCCACCATCTCTTCGAGTTCGCAAGTGCCAAGGGGATATGCGTCAGCGTGATCACTTCTTACCAGATCGACATCCAAGATCGCCCTGCAAGAGGCGGTTGCCGCGGACGGCGCGACCGCGCCGCCGCGGAACCGGAGGGTTGCGCGGCTCAGGGTGCGGTGAGTTGGTGGCATCACGCCAGCCCCGAATGAAACAGAAGGTTGGCAGGCAAGAGCCACAGAGTACGTCAAGAAGAGGCCAGTCTGATTTTCCGGTTGTAGCGACCAGGACTGGCTTGATTAAGGAGATCATCGGTGCCAATACGCATCGGGGATGGAGAGGACCTTCCGGAGATTCACAGGCTATTGAAAGGACTGTCACGATCGATAGGATTCGAACACCATGAGAGTCTAGACATTCTACGAGATCAATTCTGTAGGATGAAATCACTGCCGGAGGTCTATTCAGCATATGTGTACGCAATCGAAGACAAGATTGTAGCATTTGCGTCGCTCATCCACTGTTCCTGCGTGCTTCACCGCAAGGGGACTGCCCTGATAAATGAACTCATTGTTGATGAGGCGCATCGCGGCAGAGGCATCGGAAGTGAACTACTGAAGCACTGTAGAAGAGCAGCCGAAAAAATGGGATATGACCAAATCGAAGTGGGTGTGGAGAAGGCAAATCTCAGGGCAATACACTTCTACAGGAAGAATGGACTCGACAAAGAGTATCTACTGCTTGGGAGAGAGTTCGAGAAGAAGATCAAGGGCACATCGGCTGGGCATACCGCGACAAAAAACGAAGAGGCGCTCAAATAGCCGTCGGACCGGAGTGTTGAGCCTGTGCTTCGACCGTGTCACTGAAGCATGGCATGGTTATTGCGCTGGAGGAGGCATTACGCGACGCTCGAGGTGACCGCGCCGCAGGCGGCGCGGCAAATCAGCCTCTCGTTGTTCCGCCGTAGATCTGGAGACTCGGGGGAATGCGGCGATCGGTACGGGGATTTCACGCGCTGCTACCGGCGTATCGGTAAGGCGCGGTCTCCTTGTCATCTGCATCTGTCGGTCGGCCAGGGTTGACACCAGAACTTGGGGAGCTTGATGATCGCGTTGTTCAAGCATGTCGTGCTGAGCCAAATGGAATGTGCACTGCATACGTTGGGCCAGTGTATACGCAATTGCCCACAGAACGAATGGAACGAGTCCCATGGGGATTACCCCTTCTGTCAAGTTGTATTCCATGCGCTCTTCTTCACGGACCTGTATCTCGAGCGAGATGAATCGCTCTTTCGTGCACAAAGGTTCCACCGAAACAACGAGGCGTTCTTCCAGGACTACGAGGAACTCGAATGGAAGGAAGCCAAGAACCTCTACGAACGGTCGAAATGCGCGGAGTATCTGAGCCACTGCCTCGCCAAATGCGTGACGACACTGCAAATGGATGATGAGCACACTCTACGGGGACCATCTGGATTCTCGTCGAAAACCTTTTCCCGTGCAGAGCTGTACGTCGAGTGCATACGGCACGTTCAGCACCATGCCGCACAACTCGGTTTGAGAATCCAGAGAATAGCCGGAATCGAATTGAAATGGATGGGAAGCGCGTCCCAAGAACACCAGTAGGTGAAGGAGAGACCCTCCTCGGCTGTCTTCGCACCAGCTTCTTGCCAGAGGACAATGCTCGACGAACCAGAGTTGGTCACGCGGCTGCTCGATCGCGTTGAGCGGGCACCGTGAGCGCTCGTAGACCGGTCTATCGAAGTCGCGGGCGTGTCGCGCCCGGGTCGTTCGACTCGCGTAGCTCAGCGCTCGAAGCGACGCCGTTCCTAGCGTCCGCGCCACCGCTGCTGGCGTCCGCGCCACCGCTGCTGGCGTCCGCGCCACCGGGTCATGGTGACCAGGCAGCGCGGTCCGTGATACGATAGATGGTGAGCGCGGGAAGCTGGAGCTTCCTGCTTCCCCAAAGGCGGTACAGCTGGGCGCCGGGTTCGTCGCTGAGGGCTGACCTGGAGGAGGACGAGATGGCAGAGTACACGTTCGATGGCAGGTGGTTGAGAAACCGCAACGGGCAGAAGATGGGAGAGATCGACCGCAGCACGGTCAGAGCGTGGAACAGTGCAAGGCTTGGGGAAATCGACCGCAAGAACATCAGGGACCCGTACGGAAAGAAGGTCGCTGAGTTCGACGGCAAGAACCTCAAGGATGACATGAACAACAAGATCGCTACTATCCAGGAGATGCAGCAGGCTATCGAGGGAGAAGGTGGGATCAAGCTGGCGGCGATGTGGTACCTGATCGTGAGGAAGTGATCGCCGCGGCGGGCTGGCGAGTCTGAGGGAGCTCCGCGAGCGGGGCAGGGCCGTGTTTAAGAGGACCGTACGCTGGCCTTGCTGGTGCGGCTCGGGGGGAGGGGCCCGGAGCCTCTTTCGCGCCGCCAGACTGGTCACCCGGGACTCGGTAGAAAGCCTTTGCTAGAGGAGGGGCACATGACGGATTCGATTCTCGTAGCCTATGCCACCAGCTACGGGTCGACCCAGGAAGTGGCCGGGGCGGTGGGGGCAGCGCTCCGGGAGGCCGGTCTGGAGGTCGACGTCCAGCCCGCGCGGAAGGTGCGGGACCTCAGCGGCTACGGGGCCGTGGTGCTGGGCGCGCCCCTGTACATGTTTCGCCTGCACAGGGACGCCCGTAGCTTCCTGTCCCGGCACGGTAAGGCCCTCCGCCAACTCCCATTTGCGGTATTCGCTCTGGGACCTTTCAACGACGAGGAAAAGGAGTGGCAGGGAGCCCGGGAGCAGCTCGACAAGGAGCTCGCCAAGTTCCCGGACCTCAGCCCGGCCGCCCGTGTGGTGTTCGGCGGCAGGTTCGATCCCGCGCAGCTCCGCCCGCCCTGGAGCCTGCTGCCTGCCCTGAAGGGCCTTCCGCCGAGCGACATCCGCGACTGGGCTGCGGTTCGGTCGTGGGCGGGTGAGTTGCCTGCCGCGCTGCGGGCGAGGGGGGAGTAGCCGATTCGACGGCAAGAAATCGCGGGTAGCCGCCGATATACGTAAGAGAGAACGATTTCCGTACGCTGAAAACGCGGCCGGGGCGTGGTACCGTTCGTATGTTGTGCATGCTCGGACAACGCGCGCCCTCGCGGAAGCGAAGGATATAGGCGGGTACTGATGGGAAAAGAAGAACCAGCGGCGACGGAGCTCCGCTCGCCCTCGCGAACCGTAGTCGGCGAACGGCCGGCGCTACCTTCCGCGTCGCAGGCGACGCTGTTCCGGATGATCGCGGATCACACCACGGATGCGGCGCTGCGCCTGGACAGCAAGGGTATCGTCCGCTTCGCCAACGGCGCTTCGAGAGGAATTTTCGGCTACGCCCCGGAGGAGATCCTGGGCAAGCCGGTGTCGCGGCTCCTGACCAAGAATGCCGTGCGGCAGTTCGAGCAGAAGCTCGCAGTGGCGATACAGGCCATGGGGACGGAAGCGGAGGGAAGCTCACCGCGGGAAACCCTGTCCCTGCGGGCGCTCCACAGAGACGGGCGGCACTTTCCCGCAGAGCTCTTCCTCGTCGTGTATCGGGCCGAGAGCACGCTCGAGGTCCTGGTGCTGGTCAAGGACCTGACCCATCAGGAGACCGTGGCCCAGGAGCTCAAGGCCGTACGCAACAGCTACTGGGCCCTCTCGGAGACCGTCACGGACCCGATCCTGCAGATCAGCGAGGACTACCGCATCCTGTTCGCCAACTCGGCGGTGCGCTCCGTTTTCGGCTACACCGCCAAGGAGCTCATCAACAAGGAGATCCAGATCCTCTTTCCTCCTTCACTGCACAAGCGCTACACGAGCCTGATCCGCAAGTACTTTGTGATCGACGATCCGGACCGCAAGGCGTCCAAGCTGGAAAGCACCCTGGAGGTCTTGGGTCAGAACAAGTTCAACGAGGTCGTGAACCTCGAAATTTCCTTCGGTAACTCCCGTGCCGTGTCCGGCGAGCGGCTTCTGACCTGCATCGTCAGGGACATCTCCCAGCGAAAGAAGACCGAGCGGAAGCTCAAGTATCTCGCCTACCACGACAAGCTCACGGACCTGGGTAACCGGGACCTGTTTTACATCACCGTCGAGCAGTTCCTGAGCCACGTGAAGCGGTACGGCGAGGCGATCGG
>JAFGQA010000035.1 GCA_016935885.1 Phycisphaerae bacterium | reverse complement strand
CCGGCATTGATGGTCGACGGCGGCGACCCGCAGCTGGACGCTGCCATAGACTACATGCTGGAGGAAATCGTCAGGCACCCGCACCGCGTGCCGCCGATTCCGGCGTACCCCGACAGGAGCGGAATGGGCATCAGGGAGGAAGACAAGTAGGATCAACCGGCCGCGGAGAAGCTGGCGCAGGGCTCAAGCGGCAAGAGCAAAATCCGAAGAACGGGCGGCAGGATCGAACGACCTACCGCCCGCCGTTCATCGGGGCCGGACGGCAGCCCCGGGGCGCGGGTGCGCTCGGTCGATTTTTCTTCACGAGCCGGAGGCTCCGCCTCCACGCGCGGCGGGGACCGTGGGCCGAGGAACCGCTAAAGCCACAGATGCGCCCGGCGCGTCCTTCCTTGCGGCACAGCTCGCCCAACCGCGCGTATGTCGTGGGCACGGTAGCCCATCATGGCGCCTCTGATTATACCTTGGACACTGCTCAATTGGTCGATTGGGCCCGGGTCCGCTCAGGGAGGGGCGAACTCGACTCCGAGGACAGGCGCATCGCCTCCATCCGTGAGAGCCTGCCTATTGCGAGAATCCTGCGCGGATAGTACAATGGGATGGAGTGCGTCACCTCTTCGCGGAGCAGTTGCGCCGGCTGGGACACCTCCTGTGGCGTGACGGAGACCCGTGCGGCAGTCCTCGACGAGAGGCGCGGTCTTTCCTCGGTCCGGACTGTGTCCAAGTCGCCGGGAAATGCAGGAAGACGGGCAAGCAAGACTTGGCGCTGGGATTCGGTGGCAATCCATCGCCCAGGCGACGCACCCGGCTCGAAAGGTCGAGGTTGCACGCTACCTCGAATCGTTAAGCGCTGCGCAGGCAGGCAAGCCCAAGCGGACTCTCATGAGGCTGCTCGACATGGGAGGCGGTCGTGAAGTTCGACGAGTTCTTCCAAGAAGCTGCTGGGAATGCGCCGTTCCCCTTTCAGCGAGAGTTCGCGGAATCCCCGCACATTCCACAGCTCGTCCATGTGCCCACAGGACTCGGCAAGACCGCGATGGCCGTAATAGGCTGGCTCTGGAGGCGTTTCCATGCCGAAGAAGCGAGGAAGGCCGTCACGCCGCGGCGACTGGTGTACTGTCTGCCGATGCGGGTGCTCGTGGAACAGACCCGCGACAATGCCGTTCTCTGGCTACACAACCTGGGCCTTCTGGCCGGACAAGCGCAGTTCGACGACCAGGGCGACAGGAAGAAGTTCCGCTCCTACACGCCTGACTTCAACGTTAAGGGGAAGGTCGTCGTGCATGTCCTCATGGGTGGCGAGGACCAAGACAACTGGGATATCTATCCTGAGCGCGACGCGATCATCATAGGCACCCAGGACATGCTGCTGTCGCGGGCATTGAATCGCGGATACGCTGCCAGCCGTTCGCGCTGGCCCATGCAGTTCGGAATGCTCCACACGGATTGTTTGTGGGTCTTCGATGAGATTCAGCTCATGGGCAACGGCCTTCCAACGACGGCTCAACTGGAGGCTTTTCGTAAGAAGCTGCCCCTCGAAGACGCGGAGCAAGCGAGGAACGGCCACGGATGCCGGAGTGTGTGGATGTCCGCAACGCTGGATGACCGGTGGCTGGAGACCATCGATTTCAAGGACGTTCTCGAAAAGCACCCCCCGAAGGCTCGTCTCACCTTCGACTTTGCGCTGGAGCTGGGCGATTGGCGTCTGGACGGGACGGCGAAAGAGACCCTCCAGGCTCGTTGGGATGCCTGCAAGCCGCTGACGAAGGCCAACGCAACGATGGGCGACGCGAAAGCGCTTGCGGCTGAGATAGCCGCGGCACATCGCGGAGCCTCCGAGAAGGCCGGAAGCGGGACCCGCACGATCGCGGTCGTCAACACCGTCCAGCGGGCCCGTGAGTTGTTTGAGGCTCTGGATGGCGTCGTGAACGGCGCGCCTGCTACCCAGAAGAGCCGCCGCAGAGCAAAGGAACGGCCCGCAAGAGCCGAAACGTTAGTACCTTCGGTGGTGCTGCTTCACTCCCGCTTTCGACCCGGCGACCGCCAGAGGCAGATCGAGGCTGCGCTGGCTCCGCCACCGGCGGGCGGAATGATAATTGTCAGCACTCAGGTAATCGAGGCCGGCGTTGATGTGAGCGCTGCCACGCTTTTCACTGAACTGGCGCCGTGGGCTTCGCTGGTGCAGCGGTTCGGGCGCTGCAACCGGCTAGGGACGGAGAATCAAAGCGCCGCGGTGTACTGGGTCTCAATGCCTAGCAGCAAGGCAGATGTCGACAAGGTTCTGGCTCCTTATGGAGACGCCGACCTCAAAGCCGCGGCAGCCCAATTAGAGGAACTGAAGGACGTCGGCCTCAAGGCACTCCCGAAGGTCGAGCTCCGCCTCGACCACACGCACGTTATCCGCCGCAGGGATCTCCTAGACCTTTTCGACACGACTCCGGACTTGGCAGGGAACGATATAGACATTGACCGCTTTGTCCGCGAGGTAGAGGACAGCGACGTTCGCGTCTTCTGGCGCACCTGGGACCAACGCCGCGGTGACGAGCCCCCGTCGGATGACGAACCTGCGCCACAACGCAGGGAACTTTGTGCCGTGCCGATCGGACTGGTAAAGAGGGACGGCAAGGGAAGGCCAACCTACAGCGAATTCCGCAACTTCGTCCATGAGTACGATGGAAAGGTCTGGCGGTGGAATTTCCTCGACGAGAAATGGGAGAAAGCCGACGCAAGATCAATCGCGCCAGGCCAACTGTTCCTGGTTCATGCGGATGCTGGCGGATACTCGAGCGAGCGCGGATGGGACGCCCACAACGAGAGCCGTGTCGAGCCTTGCCCTGACAAGGAATCGCGGGGAGGCTCTCCGGACGGAACCGAAGAAGAGCGGCTTTCGCACATCGGGGTCTGGCAGACCATAGCGGAACACACCGGAGAAGTATGGGCCGAGCTGGAACACATCCTGAATGAGCTGTCCGTGAATGAATTCGAGAGGGATGCGTTGCGCCACGCCGTGAGATGGCATGATCGGGGAAAGGCGCATACGGCGTTCATCGCAAAGCTCGAACACAAGGTTCTTCAATCACCCGATGCCCAGCGATGCATGAAAGGACCGAGCCGCATCGCCAAGGCGCCCGACAATTGCTGGGTTCGCGGTGGGGGTTCGAGCGATGACACTCGGAAACACCATCGGAGATACTTCCGTCACGAGCTTGCGTCCGCAGTCGCGGTTCTCCTCTTGCCGGACGCTTTGATCCAGGCGGAACATCGCGACTTGGTCGCCTACCTCGTGGCCGCTCACCACGGCAAGGTACGGCTTTCCATCCGTTCACTGCCGAACGAGTTGCGGCCGGATGGGAATCGCCGTTTCGCCCGCGGCGTCTGGGACCGCGACGAATTGCCGGCGACCGACCTCGGCGACGGGGTGGAGGCGCCCCCCGCCATGCTGTCGCTGGAACCGATGGAATTGGGCTTGTGCGAGAAGGAGCCGTTCAAGGGACAACCGTCCTGGGCAGAGCGCATGATCCGCTTGAGGGACACCCAGGGGCCCTTCCGCCTAGCGTACCTGGAGGCGATCTTGCGCGCGGCGGACATTCGGGCGAGCCGGAAGGCCGATGAGCGCGCCGTTTCGGCCGACGGGAGGGGAAGCGGAGATGTCGCCTGAGCGCGCGGGGGGACGTCACGCGCTTGTGACGGCCGAGCGAACCGAGAGCCGTATTGTGACGATCCGTGGCTGCAGGGTGATGATCGATACGGAGTTAGCCGAGCTGTACGGGGTTCCGGTCAAGCGCCTGAATGAACAGGTGAAGCGCAACGCCGAGCGATTCCCGCCGGATTTTGCCTTTCAGATAAGCCGGGAAGAGCGCGACGGTTTAAGGTCGCAATTCGCGACCTTAGAGAGAGGGCGCGGGGAGCATCGTAAGTACCTCCCTTGGGCCTTCACGGAGCATGGGGCGATCATGGCGGCAAACGTGCTGAACAGCCGGCGGGCGGTTGAAGCAAGCGTCTTTGTCGTCCGTGCCTTCGTGAGGCTCCGTGGCATGCTTGCCAATCACAAAGAACTGGCAAGAAAGCTCATGGAACTGGAACGAAAGGTCGGCTCGCACGACGAGGCGATCCGAGGCCTAGTGGCCGCCATCCGGCGACTGGCTGAGCCCCCCTTGGATCCACCGCGAAGGCGCATCGGCTTCCATCGAGGTGACCCGTGAACAAGCTGGAACTGCCCGGTTGCACCCCCGAGCCGCTAATGGCCTATCTAAAAGCCCTGGGCATTCTGCGGCTTGTGAGCGAGCAGAAAGACGAGGAAGCTCGTGGCTGGTGGAAGAAGGACGTATTCTGGCTGCGATCTCCAAAGCTGTTTAAGGACACGACCAGCGAGGAGGGGCGAAAAGAAGCTCGCGAGGCGCTCGTGAGGTTCTTCCTTGACGAGTACAAGCCGACGCCGATTGTGGCGCCGTGGGCGGGAGGCTCCGGATTCTTTCGGAAGGACAATAAGGATGCTACAGAAGAGTTGGCAAAGAGCACGAGTGCTCGGGTCGGCCTGTACACGAAGGTGATCCAGAGCGTTCAGGTAATCCTTCAGGAGGAGGACGTAGGCGACAAACCAAGGGACGATTGCAAGAAGCATCTGATCCGTCGATACCGCAGTGAACTGCCTGAACAAGTCGCTGCCTGGATGGATGCTGCGATGGTTCTCCACCGGGACGGCCAGGGCTTCGCGCCCCTACTTGGCACAGGCGGCAACGACGGGCGCCTCGATTTTACGCAGAACTTCATGCAGCGGATTGTGGCGCTGGGTCTGCACGAAGATGCAGCTGCCAGTCAACAGTCACAGGCTTGGCTCGTTCAGGCCCTCTTTATGATGCCTGCGAAGCTCGACTTAGCCAGTGTCGGGCAGTTCGCCCCGGGGCGGGCGGGCGGTCCAAACGCCACACACGGAATGGAGGGCGATTCGATCGTCAACCCCTGGGAGTTCATCATGATGATGGAGGGAACACTTGTACTAGCCGGGGCCGCCGTGCGGCGGTTCGGTGCGGCGGACTCGGCACGAGCGGCATTCCCATTCACGGTCCGTGCAGTGGCCGCAGGTTTCGACTCCGCCTCATCCAAAGATGAAGCCAGCTCCCGCGGTGAACTCTGGCTTCCAGTGTGGAATCGCGAGACGAGCCTCGTCGGGCTCCGTCAGCTCTTCGGGGAGGGACGCGCCGAGGTTTCCGGCCGGGCGGCTCGAGACGGCATGGAGTTCGCTTGCGCCGTGGCCAGCCTTGGGGTGGACCGCGGTATCGCAGGATTCAGTCGTCTCGCCTTCCTGAGGCGCAGCGGAAAGGCCTTTCTAGCCCTGCCCCTTGGCCGCTTTGCTGTGGCCGATCGTGCCGGTGTCGATTTGCTGCGCCAGCTCGATCCATGGCTGATTCGCTTCCGCCGCGCTGCAACAGGCAAGGAGGCCCCACCTCGGTTCGATTTGGTCCTGCGCCGCATAGACTCGGCGATTTTCGAGTTCTGCAAGTGTGGCGGCGTGCCCCTTTTCCAGAGAATCGTTACAGCCCTCGGGGCGGCCGAACGGGCGCTGCGAGAGGCGGAGCAGTTCCGCAATGACAAGAAACTCAAGCCGCTTGCGGGACTATCCGGAGACTGGATCAAAGCTGCGGACGATGGTTCACCGGAGTTCGCCATCGCGCGGGCACTTGCCGCTGTCCACGATCCCGAGGACAGGATCGGTCCGCTGCGCACCAACCTCGAACCAGTGGATTGGAGGAAGCGCTATCCGTCATGGGCAGAGAAGGACCGTAATGTGGTCTGGAACGTCGCTGACCTCGCAACTAACCTTACCAGCATCCTCGAGCGTCGCGTGATCGACGGCTCGCGCGCTGGATGCGAGCGCCTGCCGATCGCATCGTCTTGCACCGTGCCGCTGGGAGATGTCGCCGCCTTTCTCGCTGGGGAGCTCGACGACCGGCGCATCACTGACCTAATTTGGGGACTAATGTTGATCAAGGATGGGGGAACGACGGGCACCCTTCCTCGCGCAAATCGCTCGCCCGTGCCGCGCGACTATGCGCTGTTGAAGCTGCTGTTCCTGCCTGGGCCACTCGCGGTCGAACGACAGGGCGACGGGGGGCTCATCTTCCATTTGCAGGGGCGTCCCGAGCCTGGAGGGATTAGCATCCGCCCTGAACTGGCCGTTCTGAACCTGCTTCGGGGTGGCCGGCTTGGCGAGGCGTGCGCCGTCGCAATGCGCCGCCTACGCGCCTCGGGATTGAATCCGATGCCTGGACCAATCCGGGGTGGCCGAGTTCGTGACAACGACTGGCGGGAACTGGATGAGTTGGGCGCTACCGGTCATGACACGAGTCGCCTCGCCGCTGCGTTGCTTATTCCGATCCACAACAATGCCGTAAGCCGGCTCTGCCGTCTCGTCGTCCGAGGAAACGAGGCGGAGGGGTTGAGGACGAGCAGGCCGAGCCCACTGCCAAGACGCACATGAAAGGAGTGACACTATCATGACTATCGCTTACGAGACACTCAAGACCACCCCGCGCCTGCTCATGGAGGCTAGGCTCAAGCCGCTCCAAGGCCACCGCTTTCAGTCTACCGGCTTTGCGGATCTTGGACCGGCGCGCTACACGCTTCCCGACGGAACCGAGATGCTTCTGGTTGAATCCGCTCAGTCCGTGGCCAACCGGATGGAACTGGCGTGCTGGGATCAGGCGACTGACGATCTGATCGCTGAACTCAAAGGCCTGCCGTACATCCGAGTGAAGAACTTCGGCGGCAATGGCACGCTTACCAACTCGATATTGGAAGCACACCGCATCAACTCAGAATACGTGAGAGCCTTCCATGAGACGTTCGCGCAGGAGATTGGCTACGAGACGGACAGCCGCGTGGATTGGAGGAGGTTCCATGCCGGTCTTTTCAAGTATGACCCCAACTGCCTGATTCATGGATGTTTCCTGGAGGAGATCGGAGGACGGCTGCGCGCGACGCGCATACTGTCGGGCTTCATCGAAGCGTGCGGGATCGCGCCGGCGGAAAGCGGCGGAGTCAAGAACAACATCGTTCAACCGGAATTGAGGGGTGGCGAGGGGAACGTCCCCTTCCATCGGACCGAGTTTGTCGCCAAGGAGATCAAGGCATGCTTTAACCTTGATCTCGCTCTGCTCCGTGGGTACGGCCTGCCCGACGACGCGAGAGACTTGTTGATCGCACTCGCATTGTTCAAGGTGTGTCGCTTCCTTTCCTCCGGCCTGCGCCTGCGGACTGCGTGTGACTTGGAGGTTGACGGCACGCTGACGGTAGCACGCCCGAGCGGATTTGCGATCCCTGACGAGACATCGCTTCTCAATGAGTGTACAGCCCTGATTAAGAAGTGCACATCGCAGAAGCTCTTCGCGGAACCCGCCATTACGCGGGTCGAGTGGAAGCCCGGCAAGAAGAAGCGCGGCAAGGGCAGAAGAAGTGAGGACACCGAGGACGAGAACGTCCACGATGCCGAGGCAGGTGATGAGGAGGGCCAAGACGAATGATTTCCATCGCCTTCAAGCTCCTTGCCGGCCGCTATCACGCCACACCGTGGGGTCGGCACGTGAACGAGGGCGCCGTAGAGTGGCCTCCCTCGCCCTGGCGCATCTTACGTGCCCTGGTAGCGGTCTGGAAGCGCACGAGGCCCGATCTTGCACAGGATCAGGTTGAGCCTATTCTCCGCGCCTTGGCCGATCCGCCGGAGTTTGTGCTCCCTCCGGCGTCAACGGGCCATGCTCGCCACTACATGCCGTGGTTCAAGAAGGGTCCGGAAGACCGAACGCTGGTCTTTGATGCGTTTGTTGCCGTTCAGAGGGGCGAGAAAATCTTAGTGCGCTGGCCCAATGTTTCATTGGATGGAACACAACGCAGGGCACTCGCCGCAATCCTGGCGAACCTGAACACGTTGGGCCGCTCCGAATCCTGGTGTGAGGCCGCCCTGCTCGAGGACGACTGGGCCCAAGAGATCGGTGCGCGGGGTGCGGTGGTACTTTCGTCGCTCAGCGTCCCGTTGAGCGACGACGGCCCCACTGACGACCAAGAGATCGTCCGCTTGCTCTGCCCTGATCCCGCTGATGCGTTCGCCGCCCCCCCAGGCATCCGCACGCCTGCCGGAATTGGGAACCGCAGGAGGAGCAAGCAGCCCGAAGAACGGCGATCCATAATGTCTGACCCTACCTGGAATCTCTGCGTGGATACGTTGCAGCTGCACAAGGAGCGTTGGTCCGACCCGCCGGGCTCGCGCTGGATCCTGTACACTCGTCAGCGCGACTGTTTCAAAATCGATCCACGCCCACAGCCGCCCCAGACTGAGGGGCACCTCCAACTCCAAGTCGCCCGCTACGCTCTCGACTCGACCGTCCTGCCGCTCGTCACCGAGACACTGCCCGTGGCCGAGGCGGCCCGGCGTTGCTTGATGGGCATTTACGGAAGGGTCGTTTGGCGCCGTCTTCACGGCGACGCGCTCTATCCGGCGGACACGGCTTCGCGTCCGAAGTCCGAAGTCTTCTCAGGCAAGAGCGCGGAAGGCATGGCGCTCACCAACCATCTACACGCCTATTATCTTCCAACGGATGAAGACGGAGACGGGCGACTGGATCATCTTACGGTTTATGCGGCGGGAGGATTCGGTCCAGACGAACGCCTCGCACTGGATCGCCTGCATGCGCTGCGGACGGGCCGCGAGGGTGAGGACCGCCACCCCCTTCGTCTCCTCTTGTTGGGCTTGGGAGCATCCGAAGAGTACCGTCCCGGCCCGTTGAGACGCTCGACGGTATGGCAGTCGGCGACGCCGTACATCGCCACACGCTACGCCAAAACCAGAGGCCCTCACCGGATCGACATGGGCTCTTCAGAAGCGTGCGCTGCGTTCTTGAAGGATGACCTCTTGGCCCAACTGGCCGCAGTCCGGCCGGACTTCGTCAAAGATGCCATTCAGGAGGCGGCCGTCACGCCGCTCTGGGATGAAAACCGCATATTTAGAATTGCCGAACGTTGGCGAACAATCCAATTCAAACGCTTCCGGCACAAGGCGCGCGACGACGGTGGTCGCCGTCTTGCCGGCGCGTTTCGGTTGACCTTTCGCGGCCCCGTGGCCGGCCCAATCGCGCTGGGCTGGTCGAGCCATTTCGGAATGGGACTGTTCGTGCCCGCCAAGGAGAATGGGCCGTGTTGATTCTCGCTTCCCTTTCCGGTTCGCCAGATCCACCGCACACCTGATACGAAGCGCATCCGGCTCGACCAATTGCCTGACGAGTTACGGCAGGAGTGGGCTTCGCGAGCCCATGATGGCCTTGTCTCCATCGGCCTTCAGGACGCATACAGATTG
The DNA here is from genome assembly GCA_016935885.1 of Phycisphaerae bacterium. The sequence continues at coordinate 528 of JAFGQA010000035.1, read as the reverse complement.
TTGAGAGCTTTGAACGACACGTTGGGAGAGCAGTTCTTCCAGAACGGTCTGGCTGGCGATTCTTCGCCGATGTCCGCCCGGAATCGCTCAATCCTGGCGCACGGGTTTGACCCCATTGGCGACAAGATGTATGGTGACCTTCGCTCCGTGCTGGGTACGCTCGGAGGATTCTGGGCAGAGTCTGAGTCGTGGCTGCTGCCGACGGCTCGGTAGGTTGCTGGCTGGTGCGGTACGAGGCCCGGCAGTGGTTTGAGGCGGGAGCGACACCCATTCACTTGCCGACGCCGTGCCCGGAACCCGGGTGCGAGCACGTACGTCCCGGAGGGGGGTGCCGGACGTACTCGCAGGGGCACAACCCGTTGAAAGGAGTACTACTAGCTTGAGAGTGATGTGGGCGGTGCCGCTTCCCAGAGGCAATCATGACTCGGCGCTCGTCACACGCGGCGAGAGCCCTTGGAATTACGCATGTTGCAGAGGCGCTGTCTCCGCGGCTCCTGAGCCGCGGCCCCATTGAAGCTTGAAATCTCT
>JAFGQA010000034.1 GCA_016935885.1 Phycisphaerae bacterium | reverse complement strand
GCCCAGCGCCGCGAAGCGTTTTGGATTGGCCAGAAAGTCGATGAAGAACCGCAACTCCTCCTTGGCCGCGTCAGCTCCGATGACCTCGTCGAACGAGGTGCCGGGCCGTTCGACATCGTCGAGCACCTCCCCGGCGTCCGCCGAGGCGATTGCTCGCGTCAAACGGAGGTTGCGAAGCCGGATCGCGACCTCGCGATTCTGCTGATCGACATGAGGCGCGGTGTCGAACGTCAGGACGTTCCGCTCCTGCCCCATCCTGGCGGCGGCCTTCTCGAGGTGCAGCCGTCGAGCCGTGGCGATGAGACTGGCGGCGAACCGGTCACGATGCTCCTCCCAGCCCGATACCATGCCGTCGATGAATCGGCTGATGACCATCCCCCTGGCCCCGCCCGCACTGACACACGCCAGGAGCAGTTCCTCGTCGATCGAGCCTTGGTCTTCATCTTCGTCGTCCGACTCCGCCAGCGACAGCAGATAAACCGCGACATTCGGCAATCGCTCTCGTATTCTGCGAAGGAGTTCCCGGCCCCGGTCCAAACCACGTGCCGCCGCGGGAGCGTGATCGAAGTGCTGAAGGGTGGCGGAACTGGATGCCAGGGCTCGCCCGATCCAGATGTCCAGGAGCACCAGGTCGAAGTCCTCCCTGGCCAGGATCTCCAGGGCGTCCTCGGCGCGATCGGCCGTCCGCCATTCAACGTCCCCGATATGTTCTCGACAAAGACTGGCCAAGTCCGAATCCGCGACGAGCAAGATGCGCGGACGGTCCTCCTGCTGAAACAGGCACCGGACCTCTTGAACCATCTCCGCCACGCTGCCGTCGAGGCTGAAATGGATACGGTCTACCTGCTCGAACACCTCCTCCAGGCGATCCGTCTTGAACAACTGACAGAACTTGAACACCTCGGTCTTGACGAACGTCTCGACCTGACTTCGCAACGTTCGAGCGTCGACGCCCGCCCCCTCGCGCAGCACCAATCCCATCGGCAGCAGATCATCGAAGCCAATCTGCTTGTAGTACTGCCGTTCGAACAGCCCCGCCGATCGGGTTAGCTCCGCCCTGGCCACGCGCTCGAGCTCGTTGACGCCCAGATGATTGAACATCACCGGATAGCCGGTGGCGAGTCGCGAGCAGATCGCCGCGGGAAAGAAGGGCTGGCGCGTCTCGGGATCCTTCTCGTTCTCCAACGCGTCGAGGATCGTCTTGCGGTGAAACCGTGCGTTAGCGCTATGGACGCCACTGGAATTGGGACTCTCGTAGAGCTTCCTCCCGACGTTGGTCGTGAAGATGATGGTCGTGTCGCGAAAGTCCACATCGCGCTCGTTGTACTTGTCCTCCAGCGTGCCCGCGTCTAGGATCTGAAGAAAGAGATGGATCGTCCGGCTGTGGGCCTTTTCGATCTCATCAAACAGCAGAACCCCTGTGGGATTCTTCTCCACGAACTCCGTCAGTGCCCCGGAGTGGGCGCCGGCGTAACTCCTGCCCATACCGACCAGAGCCTCCCCTTGCTGGTGGCCGGAGTACGCGCTCATGTCGAACCGCTTGAAGGGCCGATCCAAGGCCGCCGCGCCCAGCGTCGCAAGGTACGTCTTGCCCACACCAGGCGGTCCCGCGAAGACGAACACCGCCCGGGGCGCCTTTCGCGAGGTGTCGGCCGTGGCCACGACCTCCGCGTTGAACAACCCCTCGACAAAGGCGTGGACGGCGTGGCTCTGCCCGAACACCTTCGTGAGAAGTTCGGCCCGAAGCCCGCGCAACCGCTCGGTTAGCTCCTCGATGCGAGGCGCGTCCGCCGCTTGCTGGTTCCAAGCCGCCAGGAGCCGAATCGCATCCTCCCGCGCCAAGGGAGCGACGTTCAGACCCCTACACCCCTCCGCCGACATGGCCACCGCACAGACGACATGCCGAATGTCGACCAGGCCCGGATGGAAGCGGTCCGGCACCTCCTCAGCCAGGTCCTTCGCCAGAACCAGGACGCTCCGAAACGGCTCGGACAGCGGCAGCTTCCCGGGGCACGCCATCGGATCAGGAAACTCCGGACACGCCGCTCGAAACGCCTCCGGAGTCAGTCCGATGCACTCGGCCAGGAGCACGGCCGGCTCGGACGCACTGCCGATCGCCGTCAGCAAGGCCGGGAGATCCAGTGAGGAGCTCCCCCGCGAGAAGGCGTAGTCTTTGGCCAGATCAATGATACCTTGCGCCTTGTTTGTGAACATGGTTTCCCCGTTCGTCTTGTCGAATAGCCCTACAGCTCCCAGGGCACCTCACCGTCAGCCCGGTCGTGAACCCGGATCACCTCAACCAATCGCTTCCAAAACCCGTCTTCCTCGACCCAGCGGCGATGTGTGGGCGGGGTGATGGTCCAAATGCACAGAACGCTCTTCTTCTCAATCGCCTGCCTGAGAATGCCGACCCAGGCCGACACCTCGTGCTTCGGGCGGCACGGCCCCGGCTGAGGCACCGTCACGCCTGTATCCTTGGGCGTCCTCCGCTCCACCCGGATCTCCGGAACGACGAGGATCACGTCGCCAGCCTTTGATGCCTCGGCCAAAGCCGTGCGCAACAGAACGACAACGTCCAGCGACTCCCCGCGACAGTACTCGCAGCAAGGCCCTAGTTCGTCATGCAGATAGCAGTTGTCCTCGGGGTCAGCCACCGCGCCGCATCTCGCGCAATACCCCTGATCGCCGAGAAGGGGCTTGATGCCCAATTCATAACGGAAAGTCTCGCGGCGTCTGTCCACAGGCCGGCGGAAACGGAAGTCGAGAACCCTCTTCCCCTTGAGCTCCAGCGGGCCCTGGGCGACGCTGATCGCTTGGGCGGCGCTCAACACGACAGCTCTGGCGGCCGAAAGCTGCTCGGCAACAAGAACCGCGCTCCTGCGATTCCCCTGCCCCAGCGCCTGCAGCAGCGCCTTGGCCTCGACACCTCGATTCAGGCCGTCAGCCAAACCACCGTCTCTCGCAATTGCCGTCAGGTCACAGGCATGTTGATCCAGAAACGGCATCGGCGCCGGTTCGCCGTGGCCATCCTTAGCGACGTCACCCAACTCCCTGACCATCGCCGGCGTCGGCGCGGCCAGGATCGTTTCGAGCAGATGCGTCACCGAGAACGCCTCACTCCCGCCCTCGACCATCAACCGAACGGCCGCATCAAACAGCTTCCGGCTCTCCGCGGAACGATGAACCGCTCCACCCTCATATTTGTGATCGCCCTTGCCCAAAGCCGCCCGCAGACCACGCCGCGCCCTGGCGGTATCCACCCCGCGAGCGTCCAGCGCATGACGAAGCGACTTCATCTCGGATACGAGCTGCTCGACGACATCCGACCCCGGGGCGATCTTGCCCACCTCGTCGACGGGCAAATCCGCGAGCTTGAGCAGGCCCATCAACAAATGCTCGGGCGCAATCTCCTTGAACTTGCCCGCGATGGCCTCCTGCCCGGCCAGTTGCATCACCAGCTCAATCGACGCCGATATCTTCATCCGAACTCCTCAGATCTGTTCCGGCAGCGGCAAAGGCCCCTGCCAGTTCGCCGTCATCTCCTCGAGCTTCCGTCGCACGCCCTCCGGCCGCAGCCAGCCGTAGCCGGCACAGCCGAGCGTGAGCAGCAATCGCTGGAAGTCGTCATCGGTCCATTGAGGCGCGCCCTTTGGCGTCAGGGCAAGAGCGATCTGCTCCTCCGACGGTTCGTCATCCGTGGGCAAGGTTCCAGCGTAGGACATGTGTTGCGTGAGGAACGTCTTAAGGTAAGGTTCGGCCCCATTGTCCCAGTCGCTGATCTCCTTCTCTTCTAGTTCCCAGTCGAGCGCCCACAGCTTCAGCGTATTATCGTCGCTCCCCGACAGGGCCCAGCGGCCACCTGAACTCAGACAAACGGATCTCACCCATTTCCCATGTCCCTCGAACGTCCGAATACAACGTCCGCTCGAAACCTCCCACAGCTTCAGAGTATTGTCCGCACTTCCTGACAAGGCCCAGTGGCCGTCTGTACTCAGGCAAACGGAGCTCACCCATTCCCTATGCCCCTCGAACGTCCTTACACACCGACCGCTCGAGATCTCCCACAGGCGAAGCGTTCTGTCCTCCCCGCCGGTATGCCCGCTTCCCGACAGGGCCCAGCGACCGTCCAAACTTAGGCAGACCGAGGTCACCTGATCCGCATGCCCCTCGAAGGTCCGAACACAACGGCCGCTGGAAACCTCCCACAACCGCACTGCCCTGTCCCGAAACCCTCCCCCCGATAGAGCCCAGCGACCGTCTGAACTCAGACAAACGGAATTCACGTCATCCGTGTGGCCTTCGAACGTCCGGACACAGCGCCCGCTTGAGACCTCCCACAGCTTCAGAGTATCGTCCGCGCTTCCTGATAGGGACCAACGGCCGTCTGAACTCAGGCAAACGGAGCTCACCCATGCCTCATGCCCCTCGAACGTCCGAACACAACGACCGCTCGAGACCTCCCACAGCCGAAGCACGCTATACCAACTCCCCGACAGAGCCCAACGATTGTCGGAACTCAGGCAAACGGAGTTGACTCGATCCCCGTACCCCTCGAACGTCCGCACACAGCGACCGCTCGAAACCTCCCACAGCCGCAGCGTTTGATCCGCACTCCCCGACAGAGCCCACCGGCCGTCTGAGCTCAGGCATACGGAACTCAGCCAGTCTGCATGTCCTTCGAACGACCGTTCCTCCCAACCCCCTTGTAGCCCAGCCTTAGGTAGGTGCCTGTACAGCGACATCCAGCGGTCTACGGCATCAGCCCGCCTGGAGCAGCCCGGCAGGGCTCTAGCCTGACGCAGCGAACGGGGCGCCGACAGGAAGTCGGATCGCTGGTAAGCCTTCTCGGTATCATCAATCAGGCTGCGGTACTGAGTCGATACCGCCGAGGCCACTTCGCTCGTCGTCGGGCGAGCGACGTGCAGTTGAGCCGCGAAACTCGAACCGCTGCCCTGCACGTTCCACAGCTTCAATGTCTTGTCAGCACTTCCCGATAGGACCCGCCGACCGTCCGAACTTACGCTGACGGCGTTTACGTTATCCGTGTGTCCATCAAACGTCCGAAGACAACGACCGCTTGAGACGTCCCACAGTCGTAGCGTGCGATCATTGCCTCCCGACAGGGCCAAGCGATTCCCCGAACCCAGGCAGACGGAGGTCACATCAGACTGATGCCCCTCGAACGTCCGCACACAGCGACCGCTCGAAACCTCCCACAGCTTCAGCGTCCTGTCCGCACTCCCCGACAGGGCCCAGCGGCCGTCTAGACTCAGGCAAACAGATCTCACCCACTCCCTGTGCCCCTCGAACGTCCGAACACAATGACCGCTCGATGTTTCCCACAGCCGTAGCGTCTTGTCCCAACTCCCCGACAGAGCGAGGCGTCCGTCTGAGCTCAGACAGACGGAGCTCACGCCATTCGCGTGCCCTTCCAACGTTTGGATACAGCGACCGGTCGACACCTCCCAAAGCCGAACGGTCATATCTCGACCCCCCGACAGGACCCAGCGGTCACCAGAACTCAGGCCGGCGGAGGTCACCATCCCTCTGTGTCCAACGAATGTCCGCACGCACCGACCGCTCGAAACCTCCCACAGTCGGATCTCCTGGTATTCCTCGTCCTCTTCGGTGTGGAGCCCTATGGTGTCATATGCGCTGCTCACTAGGGCCCAACGTCCGTCGGAACTCAGGCAGGCTGAGGTCGCGAAATCCATGCTGCCCTCGAACGTCCGAACGTGGCGACCGCTCGAGACCTCCCACAACTCCGCCGTGTCGCCTGGACTCCCTAGTAGGGCCCAACGTCCGTCAGAGCTGAAGCAAGCGCAACTCACACTCCCCGTGTGCCCCTTAAACGTCCGGACGCAACGGCGGGAGGCTGGCAGAAGCTGCTTTGCCTTGCCCAACAACTCGGCTACTTCCGGCACCTCACCATCGGCGTCTTCGAGGACCTTCACCGCGGATTCCGCATCGCCTCGCTCCAGATGCACTTGACTCAGCAGGTACTCATCCAGCCAGTTGTCTTCTTGAGACGTCCGCATCTCCTCCAATTGCCTCACCAACTCGATATCCGTAATCGCACCCGCTCGCCAGCGCGTAAGACCCTGGTTGTAAGTTGCCTCGGGATGATGCGGATCAGCTCTTAGAGCTCGCTGGAAGAGCTCCTCGGCCTCTGCCTGCTTGCCCAAGTCCAGCAGACTGATCGCCCGGTTGTTCAGGCTGTCGGCAAGCGCCTCCACCGCCTCGGGCTCGTGGCGCTCATACGATCGACCCGTCGTCTGTCGATAGATCTCCTTGAGGTTTGCGCCGACCTCCTGCATGTCCTTCGGCCGATCGTCCGGAGATCGCCGAAAGCACCGGGTCAACAATTCGGCCAGGGGTTCGGGCATCTTAAGGATGGACGTGTCCTCGACGCCCGTGTCCAAGTAACTCTGTAGGGCCTCGGCGGCGGCCTGACCCGCCATCCACGTCACCTCGCCGGTGAACATCTCCAACACCGACACGCCCCAACTCCAGATGTCTGTCTTCCTGGAGAGCGGCTCCTTGTTCGCCTGCTCTGGCGAGCAGTACGCCGGTGTCCTACCCCCTGAACTGACCAGGATGCTCTGGTGAGATCCGTCATCACCCGTCTCTCCCGTCACCGCCCGCGCCCTGGCCAGGCCGAAGTCCGTCACTCTGGGCACGCCCTCCAGCGTCATCATGACGTTTGCCGGCTTGACGTCCTGATGGATCAGGCCCTTCTCATGGGCGTAGTGCAGACCCCAAGCGAACTGGATCGCCACATCCAGCATCCGTCGGAGTGCTCCGTCCGGCCCGCCTTCGTACAGCTTCTTGGTATCGATCCAATCCTTCAGACAGCCCCCTTCAACCAACTCTGCGAAGACGCGCGGAATCCCTCCCAACGTCCGGACGTAAAAGCAGCTAACCGTGTTGGGATGCAGGCCGAGGTTGATCCAGGTCTCGCACTCACGAACGAAGTTCTCCTTCTGTGCCTGCTTGCGTAACGCTTGCCGACGCGGACTCTTGACGGCCAGGTCAAGGTTCCACCCCCGGTGACGCACCCGATGGACCTTGCCCATGCCGCCTTCGCCGAGCAGGTCCTTGACTTCATACAGGTCCAGGATGACGTCGCCGACGTGCCACTCGGCGGCGACCTTCTCTTCGTCGGAAGATGCAGCCGCGGCAGCATCCTGCCGGTCCACCACGGCCTCTTCGGGGGAGGGGGCCGGCTTGTCGCCCGGCTCGATGAGTTGGCCCTTTCCCTCGGAGATCGTGAACTTGGCGTTGCAGGTCTTGCACCGACCACTGCGTCCAGCGTACTTGCTGGAGACCTTGGACTGCTTGCCGCATTTAGGACAGATCGTGATGATGGGCATGTTCTCCCCTAGAGCGCCTTCACCAACGCCACTCTCATCTCACCTGCCGACTGGTAGCGGGCCTTGACATCGTTGTCCAACGCACGGTCGATGACCGCGGCCACCTTCTTTGGGATGCTCGAATCCCGCTTCCTAACCGGAACGATCTTGCCGTTGAGGATCACTTCCATCGGATCCTGGCCGCGCCCCATGTCTCGGGGATACTGACCTGTCAGCATGTTGTAGAACGTCGCACCCATCGACCAGACGTCGGTGACCGGCTTGACGTACTTGAAGTTGGTCACCTGCTCACGAGGCATGAAGACAGGGGCCCCGGGCACTGGCTCCGTTACCGTATCGGTATTGAAACCGTCTCTCTCATAGTCCAGCACCGGATGGAAGCCCGTTACTTTGGCCGTCCACTTCACGGGCGAGCCGTGAAGGAGAACATTCATGGGCCGGATGTCACGGTGGACAATTCCCCGTTCGTGTGCGTAGGACATCCCTGCCAGGACATCCAGCACGATCGGCCCGGCCTCCTCCAGCGAACTCCTTCCTCCCTGCCGCTCCATGAGGTCGGCGACGGACCCGCCATTGCAGTGTTCATGAACAAAGAAGAATATGTCGTCGATCTTACCTGATTCAAACAATGCCACGATGTTCGGATGCTGAAGTCGTTGGAGGAGGCCTGCACGTCGCTGGCGGAAATGCACGTAGTCATTGCCGGGCACTCCGTCCGCAACCAACTCGAGAACGACGTCCCGGCCATCGGTCTTCCGTCGAGCCACGTAAACCCCGGAGAAGCACGATTCAGACAGGTGTTGCTCAACCACATAACCTGGGAGTTTCTCGAGACACCGTCGCAGTCTACCCGGGTCCGGGTCTTTGGAGGCTCCAAGAGCACAGAGGAGCCGTGCTATGTGCTTCTGGGCCTCCGAGTGGTCTTCCCCCCTCTCCGTCGGACCTTCGCCAACCACAGCCGAAGGGATGTCAGGCCTAGCTTCCTGCCAGCTTGCCGCCATCTCCTCGAGCTTCTTCTTCACGCCCTCCGGCCCCAGCCAACCGTAGCCGGCCTGCTGCAGTTGTCGGATCAACTGTTCGAAGTCCCCATCAGTCCACTGAGGCTTACCGACACGCGTGAAACCATCTTCACCGTAAGGGCAGTGCAGCGTCACAAAGCTCTCGAGGTGTGGCGAGGCGCCCGCATCCCAGTCGGACCACCCGGGGAAGTTGTGGTCGCGGTCCAGTTCCCACGAGTGCATTTCACAGTGATCATGCCCACTCATGGAGAAGACACGACGGTTGCCGTCGCCAAAAGCTACGAATCTCAATTCCATAGCAGGGGACCCAAGAGCCTGGATGCATTTTCCCGTTGCCAAGTCCCAGAGACGAATTGAGGGTGTGGAAGTAGAAGCCGCTCGGTACTGCCCGGACAGGCCCCACCGGCCGTCCGGGCTTATCGCAACGGAGTGCACAGCGGACGCATGCCCTTCGAGCGTCCGTTCCCTTTGCCCCGTCGACAGGTTCCACAGGCCAAGTGTCTTGTCCTCACTCCCTGATAGCGCCCAGCGACCATCGGAACTCACTGCGACAGTGTTTACGCCACCTCGGTGTCCTCTGAGGGTTTGCAGTGCCCCTTTCTTGGCGAAATCCCACAGACGAAGCGTTGTATCCTCGCTTGCTGAAAGTCCCCAGCGTCCATCCGGGCCGATCGCGACGCAAGTCACCTGCTTCAAGTGCCCCTTAAACGACCCTATCAATCGCCCACTGGCCAGGTCCCACAGGCGGACTGAGCGGTCCTCGCCACCTGAGAGTGCAAGACGTCCATCGGGACTGATTGCGGCACAACATACCCGCCCGGTATGCCCCTTAAGCACCGTCAATGAGCGCCCCGACGCCAGGTCCCATAGATCGAGAGCCCTATTCTTCCATCCCCCTCCGGACAGCGCGAACCTACCGTCTGCGCTGATCACCGCGAATTCAGCCCTCTGATCGTTACCCTCAAGTTCTCGCAGCCATTGTCCGGTCGCCAAGTCCCACAGATTCAGGTTGTTGGTACGCGCGCCCACAAACAGCCCCAAGCGACAGTCTGGGCTCGCCGCCACGAAGGTCGGGGGAACCCAGGGCCTTGCCGGGACTTCCCACGCTCCAAGGAAATCGCCATGGGAACACCTTAGACCGATGGCATTCCAGAGATCTAGTACGTCATCGTTTCGCTCAAACTCCGGGATTCCTCGGAGCCTTCTTGCACTGTTCAGCGCCTCGGTGATCCGCTGTTCCTTCAGGAGCGCGTGCGCCTGCCGCGCCAGGTCTTGTGCCTCCGAAGCGTTCCTGCCAAGCTCGAAGGGACTTCGTGGCAAGCACGCGGCGAATCGTTGCGGAACGCCAGCGGCTATATCCCAGCAACAAACCGTTCTATCATTGCTTCCGGTTACCGCACGGCGGCCGTCCGAGCTAACGGCAACGGACAGAACAGAGCTCGAATGCTGTTGAAACGTCCGCAGACATCGGCCGCTTGCAAGATCCCACAAGCGAAGCGTCGAATCCTCACTCGACGATAGCGCTCGACATCCGTCAGGGGTAACGCGCACCGACGTGATGGCACGCGTGTGCCCCCAGTATCTCAGTACCGCATTGCCGGTTTCGAGGTCCGTCAGCTTGAGTCGGGAATCCTCTGCGATGAGAACCGATCTGCTGTCCGGGTGGAGGGCGAAGGACACTGCTGCCCCGTTACATTGAATGAAGGGCGTTGACCGACCAGTCGACAGATCCCAAAGGTTAGCCCTCTGATACCCGATCCCGGATATCGCAAGACGCACATCTAGACTAACCGCTAAGGCATCTACACCTATCCCGTCGTTGGCGAAGGTCTGAACGCATCGCCCGGTCGCCGCCTCCCACAACCTCAGGTCTCCAAGGGACCCTATCGAGAGTACGTGCCTTCCGTCGCCACTCGCGGCGAAGACCACTTTCGATTTGTGGGCTTCAAGAGTGCTCAGGCATTTCCCTGTCGTCAGATCCCATATCCTAACGGTGCCACCCTCACATCCTGAGAGACCGATCTTCGCATTCGGGCTGATGGCGACCGAAGACACCCAACGCGTATGCCCCTTCAGAACACGGAGACATGCGCCCGTGTCCCAGTCCCAGAGACGAAGCGTCCCGCCTGAGCTCCCAGATAGGACCCAACGACCGTCCGGGGAGATCGCGACGCACGTCACAGAGCCAGCGTGTCCTTTGAGCGTCCGAACGCAACGCCCCCACTCGTTCCCACTCGCTCTGGCCACGGCCAGGGCCTGTTGGACTTCGATGTTGTCTTCTGCCTGCCGAGCTGCCTCCTCCAGGAGAGCCGTGGCCGACTCGGCATCACCGCGCTCAATGTGGACCAGGCCCAGCAGATGCTCATCGCGCCAGTCGTCTGGGTGTGACGCACGAACGTCCTCGAGTTGCCGTACCAACTCGTCGTCTGTCATATGCCCCAATCGCCACAATAACAGGCCCCGGTTGTACGTCGCCTCCGGATGATGAGGGTCAGCCTTGAGCGCTTGATCGAAGAGCTTCGCGGCCTCTTCCTGCTTGCCCAAGTCCAACAGGCTGATCGCCCGGTTGTTCAGGCTGTCGGCAAGCGCCTCTACCGCCTCCGGCTCTTGACGCTCATATGATCGACCCGTCGTCTGTCGATAGATCTCACTCAGGCCTGCAACGATCTCCTGCATGTCCTTGGGGCGTTCGTCAGGTGATCGCCGAAAGCACTGCCTCAGAAGATCGGCCAAAGGCTCGGGCATCTTGGGGATCGAGGCGTCTTCGGTCCCCCTGTCCAAGTAGTCCTCCAGGGCCTGGGCCGCCGCTTCGCCGATCATCCACATTCGTTCGCCCGCAAACAGCTCCAGGATCGACACGCCCCATGACCAGATATCCGTCCGGCGCGTGAGAGGCTCACCAGCAACCTGCTCCGGAGAGGCGTACGCGCGCGTACACAAGCCTGCGCCGGGGACGACCATCGTCTGTCCATGGGACTCGACGGTCGCTGACTCTCCGGCTCTCGCCCGTGCGTTGGCCAGGCCGAAGTCCGTGACCTTGGCCACGCCCTCCGATGTCATCAGAACATTGGCCGGCTTGACGTCTTGATGGACCAGGCCCTTCTCATGGGCGTAATGCAGCCCCCAGGCGAACTGAATCGAGACGTCTAGAAGGCGTTTGAGGATCTCCTCCGATCCTCCCTCGTAGAGCCGTCGCTCCTCGATCCAGTCCAGCAGGCTGCCACCTTCCACCAGTTCCGTGAAGACTCGGGGTATTCCGTCCACCGTCCGGACGTAGTAGCAACTCACCGTGTTGGGGTGCAGGCCCAGATCGATCCACGTCTCGCATTCGCGAACGAAGTTCTCCTTGTGCGTCTGGTCCTCGAACAGCGATGCCTTCGGGCTCTTGACGGCCAGGTCCATGTCCCATCCGCGGTGATGCACCCGGTGGACCTTGCCCATCCCGCCCTCCCCAAGTAGGCCTTTGACCTCGTACAGATCGAGGATGACGTCTCCCTCGTTCCACTCGGTGAGACCTTCGTCCTTCGCAGAGACCGGCTGCGACCTCTCGGGCATCGTCTGGTCCGCTTCGGCCGTGGGCTCCACGCGGTGCGGCGCCGACGGGAGGGCCGGTGCGGGCTTCAGCGCAGCCTGAATCCCAAGCTCCGATGGATCCTGAACGATGAGGAAATCCGGAAAGCGATCGCTGTCGCCATACTGAAACCATTCATGCGGTTGACGAAGCCCTGCGATGCGACTTCTCGGGACCATTCGCCCTCGGAAGTCGTACGGTGCGTAACGCTCCTTCCCCGGGGCAAACGCCACGCCCGTATCACCCGAAATCCAGACGAGCCGCCTCTCGAAGTCGAAGCGAACGTCCCAGAGTGACATGAAGTGCCCGGTCAGGTTCCCAACCGCTGGGGTGCGGAACGGGTCCGGCGTCCCGTGGGAGTAGCCGGCGGCAATCGCCTTGCCGAAGCACTCCGTGAAATGGTCTACGGAGACCTTGTCCCGACAGAGAGATGTGAACCCGAGGTTGATCCATGCTCGGGCACTCTTGGGTTGCAGGAATGTCGCCTCCTTGAATACCTGGGCAGCCTCATCATACCGCTGCAGTTCGAACAGGGAGACGCCTTGAGCGAGCAGGCTGTTGAAGTCTGGCTTCTCATCATCGGAGGATGCAGCCGCGCTCTGTCGCGCTGCGGCAGGGGTCTCTGCTTCGGGTTCGGGCTTGCTGCCCGCCTCGATGAGCCGGCCCTTGCCTTCTGAGACCGTGAACTTGGCGTTACAGGTCTTGCACCGACCCGATCGACCAACGTACTTGCTGGAGACCGTGAACTGTTTCCCACAGCTCGGACAGATCGTCGTGATAGGCATCCCCGCCCCCCTAAAGTGCCTTCACCAGTGCCTGGCGCATCTCACCCGCGTCCTGATACCGGGCCTTGAGATCGTTCTCCAACGACCTGTCGATCACCTCGGCCACCTTCTTCGGGATGCTCGATTCCCGCTTTCGGACGGGCACGATCTTGCCGTTGAGGATCACCTCCATCGGGTCCTGGCCGCGGCGCATGTCTCGCGGGAACCGCCCGGTAAGCATGTTGTAGAGCGTCGCCCCCATCGACCAGACATCGGTGGCCGGCTTGACATACTTGAAGTTGGTCACCTGCTCACGGGGCATGAAAACCGGCGTCCCGGCGACCGCACCGGTCACGGTCATGCCGCTGAAGCCCGCCTTCTCGAAATTCTTCGACAGACCAAAGTCCGTTACCTTGGCCGTCCCTGTTTCCGGCGGGCCGGTCAGGAGGATATTCGCCGGCTTGAGGTCCCGATGGACGAAGTCCTGATCGTGCGCATAGGCCAAGCCTTCGAGGGCGTCCAGCATGATGGGACCCGCCACGTCCAGCGGGAGCGTACCGCCGCACTTTTCCATCAGCCCGTCCACACTGCCCCCCTCGCAGAACTCCATCACGAAGTAGAAGGCCGATCCCGCCGCGCCGTGATCGATGAACTCCACGATATTCGGGTGCTTCAGGTCGCGCGTCGTCTCCATTTCCCGCAGGAAGCTGGTTCGCGATCGCTCGTCGACGGCCACCCTCGAAAGCATCACCTTCAGCGCCGTGGGGCCGTCGTCCCCCTTGCGACGGGCGAGGTAAACGGCTCCCATTCCGCCCCGCCCGAGTTCCCTGATGATCTCGACCCCAGCGATGTTCGGAACCGACCCGGCGCCCCCTCCGATCTCCGCCATCATCCGCTTGAGCAGGGCGATCGGATCCTCCTCGGCCTTCGCGCGACAGGCCTCGCAGACGTACTTGCCCCGCCTCGCCTTGCCGATCTCGTCCGAGACGTCCTTGCCGCATTCCAAGCACCGGACCGGTTCGGGCTTCTTGGGGGGCTCCGGCGCGGAAAGGACCGCGCTCCTGCACCCGGGGCAGATGAACGTATCGCCAATCCACGCGCATGCCTTCCGGTCTCCATCCGCGATGGCCTTGCCGCACTCGCAGCATTCCGCGGGCACGTAGACACCCACCAGTATCTCGGTCTGACCGACCTTGATCCGGTCGCCGTCCTTGAGATCCACCTCGGGATAGGTCCGCTTGGCGCCTTCCTCAGGCGTCTCCCCTTTCTCACGGCCCCCATGCCTGGTGCCATTCACGTGAGTACCGTTCAGACTGCCCAGGTCGCGGATGCGAGCGTCAGGCGGATTCGCCTCGAGAATGAAGTGGTGTCGTGACACCCGGTTGTCGTCGGGCAAGCACATGTGGCAATCCGGCATTCGACCGAAGATGAACGTGTCGTGCTCTTCGAACTCGAACCGCTTACCCGCCATCTTCCCTTGTGCGATTTCCAGCGTCAGCTTGCCTGGCATCTGTTCCTCCCTATCCCCGTTTCCTTCCGTTGTCCGCCGCCCAACCGGCTTTTCGATCAATCGTCGGCACAGGTCTGACCGGTCTTTCCACACTCCTTCTACACCGCCCTGGGCGGGATTCTGCGCGGCAACCGCGATTCAGCCGGATTGCCCTGATCCCGTGGCGACTACCATAAGTCCCGCTCCCTGAGTTTTTTAGCCTGCCTTCATCGTTTCGAACAGCTCTCGCATCTCGGACGCGACGTCCTCTTCCGAAGACGCGCAGACACAAATCTCCTCCCGCAACACCCGCTGGAACGCGCGACGCGCCGTCACCAAGCGGTTCCCCACCTCCCTCTTTGTGAGGCCGAACGCCAGCCCCAATTCGCCGAGGGAAGGGGCTTGAGCGCCCTCCAACGCCGGTTCGATCACCCGTTGCCGAAATAACTCGTAGTGTGCGATCTTCTCAGTGACGCGGCACTCCCGCTCGAACACTCCGAGAGCGCGACCGATCAACTCGGCCGTCCAGACACGATGAAACGCCACCTCGGGAGTCTCTGTGTCGGCCGGTTCGAAACCTCCTCGTTCATCAGCCGCCAGGTCATGGATCGAGATGAGCCCTGCTTCGGGACAGCGACGTTGGGCACGTTCCGCGCGACGGGCATTC
>JAFGQA010000348.1 GCA_016935885.1 Phycisphaerae bacterium | reverse complement strand
GGCGCCGGGTGCTGGTTTGCCGAACACTGACGTGTTAATCTGAAGCTCTCCGGGGGATCGCACTGGCGGGCAAGCCGCCAGTGGCACCCGGCAATCGACGAGCCTGCAATGGTTCGGCACGTGAGAAATGCTCGAATACGTTGCTGTTGGAGCCGGAGGATCGTCACCACTTCCTCAAACGTGATGCCAAGAATGTACGCGGGCAGTTTCCCCTGGATCGCAAGCCCCGTGCTCGATATAATCACGTCGGCTGGAGCGCGGAGGGAAAGGAGCACACACGTCCTCTTCGCCGCGCGAGCCCCGTCCGAGAACACAGGAGGCAGCGCGATGAAGCGTATGATCACGGGAACTGCAATGGCAACAACGTCGGCGATCGCAGTGATGCTGCTGACCGTCGCCGCGCACGGGCAAAGCGGCCGCAGGCCAATCGACCGGGAGCGAATCCAACGGCTGATAGACTCCATCCGCGGCACGACTATCATCGTCGATTGGCACGGGACATGGGATTACGAGACGATCCAGGAGGCCCTCGACGCTTCGGACGACGGCGATACGATCGTCGTGTTGCCCTCCGAGGGCTCGCCGGCGGGAGCTTATGTGGAGAACGTCGCCTTTCCAGCCAAGGCGATCACGCTGCGAAGTATCAACCCGGATGACCCGGGCATCGTGGCCTCGACGATTATCGACGGGAACGCCGTAGACTCGGTCGTGGCCTTCGAAGGGGGCGCCACGGCCGATACCGTCCTCGACGGTTTCACGATCCAGAACGGTTTGGCAACCAACGGCGGCGGCCTCATCTGCTTCGCATCCAGCCCCACGATCAGCCGCTGCACGATCGTCGACAATACAGCAGACTACTACGGTGGAGGAATCTACTGCAGTGGCAGCGATCCTACGATCGACCGATGTACGATCAGCGGGAACTCGGCCGAATACGCGGGGGGGATGCGCAACGCCTATTCCAGCAACCCCATCTTGACGAACTGCGTGTTCAGCGGAAACGAGGCGAGCAGCTTTGGGTGAGGGGGGGCCTGTGGGCTCGGCGGCGGGATGGTCAATGCTCAGACCAGCAACCCGACGCTGACCAACTGCTGGTTCAGCAGGAATGCGAGCAACTACCTGGGCGGTGGCATCTACAGCACGATCGACAGTGCTCCCACGCTCACAAACTGCATTATGTGGGGAAACACCGCCCCCTCCGGCGGCGCGCAGGTGTACGGTGAGCTAACCAGCATAACGTACAGCTGCATTCAAGACGGATGGACCGGCGTGGGCAACACCAGCGAGGACCCCTTGTGCATGGACGCCGACGGCGACGACGACATTGTCGGCACCGCGGACGACGACCTGCGTTTGCGGGCGGGCTCACCCTGCATCGACGCTGGTGACAACGAGGCGGACATTGACGCCAACACCCCCGACACGCAGCCGCTGGGCGACACCGATCGCGACGGCAGCGCGCGATTCGTGGACGACCCCACGGTGGACCCGGACCCCGGCAACGGCACGCCGCCGATCGTGGACATGGGGGCCTACGAATACCAAGCGGACTGCAACGGCAACGAGGTGATCGACAGCCTCGACATCGACACGGGAACCAGCGAGGACTGCAACGACAACGGTGTCCCAGACGAGTGCGACCTCGCGGACGGGAGCAGCGAGGACCTCAACGAAAACGACATCCCCGACGAATGCGAGGAATCGGGCGACTTGAACTGTGACTGGACCGTCAGTATCGACGACCTCCAGCCGTTTGTTTTGGCCCTGATCGATCCGGAGGCGTACGCCCTCACGTATCCCGATTGCGACGTCAACTTCGCCGACATGAACGGCGACGAATCGATCGACGGGCAGGACGTTCAGCTCTTCATCGACAAGCTGTTGGCCGGCTGATTGTTCGTTGGGCAGAGCGCCAGCAAGGATGCGCGAACCAAGAAGACAGTGCGACGAAGCGCGTCCCCCACCGCTGAGGGAGTGGGCCACGCAGCCCAAGAAGACAGTGCGACGAAGCGCGTCCCCCCACCTCTGAAGAGGTGGGCCACCGAGCCCGCGAACCAAGGAGACAATGCGACGAAGCGCGTCCCCCACCTCTGAAGAGGTGGGCCACCCAGCCCTTAACGCAACGCCGTGCGACGATCACCGCCACAAAGTCAGCAAGGAAATCACGTTCACGACGACCAGCAGCACAATGACCTGTGACGCCAGAATCGTTGTCACGGGATGACTGAATCGCAGATACCGCCGGTAGGCCACGGCCAAGCGGTAGGTCATAAAGGCAATCACCAAGACCGTCAGTATGGTTTCGACCTCTTCCTCTTGCCGGACAAGGGCAGGCGAGACCAACGACGAGATGATCAGCAAGGCCACGACAGCCAAGGCCAACGATGCCCATACCGCCGGATCGAAGCTGTACAACACGCATCGCAGCACGTGCGTCGCGTTGACCTTGGCCCGACGCATGGAGAATCGAAACAAGATCAACGTCAGCCATGTCAGCCAGCCCCAACCCAACGCGACCAAGCCGGCGGCAGCCACGTCTCGCAACAAGAAACCAGAGGAGATATACTGATACACCTCGGCGGCCGAAACACTGATCCCTGCGTTTCTCCAGTGCAAGGAGCTCCAGTATGCCCATGCCGCCCTCGCTGCCGTCTGCTGGGCTGCGATCGCGAACAGCCAAAGAACCGCCCCGATACACCAGTACAGCAGTAACCGTTTCGGCCGTGAAGGCTGTACCGGATGCAGCGACGACCAGAACCGCCGAGGGCGCAGTCCTCCGATCGCCGTCCGCCAATACGACCGGGCGTTTGCCTCGGGATGATGCTCAAACAAGTACGGGTGCCGGCGCCGTCGCGCATCCAGCAGATCCGCCCATTCGAACGGATAACCGCACTCCGGACACCTGGCGTTTGTCAATCCGTACAGGTTGTAGTCGCACAGCGGACAATGTGGCGCGTCCTCGGCTTCAGTCCAATCCGGAGGCGCGCCAACCGACGCTGTGTCCGCAGGCTTGTCGTCCATCGTCAGCTACTCTCTGGGATCCTGTCCAAGCGGCCGAGTGGGCCACCTGGCGCCCGCTAAGTAAGGAGTCGCGCAGGAATGACATAAACGGTTGATCCGCCAAACGGCAAGCCGACAGGCCAGCCGAGTGGCACAATCGATCAAGTTATTCCTGCGCGACGCCTAATCTTGTATCACCTTGGCGGAGTTTGGAGCAGAAACCTCCGTTCGTAGCAGCTTCCCTTGAAACTGAAGCTCATAATCATCTCCACTTGTGTGAACGGCCAGATGCGCCTCCGCAATCCCCAGATCGTCACTCTTGATGTGAAGCTCGCAATGACCACGCCACAACGGCAAAGGAATGCCCCCCCACAAATCGCCCGTCACATGAACCCCGTGCTCCTCTGCCGCCAACACGTCGGCATGAAGAACCACCAGGGGCTTAGCGAAAAACAGCCAGGCGAATGTGACGCGGTCCCCCGTTCGCCATGGCCCACGTAGAAGTGGCTCCCCGCATAGCAGCACCTCGCCCTCGGTGACCGCGAGCCCTCTTTGATTGACCTGACGCAGCAATTGCAGCCACATGCTCACCGTGTTCCTAGCCTTGCCCGCCGCAATGTGGTAGACACAGCTTGGCGCTCCCTCGTCACCGGCCACCTCAAGCGCAAAGTCAACCGCCCCTTCCCGCGCCGTCTGACGCGCTCCCCCCCACGCCTTCTCGGTGTAGGCCGTCTCTGAACTGTAATCAAGGTGGTACGACAGTGTCGTACCCGGTGGGACGTCGTGTCGGAACCACCAGGTCTGCGGGGCGCGTTCTGCCGAGCCGTCAGCTTCACGATCCGCGGATTCGGGTCCGGCGCAGCACATCTGGCCAAGCATGAAGACCACAAGC
This sequence comes from Phycisphaerae bacterium, assembly GCA_016935885.1. Next base: position 35,761 of record JAFGQA010000348.1, on the reverse strand, counting down.
AGAGTCAGTCTTGGAGCAGTCATTGCCCTTGCCCTCTGTTCGTGCCGTTTGACTATGTACTCGATTCGCTGCGCCCTCGGCCGGTGCCGAACCGCCGACGGCGCGCGCTCCTCAATCGTGCTCGAAGATGTTGCCCAGGCTGCCGAGGATCGAGCCTTCGCCCTTTTTCTTGCTGAAGGTGCCGACGATGCGGCCGGCTAGGCGGGAGAAGGGCAGCGATTGCATCCAGACAGCGCCGGGACCGGTCAGCGTGGCCAGGAACAAGCCCTCGCCGCCGAACAGCGACGTCTTGATGCCGCCCGCGCGTTGGATGTCGTAATCGACCGACGGTTGGAAGGCGACCAGGCAGCCGGTGTCCAGGCGGAGGCGTTCGCCGGGGCCGAGCTGGCGCTTGACGATCGTCCCGCCGGCGTGGACGAAGGCCAGGCCGTCACCGCGGATGCGCTGGAGAATGAAGCCCTCGCCGCCGAACAGGCCGACGCCTATCTTCTTCTGGAAGGCGATGTCGATCTGCACACCGCGGGCGGCGCACAGGAAGGCCGATTTCTGACAGAGGACTTCGCCGCCAAGCTCATCGACGTGCAACGGAATGATCTTGCCCGGATAGGGCGAGGCGAAGGCGACCTTCTCGCGCTGGCCGCCGACCGCGCCGAAGGTCGTCAGAAACAGCGACTCGCCGGTGATCATCCGCTTGCCGGCGTCGAACAGCTTGCCCATCAGGCCGTGTTGCTTGGATGGGTCGCCGAAGACCGTTTCCATCTCGATGCCTTGGCTCATGTACATCATCGCGCCGGCCTCGGCGACGACGACCTCGTCCGGGTCGAGCGTGATTTCGACGAACTGCATGTCGTCGCCGAAGATCTCGTAATCGATCTCGTCGGCCACGCGGGCCCCAGGCGCCGGCGGCGGCGCGGCACCACCCGGCATCTGCTCCCGGAGGGACGAGACATGCCGGGCCTTGGTCCAGTCGCCCGTGGTCGGCCCGTATACGAGCGCATCGGGGCCGCCGACCGACGGCAATTGCCCGATAAGCGCCTCGCGGGACATCGGGCCGACGGGCTGCCCGTCCTTGACGTAGTACCATCCGTTGTCGCTGGACATGTTCGGGACCTCCGGATTCCGTGATGGTTTCGCTGACGCAACGGTGACATACCTACCTTGCGACACCAGAATGTCAAGGTGGTGGCTTGCCCGCCCGTGCGGTCTCTCGTGTGGGCACATGGGGCGTCCACACTGGCAGACAAGCTGCCAGTGGCACAGGCCTGGACTGTTGCGGACTTGGTTTTGTCTGCCCGGAATATTTATCCGCCGCGGCCCAAACCGATAGAGTAGGTTAGAAGTCATCCTGGAGTGCGTTCGTAAGACTGGACCGCGGAACGCCTGTGGCACCGGGCCCCTGGGCCGTGGCGAAATGCTGCCGGGACGGCCGGTGCCACGGTTTTGGGACAGACACCCGGTAGGGTTTTGCAGGATAGGAGTCCGATATCATGCCGACGATCAAGCCACCGCCACGCGTTCGGGCCGACGAATACGCTGTTTCGCCGCCCGCGCCTCGGCCGAAGCAGACGTCATTCCAAGCTGGGTCCGAGTTCGACGCGGGCAGCGGCGGGGAGTTCCAGTTCGACCGCCCCCGGACCGGCCGGCCGCCCATCCTGTCCACGATTCTGCTTCTGGTGGCCGGTGTGGGACTCTTCGCGTACAGCATCCAACAAGGCGTCCTGCTGGCGCAGATTGCGATTCCGTTCATGACGCTGACCACCGTACACGGGCTGTGGCGTGGCGGTTTTCGCAAGTTCTTCATGCTGCCGTTGGTCATCGTGGCGTTCTATCTTGCGTTTACGTATCCGGATTTCGCGGACCCGGCAGTCAAGGCGGTGCTGGGCTCGTCCAGCAACGTGGTCAACGGCGTGATCACCGCCGCGACGCTGGGCTTGACGTTGGTCATCGCCAGCCTTGTGCTCGGCCGCGTTCGCATGCGACACATCGCCACGCGGCCGCTGTTGCTGTTGGTGGATCGCGTGATCGGTTCCGGCATCGGTCTCGCGGAGGGCGTCTTCGTGGCCCTGTCCATCTGCTGGGTTGTGGTGATGGTCCGGCCGCACACGAGCCTGTTGCGCGATCACCAGGACACGCTGCCCGGGTCGTTTCGACACCGCGTCGCCACGATGCTGGTCCGCCTGGCGGATGACGCCGAGACCGAGCCCCTGGGGCGTGTGGTCCGAGCCACGAACCTGATCGAGAACACGCCGGCTTTGCGGGATGTCATCGACGAATTGAACTCGACCGGCAAGGTCGATCTTGAAAGCCTCGATCCGGAGATGGCACAGAAGCTGAACGAGTTGATCCCGCAGATGTCCGGCGGTGAATTCGACAACCTCAATCAGTTGATCGAGAAATACAAGGAAGCCAACGAGGCTCGGGACAAGGCCTATCGACAGCTTCCGTCGCTGCAAGATAAGAAGAAGTGACACCTGCGTACGTGTTTGCCCGAGGGTGACACGGGTTGGCGGAGCCGTAGTCAGCGGCGGACCTGACCGGTGTCACCCCTTTTGAACGCTTGGCACGCACAAGCGGCGTGCCGCGGGCAACTTGCCTGCCGACGTCGCGATCTCCCATGCCCGGCGGACTGGAACACTGGCGGATCAGTTGCCAGTGGCGCCAGAACCGGGCTTCCCACAAACGCCGTTTGATCTCACAGTTGCTTGCTGACAACTGCTGGCCAGCGGCCGACCGGCGGGGGTCCATGACATTTCCGGCGGCATTCGATTCCGGGTGCCACGGGCGGCTTGTCCGCCCGTGCGGTCTCTCTCGTGGTCGCAGGGGGTAAACACACTGGCAGGCAAGCTGCCAGTGGCACCCGCCTAGACTGTCACGGCCCCGTCACGCACCCAACCGGTGCGGCGGATCGCTGATCGCTTGACCCTCCAACGGGCCGAAACTACACTCGGCCCCATGTTACGCACACCTTTGTACGAGACACACCGGCGGCTGGGTGCCCGGCTCATCGACTTCGGCGGCTGGGAGATGCCGGTCATGTATCGTGGGGTCCGGGAGGAGCACGTCTATACCCGATCGGCGAGCAGTATCTTCGACGTTTCACACATGGGGCGGCTCCTCGTCAGCGGCGATGAGGCCGAGGCCTTCCTGCAACACGTCTGCACGCGGAACGTCGGCAAGCTCAAGGTAGGGCGAAGCGGGTACAGCCACATCTGCAACGAGCGCGGCGGCATCCGGGACGATGTGATCGTTTCGCGGTACGAGTCGCACTTCCTGGTCGTCTGCAACGCGTCCAACCGGGAGAAGATCGTCGCCCATTTCAAGGAGCACGCCGACGGCCGGCGTGTGACGTTGGACGACGTGACCGTCAAGACCGCGATGCTGGCCGTCCAAGGCCCGGCAACGATGGAGCTGTTTGAGAACAGCCTGCCCATCAAGCTGGACAGACTTTCCCGCTACGGCTTCATCACGGGCTCCTACATGGGGACGAAGTACAGCGTCTTTCGCAGCGGGTACACGGGCGAGGACGGCGTGGAAGTGATTCTACCGGCCGCGATGGGCGGGCTTGTGTGGGACTACCTCACCAAGGACAGAGGGGCGGATGGCGTGACGGTCCAGCCGGCCGGCCTGGCCGCGCGGGACACGCTTCGGCTGGAAGCCGGGATGCCGCTGTACGGGCACGAGCTGACGGAGGACATCGACCCAATCTCGGCGGGCTGCAAATGGTGCGTGGATCTTGAGAAGGATTTCCTGGGCGTCGAGGCCCTGCGCAAGATCGAAGCCGAGGGGGCTCGACGTAAGATGACGGGCCTGGTGCTCGATGGCAAGCGGATCGCCCGGCAGGGAGCGAAGGTCTTCGTGGGCGGCGGAACTTCGGAGGTCGGGGAGGTTACCAGCGGCACGATGAGCGCGACGCTGGAGAAGTCTATCGCGATGGCGTATGTGGACGCGGACCATCTGACGTCGGGAGACGACCTGACGGTGGATATTCGCGGCAGTCGGGCGGCGTGCAAGGTGGCGCGGCTGCCCTTTTACAAACGGGAGGCCTCGACGTAGCCTCTCCATGCGAGGAGAAGCCACGGACTTGGGTTCGTGCGGCCCTTCGCGGGGGAATGAGGCCCAAGTGTTTGCGAACAGCCCCGCGCGTTTCAGGCCGGCGGGTCTTCAGCGTATGGCGTCAGCAGCAACCGAGGAGAACGAGCATGGACTACCCAACGGACAGGCGGTATCTGGCCACGCACGAGTGGCACAAACTGGACGGTGACATCTGCACGATCGGCATCACGAAGTTCGCCGCCGATGAACTGACCGACGTCACATACGTGGATCTTCCTTCGCCGGGCAAGGAGATCACCGCGGGGGAGGCGTTTGGCGAGATCGAGAGTGTCAAGGCGACCGGTGATCTGTCGAGCGGCGTCTCGGGCGTGGTTACGGAGGTTAACGAGAAGCTTGGCGACGCGCCGGAACTGGTGAACGACGACCCGCACGGTGAGGGGTGGATGATCAAGGTGAAGGTGTCGGACGCGTCCGCGTTGGAGGGGATGCTGACGGCCGAGGCATACGAAGCCCAACTGAACGGCTAGCTGCCTGTGGCAGAAGGGAAACCAGCGGTTCAGAAACGCCGTTCCTGACCGCGAGAACCACCGGCGAGACGCCGGTGCCACAGTGCTGCCACGGTTCTGCCACAGTGCTGCCACGGTTCTGCCACAGTGCTGCCACCGGCTGCTAGCCCGCCAAACGCCGCTGTGGCAACGGCGGACGTTGTGGGGGATTACGCTCGTAGATGATGGATGGGGGGCAGGCCAGAACAGGGTGCCATGAGGTACACACAGTTCACAGACGACAACGTGCGGGAGATGCTGGACACGATCGGCGTCAAGTCGATCGAGGAGTTGTTCCGCGACATTCCCGATGGCTTCCGACTGAACGGCGATCTTGAGCTTCCCGCGGCCATGAGCGAGCCGCGGTTGCGGGCGCATCTGGACGAATTGGCGGCGAAGAACCATGCCACCGACGAGTTGGTCTGCTTCATGGGAGGTGGGGCGTACGATCATTTCATCCCGTCGGTCGTCGACGCGATGGTCTCGCAGGGCACATTCCTGACGGCTTACACGCCGTATCAGGCGGAGGCGTCGCAGGGCGCGCTTCAGGCGTTCTATGAGTTCCAGACGATGGTCTGTCAACTGACCGGCATGGACGTGGCCAACGCTTCGCTCTATGAGCTGGGCAGCGCCGCAGCGGAGGCGGTGCTGGTGGCCCACAGCGCCTCGGCCAAACGCGAGGTCATCCTCGCGGCGACGATTCACCAACACATCCGCGAGGTCATTCATACGTATTGTCGCAACCTGTCGCTGAAACTCCGGGAGGTGGAATCCGCTACGGCTTCGGTTCAAACGGACCTGGAATCGTTGAAGAAGACGATCGGTCCGCAGACGGCGGCCGTGCTTGTGCAAAGTCCGAACTTCTTCGGACAGATCGAACCACTGGATAAGATCTCAGCCTTGTGCAAGGAAGCCGGCGCGATGCTGATCGTGGCGGCCGATCCGATCAGTTGCGGGTTGTTGAAGCGGCCGGGCGATCTGGGCGCGGACATCGTCGTGGCGGAGGGACAGCCGCTCGGCATTCCGCTGCAAATGGGTGGTCCGTGGTGTGGCTTGATGGCGGCCAGGGGGGATCTCACGCGCCGCCTGCCTGGGCGCATCGTTGGCAAGACAGTAGACAAGAACGGCCGCCCGGCGTACTGCCTGTGCCTGCAGACGCGTGAGCAGCACATCCGCGGTGCCAAGGCAACGAGCAACATCTGCACGAATCAGGGGTTGATGGCGCTGCGGATCGCGATTCATACGGCGGCGTTGGGCAAGGCCGGCATCGCCAACGTGGCGCGGATGTGCTTCGACAAGGCGCACTACGCAGCGAAGCAGATTGCCCAATTGCCGGGCTACTCGCTGCCGTATCCGGGGCCGTTTTTCAAGGAGTTCGTGGTCAGGTGTGCCAAGCCGGTGGAGGCGGTCGTGGCGGCCTGCCGTGAGGAGGGCATCCTGGCCGGAGTGGCCTTGGCGGACTTCTATCCCGATATGGGCGACTGCCTGCTGGTGGCGGTGACGGAGAAGCGAACGCGAGCGGAGATAGACGAATACGTAGGCATTCTGCGAAAGGTCTGAACGCAACAAGCGCCCCCGGCCAAGGCCGGGGGGCAGCAGCGAAGAGCCCCCGGCCTTGGCCAGGGGGTACGTTCGATGCGGTACAGAGCAAGAGAGCCGCTAGCATACCTTCTGACCTGGACGACCTACGGTACGTGGCTGCGCGGCGACCGGCGTGGCTACGTTGGGCGGACACTGCGGCGACGAGACGGCGTAGCACCGATGCGGAATGAATACGGCACGCCATACGACGCGGACGATGGACGGACGTACAACTGGGACGCAAATGCGTTGAAATCATCGCCGGCGAACCTGACGCAGGATCAGGCTGTTTGTGCTGCCGAGGCCTTCTGTGAAGTGGGCGCGCGCTCCGGCTACGAACTGATTCGAGCCTCGGTCATGTCGGATCATGTGCACGTCCTCGTCTCGGCACACCCGGATGGCAAGAATGAGATCTTTCGGCGGCTGAAGAATGTCTCGGCCGTACGGCTGACGCAACGATACGGCCGGCCCCAGCCGATGACCCCGCGGCCTCGGTTGGGAGGGACATCGGTCGTGAGCGGAGGCGCCGTGAACGAAGGCGGCCGTTGGTGGACGAAAGGGGGAAGTCAGCGCGAGAATTGGGATGAAGCGGCTGTTGCTGCCGCGGTTGAGTATGTGGCAGGGCAGGAACACAAGCTGGCAGAAGTCATAGACGGCGTTGTCGTTCGACGTGTCGCTGGTGAACGAGGGTGCCCCCCGGCCAAGGCCGGGGGCTCTTGAGATGGGACAGAGCGTCTGTCCCCCGAGCGCGTAGGCAAGTGCCCCCCGGCCAAGGCCGGGGGCTCTTGGCGGTGTCGGAACTTGCACGGGCAAGGGCATTCAGAGGATACATGAAGATGCGTGGTGTGGGGCCTGATTGCGGTGAGCCGTTGATCTTCGAGAGAAGCGTACGCGGGGCGTGCGCGGTGGACCTGGGGACCAGCGAGGTGCCGACCGCTGATCCGAAGGACACGGTGCCAGCCGCACTGCTGGCCGATGAACCGCCGCCGCTGCCGGAGGTTGGGGAGCTGGAGTTGGTCCGCCACTACGCCAGGTTAGGCGCTCGTCTATTTAGCATCGATGCCAATTTCTACCCACTCGGGTCCTGTACGATGAAGTACAACCCGCGGGTGAACGAATGGGCAGCAGCCCTGCCGGGCTTCACGGCGCTGCACCCGTTGCAGGCTGACGCGGACATGCAGGGGGCGCTCGAGCTGTTGTACCATCTTCGCACCTTTCTGGCCGAGATCGCCGGGCTGGACGAGGTCTCGTTGCAGCCAGCGGCGGGTGCCCACGGCGAGATGACGAGCCTGATGGTGGTCAACGCCTACCATGCCGATCACGGCGGCATGCGGCCGAATGTCCTGACGCCCGATACGGCCCATGGCACGAACCCGGCGAGTTGCACCATCTGTGGCCGCACCGCGATACCAGTCAAGAGCCGTCCGGACGGGCTGGTCGATCTGGGCGACCTGCGGGCGAAGATCGACGGGCAAACCGCCGCGCTCATGATCACGAACCCCAACACCGTTGGGAAGTTCGACCCGCAAGTCAAGGAGATGGCCGACATCCTCCACGAGCACGGGGCGATGTTATACCTCGACGGGGCGAACATGAACGCCATCCTCGGCATCACCAGACCGGGCGATTTCGGCGTCGACGTGATGCACTACAACACGCACAAGACGTTCAGCACGCCGCACGGCTGCGGTGGTCCCGGCGCCGGGCCGATCGCCGTCAGTAGGCAACTGGCCCCGTACCTGCCGCGGCCGCAGGTGCGGAAGCGGGATGATGGCACGTTCTATCTGGACAACGACATGCCCCGGTCGATCGGGAAGGTGCGGACCTTCATCGGGCAGATCGGCGTGCTGGTCCGGTGCTACGCCTACATTCGGGCGCTTGGCCCCGACGGCCTGCGCGACGTGAGCGAGAAGGCCGTCCTGGCGGCGAATTACGTGGCGGCCTGCCTCAAGAACACGCCGGGCTACACGCTGCCGTTTGCCGGGCCGTATTGCCACGAGTTCATCCTCAAGCCGGCGTTGGCATCGGGCCTGCGGGTGCTGGACTATGCCAAACGCCTGATCGATTTCGGCATCCATCCGCCGACGATGGAATGGCCGATCCACGGCACACTGATGATCGAGCCGACGGAGACGGAATCGAAGGCGATGCTCGACGAGTTCACCTCCGCCATGAAGCAGATCGCCGCCGAGTCGCCGGAGACGCTGAAAGATGCGCCGCAGGCCGCGTGGATCGAACGGGCAGACGAGGTTGCCGCCAGCCGGAAGCCGGACGTGCGATGGCGCCCCAAGCCGGCGGAATAGCACGGGCTGCGAGCACCTACCCCAGTTTGGAGAAGTCGATTCGTAGTCCAGCACGAGGACACCCCATCCGAGGCCAGGGGATTGCCGTGATCCCCAAACGCATTCTCTCGGACGATCCTTGCTCCGACTTCCCGATCGTTGCACAATACACATATATACACGTACACAGGGCTATACGATGGCGACAAAGACGATCACGATTGATCTTGAGGCCTACGGGCGACTGAAGCGGGCGAAGAAAGGCGCCGAGTCATTCAGCCAAACGATCAAACGGGTGGTCAAGCCCCCGATCGATGTCGAGGCATGGCTAACGCGAGTTCGCAGGAGCCCCATGAGCCCCAAGGCGCTCGGGGCAGTGGAAAAGCAGCTTGCCGGTCGTCGGTCACCTCGGACTCGGGAGCGATGACGTGGCGTGCCTCGACACTACCGTCTTGCTGGATCTTCAAGGGCGGTCGGGCAAGGCGAAGATGCGCCGGGCGGCGGACCTGGTACGACGGCTCGCGTCGTCGGGCGAGGAGTTGGCCACCACGCGGTTCAACGTGGCAGAGCTATGGGTCGGCGTGGAGCGCTCGGAGGCCCGCCAACGCGAGCAGACCAAGGTCGCGCAATTGCTGGATGGGCTGGAGATCCTGGAGTTTGACGAAGTCGCGGCCCGCATCTTCGGTGCCGCGACCGCGCACCTACAAGCCCTCGGCCGGCCGGCTGGTGACATGGATGTGCTGATCGCCTCGGTTGCGATCGCCAACGACCACGCACTGGTCACGCGAAATCCCAAGCACTTCGCGGACATTCCGGGCCTGTTTGTGGAGAGCTACTAACCGTTGACACAGACATGGCTGATCAGGCCGGGTCCCATGGGGCCCAACACGCTTCGCTGTCCGGAGGACGGAACATTCCTCCCGACGAAGTAACGAAGCACACGTGGCGCCCGGCAAATACGGAGGATCGAACCAATGTCCGCTCGGTTACCGTGGATTGAACGAAAGTGGCGCTTCGACTTTCCCGTTGAGCTGTTCCCCGACATCCTCGAGCGTTTGCGGGGGACGCCCGCGCGGCTTGAGGAGATGCTGCGCGGAGTCAGCCCCGACACGCTCGCGCGGCGCGAGAGGGAGGGGACGTTGTCAATCCAGGAGAACGCCGGGCACCTGCTGGACGTGGAGCAGCTTTGGACGGATCGGCTCGACGATTTCCTGTCGGGAGCGGATGCGCTGCGTGCAGCGGACATGACAAATCGCAGGACACACGCGGCTGACCACCACGCCACGCCGGTCGCCGCGCTGCTGTCGTCGTTCCGAGCGGCGCGTGGGCATCTGGTATCACGGCTGGATGGATTGGAGGATTCCGATTTCGCCCGCGCCGCGCACCACGGGCGGCTGGGCGGGCCGATGCGGTTGGTGGACATGTGCCTGTTCGCGGCGGACCACGACGACTACCACCTGGCGCGGATTCGCGAGCTGATGGCGTAGCCGTTGGAGCCGCCAAACGGCCGGCCGGCAGGTCGATGCCGCCAAGAGGAGGAGATTGTTCGTCGAGGCGTACTTGCCGGGACACGGCAGAGGTAGGCACACGGGCCATACACACTGGCAGGCAAGCTGCCAGTGGCACCGGGCGCATGGGGCATCCACACTGGCAGGCAAGCTGCCAGTGGCACCCGCTACACCCGCCGCCCGCTCAGCGTGATCGAAGGCGCGGCGCCTTGGCGCGATCCCGCCGACATTGGCCCGGGAAAGGGCTTGACCTCAGGGGCCGAGGCGATTAGAAACAACTGTGTGGTGGGTTACGGCCTGCCGGGAGACGCGGGTGTAGCTCAGTGGTAGAGCGTCACGTTGCCAACGTGAATGTCGTGAGTTCAAATCTCATCACCCGCTGTTCATAGGGCTCGGAGGGGTCGGCGTCCGGCGGCACTCGGGCCTGTTGCTGAGTGTACACGTCCCAGGTGTCATCTGCTGGCACATGCCAAAGCGTGAATTGTGGGCGGCCGTTTTGCGGAGGGGGCCTCAGTCCATCCATCACGTACCGCGTCTGTCGGCGCCACGGTGGCGGAGCCACAGATAGGTCATCAATCCTGTGCCCAGCAGGCCCCAGGGCAACATCGAGGCGAACCAGACGGTCGGATTCATGATGGTAGCCGGTTGCGTGGCTGCCGTTTGTATCGTGGCGGCGGTGGTGACCACGGCCTGCACAGCGGGCACGGGGAACATATCGAGCAGCCGGCCCAATCCCAGTCCGGCCAGCCCGGCACCAATGTACTGGAAGGAATCGATCACGCCGGAAGAGAAACCGGCCATTTTTCGACCGCCCAGGTCCATCGCCGCGGCAGTGCCCAGAATCGAGTGCGTCGCGTTGCAGCCCGTGTGGATGCCGAGAATCAGCACCACCGCCATGACGGCCGACGAATACATCATCCCCTTAGACATCCCGATTGCGAGCAAGATGAAGACCACCTGCACGATGTACAACACGGCGGCCACAGGCGCACGCCGTCCTCTGAATAGCTTGTCGGAGATAATCCCTGAGCCGAGGGAACCGGCAGATGCCATGCAGGGAAGCAACACCACCGCGAACCACCAAAAAAGGTCGCTCCCGTCGCCCACCTTCTCTATGGACCAGACTTCTTTCAGGTAGATCGCGTACCAAGCATATATCGCCGTTCGTACGAAACCGGTGCAGAAGTAAGCTCCTGCAACGACCCAGACAACGGAGTTCGACGTAATCGTCCGAAACACGTCACCAATGTGGATACGTTCGTGCGGATCGTCGGCGGAGTCCTCTTCATCGTGGACTATTCGAAACCCGGCCTCCTCCGGATGATTCTTGACCCCTATGTTCATGAGAATCACGATGATGACGACGATGCAAGGCGGAACGATGAACATGTACCGCCAATCCAATTCGGGCACCGTGATCGTGAAGAAGATCAACGGCACCGCGAAGCCCTTGGCGAGCATCGGGGCCAGTTGTCCCACTCCCGTCTGACCGAGGTTGATCATGATGCCGAAGATGCCGGCGAACGTGCCTCGCTCCTGACGTCGGAACCATGCGGTGTTGATCTTGATCATCCCCGGCGCGCCGAACGCCTGCATGTAGCCGTCCGCCAAACGGACGATGAGCAAGGCGAAAAACAACCATCCGATGTTGGACCATGCGGTGATGCCGAAGAGGATGTTGAGGATCACCGTACCGATGGCCCCAATGGTCATCGCCTGTTTGCCGCCGAGTTTGTCCGTGAAGAGCCCGTTCACGAATTGGCCAACCGAATAAGCCCAGTTGCGTGCTGCATCGATCGCACCGTACTGCGAATACGAGAAGCCCAGCGCCTCTCTCAACTCCGGAGCGACAATACTGAGGTTGTAACGGCACAGGTAATAGGAGGCGTAGGTCAGGCCAAGAAGAAGCCAATTCTGCACACGGCGCGGGCGGAAACCGGGCGGGTGCTCGTAAACAAGCGGGGCCTTTCCTGACGCCGACGGCGGGTCTGATTCAGGCATCCGTCTTTCCTCTTGAACGGTCACAGCCACCACCGGTGGCACGTGTGACTGGCGAAGAGGGTGATTACATAACCGCTTTCATGCCTGAAGGCAAACCGGCCCATTCACACCTCCAGGAGCCGCGCAGAGACAACGTGAACGGTTGATCCGCCTGCCCGCGGGCAGGTCCGCCAAACGGCAAGCCAAGCAAGCCAGCAAGGCGGAAAGCCAGCCAAGCGGCACGATCGGTCATGTCGTTTTCGCGCGGCGCTTGGTGACAACAGTGTCCATGTGAGCGCAACGAGATGGATGCCCGAATGTCGGCGTCGCTGCTGTCGTGCTCGCGCATGCCGAGTCGGCCAGAACGGCGTGTGTTGCACCAGCCAAACACGTGCAAGGCACACGCGCGCGAGCCTGGCCCGTGACACTTCCGGCGGCATTCGATGATGCGTGCCACGGGCGGCTTGTCCACCCGTGTGGTCTCTCCGGTGGGCGCATGGGGTATACACACTGGCAGGCAAGCTGCCAGTGGCACCCGCCTGAATGGTGCCAGACCCGCGCGAGCCTGGCGCATCGCTCGTGTCTTGCCGGCCACCTGGCCGGTCCTACAATGCCGTCAATGACCCGACCGATGCCCGTCTCGCGCCTCACGATTTGGGAATTGGCCATTCCCATGCGCCAGGCGTTCCGTCACGCCGGCGCCGAGCGGGCCATCTCCGAGCCGATCGTCGTCTCCGTGGAGCTGGGGGACCACACCGTCGGTCACGGCGAGACGCACGCGCGCACCTATGTGACCGGTGAATCTGCCGAGGACGTGGTCGCGACCATCCGCGACTTCTTCGTGCCGATCCTCGTTGACATGCGTCCGGCCAACTTCGGCGAGGCGATCGAGGCCGCCGCGAACCTGCCGCTGACCGACCAGCATGGCCGCGTCATCACTGCCGCCCGCGCGGCCGTCGAGCTGGCCCTGCTCGACGCCTACGGGCGCTCGTTTGGGCGGTCGTTGGAAGCCATCGCCGGGTGGCTCGGGGAAAGCTGGCTCGGGCCGCCAGGCAGCCGTGACACGGCACGATACGGCGGCGTCGTCTCCGGCGTGGACGCCAATCGCGTGCCCCGATCGATCCGCAAGATGCGCCTCCTGCGGCTTCCGCACTTCAAGCTGAAGGTCGGCTACGACAACGATGACGAACGCCTCCGCGCTGCCGTCCGCGCGTTGGGCCGTCATCTTGTCAAGGGCCAGATCACGCTGCGCGTCGACGCCAACGGGGCTTGGGACCTCGACCAGGCAACCGAGCGTCTTCAGAAGTGGCAAGACCTGCCGATCGTTTGCGTCGAGCAACCTTTGCCAAAAGGCGACCCGCGCACCTGGGGCGAATTGGCGGGCCGCACGACCTTGCCGCTGATGGCCGACGAATCGTTGGTCACCTCCGACGACGCCGAAGCCCTGATCGTTCATCGCGGCGCATCGTGGTTCAACATCCGCATCAGCAAAAACGGAGGCCTCATCCCGTCCATCCACCTGGCGATGATAGCGCGACGTCACCAGGTCAAGTACCAACTGGGGTGCATGGTCGGAGAAACCAGCATCCTGTCCGCCGCGGGACGCTGGTTTCTCCAAATGGTCCCAGGTATCCGAATGGCTGAGGGCAGCTTCGGCCGATTCCTGCTGCGCGAGGACGTCGTAGCCAAGTCGATCAGGTTCGGATGGGGCGGCCGTTGGAGGCCCATGACCGGACACGGGCTCGCCATGGGCGTCGATCGTGAGCGCTTGCGGCACCTGTCCGTCCATCCACCGATCGACATCCCTTTCTGAACGTGAATACTCGAGGGACCGGGCTCATGCGCGGCGACGGCGCGTGTTATGGGAGCCACAGCCTCCTCGTGGCACACCGGGCCGCTCGTTGTGGATTCTGTAGGGTTCGTGACACTTCCGGCGGCATTCGTTCTGGGTGCCACGGGCCGCTTGTCCGCCCGTGCCCTCTGTCCGGTGGGCGCGTGTGGCATACACACTGGCAGGCAAGCTGCCAGTGGCACCCGCCTAGACTTGTCATGCACCCGATTCTGTAGGCGCTCCGCGCGAGGGTTTGATTTAGGCCCTATCCTGTCATAGAGTGAAATGGTCTTCGTCGTAAGAGCTTGCCGATGGCCAATGAGCCCGCACAGACTGGTACCGAAATCGACAGTGCGTCTGATACAAACATCGGCCGCGCGGTGGTTGAGGCCAAGCTCGTTTCACAGCAGGAGTTGCAGGCCTGTCTGGCTAAGCAGCGAGAGCTGCGCGCCGCCGGCAGGGAAGTGAAGCTGGCTCGCCTTCTGGTCAAGGCCGGCTTCGTGACCAAGACGCAACTTCGGCGCCTGGCCAACCGAGCGGACGATAGCATGGCCCAGTCGCTCCAGCAGATACCGGGCTTTCAGATCTTGCAGAAGATCGGCGCCGGGGCGATGGCGAGCGTGTACAAGGCGAAGCAGCTTTCGCTCGACCGTGTGGTGGCCATCAAGGTCCTGCCCAAACGGCTGAGCGAGGACCCAGCCTTCGTGGATCGTTTCCACAAGGAAGGTCGCGCCGCGGCCAAGCTGAGCCACAACAACATCGTCCAGGCCATCGACGTCGGCGAGCACATGGGCCACCACTACTTCGTCATGGAGTATGTCGACGGCGAGACCGTCTACGAGGAGATGGCCAAGAAGGGGAGACTCGATGAGCAGCAGGCCCTCGACATCGTCATCCAGATGGCCAGGGCCTTGGAGCACGCCCACGCCCGGGGATTCATACACCGGGACGTCAAACCGAAGAACATCATGATCACCAGGGACGGCACGGCGAAGCTGGCGGACATGGGTCTGGCCCGGGAGGCCGGGGACGCGGTGGCCGCGGCGGCGGAGAAGGGCCGAGCCTACGGCACGCCGTACTACATCTCGCCGGAGCAGATCAGGGGCGTGGAGGACGTTGATTTCCGCGCAGACATCTACTCACTCGGAGCCACCTTCTATCACATGGTCACCGGCAAGGTCCCTTTCGAGGGGCACACGCCGGCCGAGATCATGCACAAGCATCTTCAGGTGCAACTGACACCCCCAGACCACATCAACACCAAGCTGTCCGCGGGGCTCGGCGAGGTCGTCGAAAGGGCGATGGCCAAGAACCGCAACCGGCGGTATCAGTCCACGAGCGATCTCCTGCTGGATCTTGAGCGGGTCAAGCGAGGAGAAGCCCCGTTGCAGGCCCGCAGTCGCTTCGACGACAAGCTCCTTCAAGACCTCGCAACCGGAAGCCAGGATCTGTCAGGTCTCGTCGATGCTCGCGGCAACGCGCAACATTTGCCGACACCCGGCATGCCCGGGTATGTGGTCCCCATGATCGTAATGCTGGTGGTTCAGTTTCTCGTCATCCTGGGCTTGCTCATAGCGCTGTTCATGTAACGCGGCACCGATGACAAGCAAGCGGGTCGCCCCGTCGCTCCGCAACTTTTTTTTCAAATCGAGCAGATTTTCGTTGGCAGCCGGCGTGTGCGACCGGTAATATTCACTTGCCGCAAATGAACACAAGGAGGTTGTGATCAAAAGCCATTAGGCTCCCATTTTCTCGGCAAGGATGCCGAG
This sequence comes from Phycisphaerae bacterium, assembly GCA_016935885.1. The sequence goes on along the minus strand of JAFGQA010000348.1, from coordinate 20,212 downwards.
CTCGAACCTGCCGTTCATCCTACTATCCGAGCTGGTTGGCGCACGGACGACCAAGGGCATGTCTGCGCCCAAGCACAGCAAGCCCGATGCGAACAAAGGAGTGTTCGTCATGAAGTCTCTCCAACGGAATGTCGACGTACTGTGGCAGGCATACCTCGACGGTCGCCCCATTTCTCTCCGCAACAAGCTGATCGAACACTACCGTCCACTTGTTCACATGCAGGCGGCACGGCTCGCCCAGAAGCTGCCCGCCCAGATCAGCTATGACGAAATCTGTTCGGCCGGGTACGACGGCTTGATGGAGGCGGTGGAGGCGTACGATCCGTGCCACAAGGCCAAGTTCGAGACGTTCTGCCAGCAACGCATCCACGGTGCCGTCATGGATTGGCTTCGAGCGCTGGACGGCCAGTCTCGCACCGTCCGCAGCTTCGAGAAGCAGCGGATGCTACACAAGGAGGTACTCGATTCGTCCCTCGGCCGACCTCCAACGGACGCGGAGATCGCGGAGACGATGGGCGTCAGCCGCGATCGCTACTCCGAGATGTCCCGCCTGTCCAGACTCGGCCATGAGGTACACCTATCGGCCGTTCAGGGTGACGATGACGGATACCATCGAGGTTCTCCCGGCGGCTGGGACATCGGCGATGCCAACGCCGCTGATCCGTCGCAACGTGTGTCGCGACAGATGCTCACCGAGTTCATCACCCGAGGGTTGAACCGCGAGGAACGGCTCGTACTGGTGCTGTACTACACTGAGGGCCTCACCATGGCCGAGATCGGTCTGGTCCTCGATTTGTCCGAGTCGCGGGTCAGCCAGATCCACAAGGACGTGATCACCCGCCTTCGCCGCCGCTTCAAGGACGAGGCGGCCGAATTGGTGGCTTGAGGCCGCGGACCAACCCTTAGTCACACGCCCGGTTGTTGGTGGGAAGCCGGCTGCATCGCAGGGACGCCGTGACGGCGACCCAAGTTCCGCATCTTCATGCTATAATCACTGTCATGGAGGTTGGTCCGACAAAACCGTCGGGCTTCTGTCCGAAATGTGACTACCCCATCGATCCGGGACAATGCCCGGAATGCGGGCTTCTGGTCACGCCGGACACGCTGCTCAGCAGGCCCGAATCCGTCAGGGTCCGCCGATCCCTCCGAAGGCTGCTCTCAGTCCTGGCGGTGCTGGCCCTGATCAGCGGAGGGGTCCATGCGTATCGCAATCGTGGCTGGATGGCATGGGTCCCCAGCGCGATTCTGTTACGAGGCCAAGGTGATCCGGACGGCGACGTTGCCCAAGAACTCGTTCGCCGGTACAACTCAGGCGGCCTCTCCACAGACCAGGGCAACCGCCTGCTCTCGAACCTGGTTTCCGATCCCAGAATCGAGTTGCGTACGCCGCACCCGGCGCACGTCCCATTACAAGTCTCATTGCGGTTTGGCGAACCGCCGCCGTTGGGGCAATGCTCGGCCACATTCGACGACCTGGAACTTCTGGTGGACGGGCGACAGGTCGCGCGGGTTGCGGGAGACAGCGAGGACGAGTGGAATTCGCCCGTATCTTCGGAGCATCGCCTGATCACGTGTCCCCCACTGGGGCCCGGCACACACACGGTCACCGTGAACGGGACGTTTACCGCCACCGGTGGGACCAGGCTGAACGGCCCCCGCGCGCTGATGGCTCGCCCGGTCTCGTGTTCAGCAACAGTGAGCATCCAAGGCGAGTTGGGCGACTATGTTCGGGGCGTGAGCACGGCGGCCTTGGCAGATGGCATCGCCAGCAGTTTGGTGATGGGCGTCTTCTCCAACCCGAGCTACATGGAGAGAGACATCCTTTACCTCGCCAACATCGGGCCACCGGTATCTGTCGCGTCGACCCTCTGGATGAGACCCAGCGGGCGCGGTGACTTTCAGAAGGTCGCCACGCTCTGCTGTCGCAGAAGGTCGCGGGAAGTGCTGATTCGCTACCCGCCCAAGAGCCCGCCGCTTGGACAGGCCGACTGCGTCGACGTGAGATTGACGCCCGATCCCACCGCGGCCTACAGCGCACAGTTCGCACAGTACTTCGAGGGCATGATCGAGTGGTCCGACCTGCAGGTCGTCCCGAGCTACGTTGTATGGCCTCGCATGCAGGGGCCCGTAGGGCTGTTCATGGACTGGCTGCACCCACCGACGATGATCGGCCGCGCCATCCACGGGGATCGTGAAGAGTAGCGACGGTAGCCTCCCACTTTACGACTTGTGTGGGTCTCCGTCCCCCGATCCGCCGCGCGGCCGGCCGTCGGCTCGGCGAACGCCAGGATGTGGCGATCTTGGCTCAAAGCTCGAAGGCGTAGAAGATCGCGGTGAACAGCACGTCGGCTGAGATCAACGCGACGATGCACTTGACGACCGTATTCGTGGTTGCACGGCCCACGCCCTCGGCCCCGCCCGTGACGTTCAGCCCCTCGTAGCAGGCGATCACCGAGATCATCACGCCAAACACGGCCGCCTTAATCAATCCGGTGATGAAGTCCTTGTGCGTCAGGGCGTCGCGCGTGTAGTTGATGTACTGGACGGCATCGATGTCCAGGATCATTGTGCCGGTCACGAAGCCGCCCAGGACGCCGACGACGTCGGCAATCACCGTCAAGAGCGTCAACATCACGACCGTCGCCAGAAACCGCGGCACGACCAGAAAGCGGATTGGATTCAGCGCCGTTGCCCGAAGGGCCTTGATCTCTTCGCCCTCGACCATGGCCCCCAATTCGGCGGCGATGCTCGCGCCGGCAAAGCCCGACAAGACGATCCCCGACAGCAACGGGCCCAACTCCCGAAACACGGCGATGGCCACGACGTCGGCCACGCGTTGAAGTTGACCGTAGTCCTGCAAGGTCGGGGCCATCTGCAACGCGAGGATGATCCCGATGAACACCTGCACCAACGCGACAATCGGGATGCTCCGGATGCCGACGCGGACCATCTGGGCGAACAGATTCTCGCGACCGAGGCGGACGTTGCGGCTGAAGGTGGCCCGGGCAATCCAGGTCAGCGCGTCACCGGTCAGATAGACCGCACCGCCAAGGAACTCCATGAACATCGCCACCGCGCGGATTCGCCGCGTGGTCGCCCCCCCAATCCCTCCGATCACCCTGATCAGGGGTCCTTGACTGGACTGCTCGGGTTGGGCGGGTGTCTCACTCATTCAGCGAATGACCTCAACCAGACCGGTTCTCGCTAGGACGAGCCACGGACGTCAGACCGTGCGGCTTCTCGGCTGGCATAAGCCCACTTCGTGCGACAGGCCGCACGGGCTGACAGCCCGTGCCAAAAGGGAAAACAGCGGTTCGGGAACGCCGTTTCTGACCGTGAAAACCACCGGCTTTGGCGCCGGTGCCACAGTTTTTCCACGGGCTGCTAAGGCCCATGGTTCCTCGAAGTCATCGCCGCTCTCTCAGGCAAACCGGTCAGTTTGAGTCGTGATCATGGTGGACTAAGCCTCGGCGGCCTGCTCCTCGGACTCGCGGATCGTGAAGAAACGGTCGAGCTTCGTGATTTCGAACACACTGCGAACACGGCTGTTGAGGCCAAACAGGACCATCTTGCCCTTGTAGGCCGTGACCCTCCGGAACACCTCGACGAGCGTCCCGACGCCCGACGAATCCATGTAGGGCACTTCCCTCAAATCGAGCATAAGCCGCCTGGGCCGCTCACTGATGATTTCGACGAGTCGTGCGTGCAGGTCTGGCGACTGATGGAGGTCTACGTCGCCCGAAAGGGCGACAACCGTTGCATTGCCGGTCTTGCGTACCTCTTTGACCAGGCTGTTTGGCTTCTCTATCATGGTGAAAGGTCTTCGCGGTTGTGTTCGTTCGAGTCTGCTGGATCTGCCAGGGCTGTTTGCGATTCGCAATCCGCGCCGCCGGCGACGTACTTGACCATACGGAGCAACATGCCCCCGTCCGGCGGGCAACTGTAATTATACTCGTCCATGACGGCCTGGATGATGTGGACGCCCAGGCCGCCTGGACGGACGTCATCCAAATTGCGTCCCTGAATCGTCTTCGGATCCACCTGCCGACCCTTGTCTCGCACCTCCACCGCAACGCCCGGTCGCGTGTCCGCCGCCTTCACCGTGCTGAGCGTGATGGTAATCGGCTGATCCGGCCGGCCGTCGTAGCCGTGCTTGATCACGTTGGCAAGGGCCTCGTCGATGGCCAGCGTCAAGGCGTGCGCGTCCGCGTCACCGAAACCCTCCATCTCGGCCATGCGCTCGACGGCACTGCGGACAATCGGCAGACTCTTGGCGCTGCTCGTGATGTTCAGCTCCACCTTGCTTAGATCAGTCATTGCACAGGTTCTCGCCTGCCGACGGCCGCCGCCGCCGGGACTTCGCCGACACGTTCCCGCTGTTCCGCCTCAGGTGAGCCGGCCCGCCCGCTGTCCCTGACATACCTGCGCCACCGCTCGACTGCCTTGGCACGATCGCTGAGCGGCTCGGCGTAGTCGTAGCCAAGACGCTTGCCCGTTATCCTATCAAGGGCCCCGATCGCATAAAAGCGGACCGCGTCGTCTTCATCTTCCAGTCGGTCCACCAGCAAGGGCACGGCCCGCCGATCCTTCGCCTTGGCCGCCTCGCATATCCCCAGAATCCGCTCGTCCGGATCATCGGAATGAATATTGGGCACCAGAGAGCCAACGCAGGCCCCAAGCCCTCCACAGACCAGGCACGCGAGCACGACCCATGCCGCCCGTCGGGGTCTGAGCAGCCAAGCCGGCCGTCGACCCGACGGGCCAGGGCAGCAGACAACTCGGGAACCATCCGTCATGCCTTGATCCTATTGAAGTTTCGGCCGCCACACAACCGCAGAACCTGACACAGACCCGGGGGCCCGGCGGGCCCATGACACTTCCGGCGGCATTGGATTCTGAGTGCCACGGGTGGCTTGCCCGCCCGTGCGGTCTCTCAGGTAGGCACACGGGGCACGCACACTGGCAGACAAGCTGCCAGTGCCACCCGCCCGCTGAACCTGATGCAGGCCAGTGCCACCCGCCCGCTGAACCTGATGCAGGCTCGGGGGTTCCCGATCAATCCCGTTGGTCGCGTCGGGCCAGGAACGCGAAATGGTGGGCCGCGTGCACATGGTGGAAACGGCGCCATTGGGCCGCGTTCAACGGGCCCATGTAGCGCTGGCCAGGCCAGACCTTGTCGGGCTCGTGCGCGGCGGCCTCGAAGGCTCGAGCCGCGGATTCCAGGTGCGCCAATTCCGTTTCCAGGATCGCCTGCTCACTGGGATACACGCCCTCCGGCACCGGGATGCCCCGCGGGATGTAGCCCATCGTCAAGACAATCCGGCGGTAGAGCCAGCGGCGCAACCGGCCGTACGTATTGCGCGTGCGAGACTCGCCCTCCCGCCCGATCGTGATCTTCCGCTGGATCAGCGTTGCCTCGATGGACAAGGCAATGTGCTGGCACATCATGGCGAACGACCACTTTGCCGTCGGTTCCATGCCCGACTCGGCCAACTCCCGCGTGCGCCTGGCCATCTCCAAGAGCGGCCCACGTGTGGTCCGGTTGCGAAGCATTCCGGGATTCTACACGTAATCATGAGATCAAGTCCGTGCCGCGCCGGAATGACGTTCGCCCGCGCGAGATGCCCGCTGGCAGCCCGTGGCAGAACGGAGAACGACGGCTCGGAAACGCCCTTCCTGACCGTGAATGCCACCGGCTTTGGCGCCGGTGCCACAGTTTTGCCCCTGGCTGTTGGCCGCGACGATGTCTCGGTTGTTGAGGGACCACCTGGCCCCTATGATCCCGAGGACGGCAAGTACGCGCCCGGGACGGAGCGACGCGCTCGTCCGGGACCCGCCGCCCTCCCGCTCTCAAGGCCCCACGGACGAAAGGAGTGGGCTTCATGGCAACCAGGCCGGCTCAGGTTGACATCCTGTTCACTGCGCCCCACCCGGACGACCTTGAGATCGGCTGCGGTGGAACCATCGCCAAGCTGGTCAAGCAGGGACATCGCGTTGGGATGGTCCACATGACCAATGGCGAGCCGACGCCGCGAGGCACGCCCGACGTTCGCGAGAGAGAGATGCGGGCCGCCGCGGAAGTCCTGGGCGTCGCGGCGTGCGAGGTGGCAGAGTTGCCGAACCGCCTGCTGATGGACGGGCCGGAGGCGCGATACGCGCTGGCGACCATTGTAAGGAGGTATCGGCCGCGCGTGCTTGTCGGAATCGCCGGGCGAACCGTCGCCGCGTCGCCCGACCATTACCAGGCACAGTTGATCACCGAAGCGGCGCGATTCTACTCGCAGTTGACCAAGTGGGACGAACGATTCGACGGAACAGCGCCCCATCGCGTGGATCATCTGATGTATCGCCCCGTCCCGATGGCGGCGGAACCACCGCGCTTTCCGGCGCAGTTCGTGGTAGACATCACGGACACGATAGGCCAGAAGCTCGCCGCCGTCGCCTGCTACGAATCGCAATTCGCCGGCGAGCGATTCGAGCGGCTGAAGCACTACATCCTGTCCGTAGCGGGAACTGAGGGTGCCGCCTGCGGCTATGCCTACGGCGAACTGTACGCCGTGCCCCGCCCCATCGGAGTGTCGGACGTATTATCTCTGTTTGTGGACTGGCCCCTGCCGTCACCCATCGATCCGCGTAGCACGTGACCGGCCGGCGAGGCGCTCGGCACGCCCGTTGCTGATCTACTGGACGTTTATCCTTCGGCCCCTATGGCGCTTACGCGCCATCATCTTTCGGCCGCCTGGCGTTCTCATGCGGGCGCGAAAGCCCTGTTTGCGGAGCCGTTTACGAATGCTGATTCGGTGCGGATAGTGCACGGGTCGAGCCTCATGGTGTCAATCTAAGTCTCACAGAACCGAAGCGGCCAGTATAGTGCGAGGCGACGGCGACAGCAAGCCACGTTGCTTTCAGCGTTTCAGCGAGGGTCCGTGACACTTCCGGCGGCATTGGATTCTGGGTGCCACGGGCAGCTTGCCCGCCCGTGCGGTCTCTCCGGTGGGCGCATGGGCCATGCGCATTGGCAGGCAAGCTGCCAGTGGCACCCGCCCAAACTGTCACGCTCCCTTTCAGCGACCACATCAACCCTGTGTTTCAGGCGAGAATCGCGGATTTGGGTGTTTGATATCGGTGCGACCGTCTGCTAGACTGCCGCCACGGCCGCTTGGCTGGTGTGCCGTTGCTAGTTCGCCGCTCAAAAGACACGATCTTCGATCACGCCATAGGAGACATGCAAATGGAGGAATACGAGACCCTGAAGCGACTTGTGGAGTCCGCCGAGGACGACGTTGCAAAGGCCGAGGGGGGTAACAAGGCCGCGGGCACACGCGTGCGCAAGGCCATGCAGGACATCAAGAACGCGGCCCAAGACGTCCGCAAGAAGATCCTCGAGGTCAGGTCGGCGGAGGGGTGAGCCCCCCTGCGATGTGATCTTTGCTGGGGTATCCTGGTTTGATGAGTCTGCGTGTCTTCCATCGGGCACGCGGATGTGCTCCTCTCCACTCCCGCCGGGGACAGGCGACGACCGGTGGGCGGTGTGTAGCCGTACGGGGTCCTGAATGCCACCTCCAATGCTCATCAGCTTGGACGACTTGGACTGCGATCGGGTGCTCTATACGCGCGAGAAGATCTACGAGATCCTGCCCCAGAAGCATGAGTTTGCCCAGCTTGACGCCATCATCCACGTCGACGCCAAGCGAGCGACCGTTGCCGGCTACCGAGACGTCAGGGCCGATGAATGGTGGTGCCGGGGGCACGTGCCGGGCAAGCCGATCTTCCCCGGCGTCCTGATGGTGGAGTGCTCGGCCCAACTGGCGGCCTTCGGCACACATTTCGTCATGCCACACGCCGCGGGATTCATGGGGTTCGGCGGCATCGACAAGGCCAAGTTCCGCGACTCGGTCATACCGCCCGCACGCGTCGTTCTGATGTGCCGAGCAGTCGAGGTTCGCAAGCGCAGGATCATCTGCGACAATCAGGCCTACGTGGACGGCAAGATAGTGTTCGAGGGCACCATCACCGGTTTGAGGCTGCAATGGTAGCCGATTCCGCGGAGGCCGTTTCCCGACGGCTACAGCCAATGAGCCATTGCCTTTCGCAGCTCCTTGGCGACCCCCGTCTTCTCCCACGTGAAGCCGGGGCCGGTGTGGCCGAAGTGGCCGTTCGCGGCCGTCGCGCGGTAGATCGGTCGTTTGAGCTTGAGGTAGTCGATAATGGCTGCTGGTGTCAGCGGGAAATGATCCCTCACAAGCCTCTCGAGCTTGCGTTCGGAGACCTGGGATGTACCCTCCGCGTTGATGAGGATGCTGACCGGTTCGGCGACGCCGATCGCATAGGCGAGCTGGATTTCACAGATGCTGGCAAGCTTGGCCGCGACGATGTTCTTGGCGATGTGGCGGGCCATGTACGTGGCGGAGCGATCCACCTTGGAGGGGTCCTTGCCGCTGAACGCGCCGCCGCCGTGGGCACCGCGGCCACCGTAACTGTCCACGATGAGCTTGCGGCCCGTCAGGCCGGTGTCGCCGTGCGGGCCGCCGATCACGAATCGGCCCGTGGGGTTGATGTGGAACTTGATGCTGTTACTCCATAGGTGCGGGCACTCCTCGACGACCACGGGCCGGATGACCTTGTCTATGATCGTCTGCTTGAACTTGCTGTTGACGTTGCCGTTGCGGTCAAGGAGATCCGGCCGTTCGTCATGCTGCGTTGAGATGACGACCGCCCTAAGACGTTTGGGCGTGGCGCCGTCGTACTCGATGGAGACCTGGCTCTTCGAGTCCGGCCTCAGCCACTCGATGGTGCCGTCCCGACGCAGTTCGGCAAGCCGGTGAACCAACCGATGGGCGAGATGGATCGTCAGCGGCATCAGGGCCTTTGTCTCGCGGCAGGCGTAGCCGAACATGATCCCCTGATCGCCGGCACCCTGGGCCTTCTTCTTGCTCGCCGTGACGCCCTGACTGATGTCGGTGGACTGGCTGTGGATCGTGCGGACAACGGCACAGCTCTTGTGATCGAAACGGTAGGCCGGGTCGGTATAGCCGATATCCGCAATGGTCTGTCGGATATCCTGCTCGATGTCGTTGAGGGCCAGTTGGGCTTCCTTGTTGTGGACCGTGACTTCGCCGGCGACGACGACGAGCCCAGTGGTGACCAGTGTTTCACAGGCCACTCGGGCGTCGGGGTCCTCGGCGATCAAGACGTCGAGGACGGTGTCGGATATCTGATCAGCCACCTTGTCAGGGTGACCCATGCTGACGGACTCAGAACTAAAGACGTGACGTCCACTTGGTAGTCTGCCGTTTACGCCCACTGGAGTCTCCTCAGGTTGATCTGGCTGTTGCGCCGGGAATGCCCGTGCTCGACGAAGACCACATGGTATGTGGAGCGTGGACGGCTGGCAAGCCGTGCACAGAAAGTGCATGCGGGAACGGCGCCAGAAGGCTATAACCAGGAGAACCTCGGACGGCACGAGGCACACCTGGGTGTGCATTTGGGAGGTCGAATTGGCTTTTTCGGATCTGCAAGCATTCATCGGTGCACTGGAATCGGCGGGGCAGCTCCGGCGGGTAGGTGTCGAGGTGGACCCGGAGCTGGAGGTCTCGGAGATCGCGAACCGCGTGAGCAAGTTGACGAGCCCGGAGGGGCCTGTCGGGGCGCCGGCCACGGACCCGATACACGGTGGGCTCGGGGGCCGTGCGCTTCTTTTTGAGAGGGTCACGGGCAGTGACGTGCCGCTCGCCATCAATCTGTACGGCAGCTACGCGCGGATGCGCATGGCCCTCGGGTGCGAGAGCTTCGAGGCCTTGGCGGAGAAGGTACAGAAGGTGGTCAAGCCGCAGCCGCCAGTGGGTCTTGTGGGCAAGGTGAAGATGATGCCGGAGTTGGCGAAGATCGCCGGATACGCACCCAAGTTGGTGAAGAACGGAATCTGCCAGCAGGTCGTGCACACCGGCGACGCAGATCTGTTCTCGCTGCCCATTATCAAGTGCTGGCCGCACGACGGGGGGGCAGACGAAGACGTAATCGTTGGGAAACGTCGAAACGTCGAAACGTCGGAACGTCAGAACGTCGAAACGTCGAAACAGCAAGACGGCTCTGCGGGCGGTGACGCTCCTCAGGGCGGGGACTACCCCCCGGCTAAGGCCGGGGGCTCTTGGCGCGGGGGCTCTGGGGGACGGTACATCACGCTCGGGGGCATCATCACTACAGCGCCGGATGGTTCGGAGCCGAATGTTGGGATGTACCGCATTCAGGTGACCGGGCCGAAGTCGGCGATTTTCCACTGCCACATTCACCATGACGGGGCGCGGCACCTGCGGATGCACCAGGAGCTTGGCAAGGACATGCCCGTAGCGATTGTGCTGGGCGGAGAGAGCGTCCTGCCGTATGCGGCGACGTGCCCGCTTCCGCCGGGGGTAAGCGAACTGCTGTTCGCCGGGCTGTTGAACGACGGCGGCATCCAGATGGTGAAGGCGAAGACGGTGCCGCTGGACGTGCCGACGAATGCGGAGATCGTGATCGAGGGCCTGGTGAGTGCCACGGGGACGGCACGAGAGGGGCCGTTCGGGGACCACACGGGGTTTTACACGCTTGCCGAGCGGTGCGCCACGCTTCGGGTCACGGCGATCACGCACCGCAAGAATCCGATATATCCGACGACGATCGTCGGTCCACCGCCGATGGAGGATTACTATCTGGGCAAGGCGACGGAGCGGATCTTCCTGCCGCTGCTCAAGATGGTGATCCCCGACATCATCGACTACAACCTGCCGCAATGGGGGGCGTTTCACAACATCTGCTTCGTGAAGATCCGCAAGGAGTATCCGCTGCACGCACGAAAGGTGGCGAGCGGCATCTGGGGAGCGGGGCAGATGATGTTCTGCAAGCTGATCATCGTGGTGGATGAGGAGGTGAACGTGCACGACGAGCAGGCGGTGATGTTCGCGGTGGGGGCCCATGTGGACCCCCGGCGGGATACGTTCATCGTCGATGGGCCGATCGATATTCTTGACCATGCGGCGCCATATTGGGGGGCTGGCAGCAAGATGTGCATCGATGCGACGCGTAAGATAGAAGGGGAAGGCGTCGTTCGTGACTGGCCGGTGGCGCTGTCAATGAGCGAGACCGTCAAGCGGCTGGTGAACAGGCGGTGGGAGGAGTATGGGTTGGGGAAGGATGAAGGATGAAGGATGAAGGATGAAAGGCGGAAGAATGGCTTCATCGAACTGGAGCGGTTCGAACCCGTCGACACGCCGCGTTACGTGCCGCGCGGCACGGATGGTGCGTGGGCGGGGCCACAGGTCCCTCGGCCGCCCGTGCCAGAAAAGCCGCTGCACCTGTGCCCGACGTGCGATTACAACCTGACGGGCCTGACCTCGCGGCGATGTCCCGAGTGTGGGGAGCCGTTCACGCTCGGAGACGCGCGGCACCGGGCGATCGAGAAATCGCCGGGAATGCGTTCATTCTACCGCGCGGAGAAACTCGACCGGTTTGGGGGCGTGATCGGCCTTGTACTGCTGGCGGTTGCGGTGGCGTTGCCGAACTTTGCCTTCAGCAGCACGTCGCCGTGGGTGCAGATCCAGTCGAGCTATCGGAGTTGGATCGTTGTGGCCTTCATCATGCTCCTCATGCTCCTGGCGCTCGTCGGCCTGAGCTACCTCGACGCGACGTGGTCGCGTATGCTACTGACTATGGGGGTCCTGGCGGCACTTGTGAGCGTGTTGATCACGATCTTCTGAGGAACCGCCGCAAAGAGGGGCGGATTCTCCCGGTGTCCGTGTAGGACTGCCCGTCATTTGATATCCGGCCCGGGAGATGATGGGTCCGTGACACTTCCGGCGGCATTCGATTCTGGGTGCCACGGGCGGCTTGTCCGCCCGTGCGGTCTCTCCGGTGGGCGCATGGGGCATACACACTGGCAGACAAGCTGCCAGTGGAACCAGCCTAGACTTTCACGGACCCTGCCATGATCGTTCGGCCACAGGTTTCTTCCGGAAGTTCACGTCCAGGCTACAATAGGGCTTGGCGGTTTTCTAGCGGCGCGGACGGAATGACGACTCGGAATGACGCGTGGGAGACGATCTGGGACGAGGAGCGGCTGTCGGATCCGCACGGTCAGTCGGATAAGGCGGTGCGCGTCCAGGCGATGTTCGATCAGATCGCGCCGACATACGAGCTGGTGAACCGCGTGCTTTCGGCGGGGCGCGACGCGTACTGGCGGCGAAAGGCCGTGGCGATGACGCGTGTGAGGCCAACGGACCGGGTGCTGGATCTGGCGTGCGGGACAGGTGACTTCGCGCGTGCGTTCGCTCGGGCGTCGCCGGCGGCCGTGGTGGGGTGTGATTTTTCGCGAAGGATGCTCGAACTGGCGGCGGGACGAAACAAACTGCCCACGGAATGGAAGAAGAGCAACGGACTTCGGCCGGCGCGGCCTCCGGACCACCAGCCAAGCCCGATGTGGTGCCGGGCCGACGCGCTGGCACTGCCGTTCACCAGCGAATCATACAGCGTGGTGAGCTGCGCATTTGGGGTGCGGAACTTCCAGGATCTGTCGCACGGTCTGAACGAGATGTACCGTGTGCTAAGGCCGGGCGGGCGGGCCGTGATTCTGGAGTTTTCGATGCCGCGGACGCCTTTGCTGGGAACGGTGTACCTGTTCTACTTCCGGCAGATTCTGCCGCGTCTGGCGGCGCTGATCAGCCGAGACCGTTGCGGGGCATACCGATACCTGCCGATGTCGGTGCGTTCCTTCGTGGATCGGGCGGGCATGATCGAGAAGCTCCGGTCGGCGGGGTTCAGGCGTGTGGAGCACCGCGTCCTGACGATCGGCATCGTCACTGTTTTTGTTGCCTGGAAGGAATGATGGCCGGTAGCGTGAGTACGACAGTTGAATCGAAGGACCAGCCACAGATCGTCGACGTCTGGTCACGGACATCGCGAAGGTATCGACGACGGTCCGTGCTGATGCTGCTGGTCTTGGCGCTGATGTTTGCGGGATTGTGCTGTTTCACGTTCTGGCTGCGGACGGGCGTCTATTGGCCGTGGATGAGCGAGAGCTACGGGGAGGTGATGGCCCAGTCGTTTCGGCCCTCCGGCAGCGACCAGATCACGCTGTCGGACTTCCTTACGTCACCGATCAGCGTAAAGGACAGGTGGATCCACGGCATCATCATGGGCCTCCTGCTGGCATCGTTGAGTTCGATCCCACTGCTCGTGGCGATCCTGTATCGGTTTCCGTTTTCCGTCATCTTCGCGGTAATGGTGGTGCTTCTGGCGGCGATGCCTTGGCTGGGGATCACCGTGTTGATCGGGTGCTCGCTGACGGCGTTGCGGCCGTTTCGGTTTTCCTTCCGGTATGCCTCCGCGCTGGTGGGCCTGATTCCCATCGCGATCTACTTCGTCAGCGCCTCGCTGGAGCCCGCCGACTCGCGGCCAAAGCTGATCCAACACCAGGCGTTGCTGTATGCGCCCTGGGTCCTGGCGGTGTTGGGTTCGTGCATCATCTGTGCGGTTGCGTTGGCGATTGCGCGGTTGATCAACTACCGGCCGGGGGGTATTCCACCGGTCCTGGTGATGCTGTTCGCGATCCCGGTGTTCCTGTTTCACACGCAGGTCGGCCGGGACGAGTTGGAATACCGCCTCCTGGAATGTGAGGTTGGGCCGGGCAGCCGCTCGATGTTCGCGACAATGAACGTCGGTGCCTGGGCAAAGCGTGACGCGGCGCGGCTGATGGGCCAATCTCGCAACGCCTCAGACGACGAGGTATATGGCGGAGCGGTCAAACGCGCAATCGCGAAAGCGCTGCTCAAGGTCGAACAGGACCGCATGCGGGCCCTCGCTCGTTGTGATTCGTTCATCCTGCAGTTTCCGAAGTCGCGTTATGTGCCAAACGTCCTATTCCTTAAGGGACGTGTGCTGGATCAACGAATCCACCGAGCCAAACTGGAGCGTGATCACTTGGCGGAGTACGTTTGCCACATTCCCAATTGCGCTTCGCGCACCACGTGGGAGACGTTGGCGGAGAAGTTCCCAAGCGATGACCTCGCCGCAACGGCGATGTACAAACTGGCGATCCTCGACATTCAGGATGGCAGAATCGACAGCGCCATCGCGTGGCTGGAGAAGCTCACGGGGCGATTCGACGTCACACGCACAAGCTCGCAGCCGATCGAGGTTCCCGCTGAGGGAAGACCTTCTGTGTTCTACGAGGGGCTTTCAGCCACGAGGATGGGCGTAAACATGCCGGCCCTTATCCGCAACGCGCGGTGCCTGATGGAGATGGTGGTTGCCTGTCGCGACGACCGGCAAATACCATACAGCAGTCTGTTTGGCGAACGATCCGGCTGGCCGGATGTCATGATCCATCCGATGCAGATTCTCATGCGGCTCGATGAGACCGATCCGCACTATAAGGCAAACCTCGAAGGAATCGCCCGTCATTGCAGTGATTCCCAGACCCGCGGTTATGTGGAGATCCGTCTGGCCCTTTTGGAGCCGGCGATCAGTCGGCGGATACAGCGGTTTCAGAATGCTGCCAAGTCGTTGGTCGGGCAGCCGGCGGGCGCCGAGGCGATGTTCCGGCTCGGGGCGGCCCTTCAGGAAGACCGGATCCGGGATGAGGCAAAGCTGGTATTCGACGAGCTGACCAAACACTATCCCGACAGTTGTTGGGCGCAGGAGGCCAGGAAGCGCCTTTCATCCTTGTCGATGCTGGAGGCCACGGCGGAATAGGGCTTGCGTGCAGCGCGTGAACACCGCTTGTCGTGGACCCGGATTAAATGGCACCGATCCCGTTTACAGGCCGTTTCAGGACCCTATGTGGCACGGCGCCAAAGCCGGTGGATTGGATGATTCACTGGGCATTCTCTCGCTTGTCTCCGCAGTTCCGAGACAGCTTCCTGGCAGCCCGTGGTAAAAGGGAAAACAGTGATTCGGAAACGCCGTTCCTGACCGTGCAAACCACCGGCGAGACGCCGGTGCCACAGTTTTGCCACGGGCTGCTAGCAGCCCGTGGTAGAAGGGAGAACAGCGGTTCGGAAACGCCGTTCCTGACCGTGCAAACCACCGGCGAGACGCCGGTGCCACAGTTGCGCCACGGGCTGTCAGGCGGGCCAGTTTGCGGCTGTTCGCTGGAAAGCGTTAGGATGTTCGGATGAGCAATAGGAGGATAGTCGTCGGCGTTACGGGAGCGAGCGGGGCCGTCTACGCGAGGCGTTTGCTGGAATGCCTGGGGACAGCCGGCGTCGAGATACACCTGATCATCTCGCCGAAGGGCGGGCTTCTTCTGGCCGACGAACTCGGCATCGCGGAGCCATCGCCCGAGACGCTCGTCGGACCCGAGGTGGCGAAGACCATCACGGCGCATGCACACGGTGACGTTGGGGCCTGCGTGGCGTCGGGCTCGTTCATGACCGACGGCATGGTGATATGCCCGTGCAGCAGTAACACGTTGGCAGACGTGGCGGCGGGCGCGGCATCGAACCTGATTTCGCGTGCGGCGGCCGTGCACTTGAAGGAGGCACGTCGCCTGGTGTTGCTGCCGCGCGAGATGCCCGTTTCACAGATCGACATGCGGAACATGCTGCGTGTGTCCAAGGCGGGTGGGATCATCTGCCCGGCGTCGCCAGGCTTCTACATGCGCCCGAGGAGCGTAGCAGACCTGGTCGACTTCGTCGCCGGCAGGCTGTGTGACCTGCTGGGTGTGAAACACTCGCTTGACACTCGCTGGGTGGAAGGCGTCAAGCCGAATCATCCACAGTGAGCGATTCCCGGTGTCTTCGGGTGGTTTCGAGGGTCTGAGAAGCTGTTTCAGAAATATGGAGACAAGCGAGGGAATGCCCAGCGAATCATCCAATCCACCGGCTTTGGCGCCGGTGCCGCAGTCTCGCCACGGGCTGCTAGGGCTCTGAAACCGCTTCTGAGGGTCTGGGAGCCTTTTCCTATCGGCGGCGATATCTCCTTGGAACGGGGAACTTTCCGCCGAGTGTCCGGACGGGGGCCGGTGTCTTGCTGGTGGCGCTTTCGGATGATTCGCCGGCCTTGGCCGTCGAGGCAACCAGGGCTTCTGGTGTTTCCGAGGCTGGTTCGCCGCGCGGCGGCGGGCTCGGTTGGAAGCCATCTACGTGGAGTTGTTGTATCTCCTTGTTGATCAACTTCTCGATTTCGAATAGTTCACCGCCCTGATCTGGGCCGATGAAGGTGATCGCCTTTCCGGAGGCGCCCATTCGTGCCGTCCGGCCGATTCGGTGGACGTACACCTCGATGTCCTGCGGGGAATCATAGTTCACGATATGGGTGATGTCGTGGACGTCGATGCCGCGGGCGGCGAGGTCGGTCGCTACGAGCACGGGGATCTTGTGTTTCCGGAAACGCTCCATGATGCTCTCGCGCTTCTGTTGGATCAGATCGCCGTGGATGTCTCGCGCATTGATGCCGGCGGCATGGAGACGCTTGGCCAGTTTGCGCGTGACGTGTTTCGTGTTGCAGAAGACGATCGCGAGGCTCGGTGCTTCCTGCTTGATCAGCAGCTTCAGCAAGCGGAACTTGTCCCACGGATCGACCGTGCAATAGTGCTGCGAGACCTCGCGGACGGTCAATTCGTCCCTCGATACGTCCACCTCGACCGGGTCGTGCATGTGCCTGCGGCCAAGGCGGTTGATTTCGTCATCGATCGTCGCCGAAACGAAGATGGTCTGATGGCGATGTGTGACCGCACCGAGGATTCGGCGGATGTCGTCGCGGAAGCCGATGTCCAACATACGATCGACCTCGTCGAGGATGGCAAACCGCACGGAATCCAGCCGCAGGGCGCCGCGGCGCATCATGTCCTGCACGCGGCCGGGTGTTCCGACGACGACATGCGGGCGACGGCCGAGTAGGTGCAGTTGCTCTTTGATGCGGGTGCCGCCGTAGACGGGGACGCAGCGGATTTCCATAAACTGTGCAAGCCGACGCAACTCACCGATGACCTGAGCGGCGAGCTCACGCGTTGGCGTGAGGACGAGGACCTGTAAGTGGCCCTGCGGGTCGAGCATTTGGAGGCTCGGCATCCCGAACGCGGCGGTCTTGCCCGTGCCGGTGCGGGCCTGCCCCAAGACGTCCTTGCCGGCAAGCACCAGGGGGATGAGCTCGCGCTGGATCGGGGTCGGTTCCCTGTAACCGAGCGCGGCCAAGGAGCGAAGAATCGGGGCCTCAATGCCGAGGTCGGCGAACGCTTGGGGCAAATCGAGGTGTCGGTGCATTGGCGTCTCAACGGGCGGCCGTCAACCGGCCAGCGTGAGGACGGGCGGTCGTCTCAATCCGTGATCTTACAACGCAACTCCCTATCTGACAAGGGCTAACCTGGCAAAAACGGTCCAACTACCGGACGCAGCCGCAAGATGCAGGCCCTGTGGTTGGACTCGGCCGGCGAATGGCCTATCGTCAGGTAGGAGGGAAGCAAATGGGGGGACAGCGCCTGCGGGAGCTGCTGGAGTCCGAACTGGACTTCGGAGCGAGGTCGGAGCACGAGCGCACACGAGCCACGAACCGCCGGGTCTTCCGCGAGATGGTCGTAGGGGAGATCGAGAACCGGCCGTTGTCCTGGAGCCGTCGCCGCGCGCTGGTCCGGTTCGGGGAGAGCTTGGGCATCGACGCGTTCGAGGCGCGGCTGATCGTGCGGGCCGTGGAGTACGCGTGCGGACACGTCGAACCGGCGGCCATGGCGGACGTCGAGCCGGCCGTTGAGACGGACTACCTGGCGCGGCTTGCGCCGTGCGGTGCGTCGCTTCAGATCGCAGTGGTTTTGCTGGCTGGCGTGCTGCTGGGCCTTGTTGTGCTTGGACTGCGATGATGGGGTGAACGTGGGCTTGGACGTTCGCCGCCCGCGTCCACTGGCGGACCAGCCGCCAGTGGCACCCGTCTGTGGCACCCGTTTGTGGCACCCGTTTGTGGCACACATCCGTAGTCTTCGTGTAGCACGCGATGCGGTTGGATCACTCGCGCTCGATCCGCGTCGGTTTGCCGTTCGGGCACGTCACCCATATCCTGTGCAACCATGTGGAAGGAGTTCACCAGAGAGACACCCGCGCGTCGAGGGCTGGCGATCTTTGTATCGAGCCTGGCATTTGCGGGCACGGTTGGCCTGGCCTGGTATGTGACCTCGACGGGATGGTCCTTGCTGCCTGATGGGGGCGTGCAATCGCCGGCAAACTGGCCGATCGTCTACACGTTACCGGAAGTGTATTCGTGGGCACGCGCACCACAATCGCGAACAGTCGAGGTTCTGCCGGACCGAAGTGTGGGCATCGAGACGTACATCAGCCAACACGGCGGGCGGGAACTGGGGATGCTGGCGATAACCTTCGAGGTGCGGCGTGAGGGTACGACTCCGTCTGAAGCGGCACCGAGGCTCGTTGGCAGTGAGCTCGCCGATACGAGATCAATCCAGATGGGGCCGATGATAGGAGAGATGGCGCAGATGTCCTTGGGAGACGACGGGGCGAATCTGGTTGCCGTGGGATGCCTGCCGACCGGTCTGTCGGTCGGTGTGAAGTACGTAAGCCTACGCGATAGGACGGAGGCCGTGCGTGCTTTCGAGGCGGTTTGCGCGTCGATCACGTTGAGACAATAGGCGGCCGAGCCGTTCGGCCATGAGCGTGCCGTGGTGTATCGAGTTGCCGTTGGCAGTGCATGAGTGGAGTACGTTGACGATGACCGTGAAGATGCTCCTTTTCCTGGTGATCTCGTGCGGGCAGGTACAGCCGGCCGGCGAGGAGCCCGACGAGTTTCTGGGTGAAGCTTACATCGACGGTACGTGTGGTTTTTCCATTCGGCCGCCGAAGGGCTGGCAACTGGACGCGCGGCGGGTCCCGGAGAAACACGGTGTAACGCTGCTGCGGATGGCGTCCGAGACGGGACCAAACCGCGTTGAGGAAATCAGCCTCAAGCAGACCTCGACGACGCGGGAGGTGCCCATGGGCGAGATGCTCAAGGAGCTCCATCACGCCTTGGAGCTCGAGTTCAGCAACGTGGAGATGCTGTCGCAGCAGGTGCAGACCGTCGCAGGCCGGGCGGGCGGCGTGCTGGCGGCGACCTACTGGCGTGAGGGGGCCAAGTGGCTGAGGCTGGAAGCAGTGATCGAACTGCAAAGACAGCAGTACTACACGCTGCTGTACAACGGACCGGTGGGAGAGCGAAAGAAGAGCGAGCCCCTGTTCCATCTGGTGCTGGGGTCGCTGCGGCTTCTTGAGGACCAGATGAGCGATGCTGAATTGAAGGAGGCGATTGAAGCAGGAGCGGCCCTGCTGTCCGGCATCGGAGCGGCGGAGTTGGGCAGGGCCGTCGTGCGAGACGAGATCCTGAGGATCGACATTGACGGGAAGCCGGCGGGCTTCGTGCGCATCCAGCAGGCCGTTGGCGAGCTGAAACGCTGGCGTGGTGTCCGCGTGCAGGAGCGGGGTTGGATGTTCGAGCCGGGCGGCGTGATCCGGCGGCACCAGGCCAATATGTTCGTCAGCAACGATCTGCAGATCGAGGAATGGAAAACGAGTATCACGACGATGGTTCCGGCGAGCGGGACAACACCGGCATGCCTCGACCTCATGCAGGAAGATGGCGTGCGAAACCAGGACGTCCTGTTGACGAGCCAACTGTACCACATACATGAGGGAGCGGTGGAGAATCCGGCTCTCAAGACGCCGAAGGCGTACATCTCCCGCGCCCTGGTGCGGATACTGCCTCGGCTGTTGGGCGACCTGTCCAAGCCGGGGCGACTGGCGTTCGTGGAGTTTGACCACCTGCGTACGGGGCTGGTGATTCGGACGGTCGAGTCGAAGGGAGCTGGCAAACTGCCGGGTGACGAAACGCGTGAAGAAGTCTATCTGATCCAGCAACGTGAAGGACTTGCGGGGCGACCGTCGGACTGGTATGTGGACAAGGCGGGGCGTGTTTTGATGATGAGGGCCGGCACGCTGACGATGGTACCAACGAAGGAGGAGGAGATGGAAAGACTGTTCGGGGCCCGCGTGACCGAGGCCCAAGGCGAGATGGCCAGGCTGGAAAGACAATACGAGGAGGAGCGGCGTCGCGTCGGGCCGCAGCGCAAAGGGTAGGTCGTGCAGCGTCCGAGGCAGAGACTAGTACGGCATTTCACAAGAAACGCGACTACGATTGCTTGACCGAGAATCCCTTCTCGGTCCTGAAGCCGGTGCCGAGAAAGGATTCTCGGCAGAGCGTACAG
>JAFGQA010000347.1 GCA_016935885.1 Phycisphaerae bacterium | reverse complement strand
ACCCACGGGACACCCAAATCAGGAACACTCCCCCTGTAAAACAAGAACTTATGAACGATTCCGAGGGGCACTCGGAAGTCAGGAAGGAGTTGGCCTCTCAATCTTCATCAAGCTGCTTGAGATCAACATACATGATACATGCGCGCAAAACGCGAAGAAGTCTAAGTGTGAGGGTCTAAGCCGTGCGCGCCGTGCGCATCCCATCGATTGCTGCCGAGAGATACCACGCCACCGCCAAGGCACTCAGCGGAACCAGCGGATTCCAAAGGTTCTGGTACTCGGACGCCAGATACCCACTCACGAAGCCGTACAGGAGCGCCCACGCCAGCAAAATGAGAAGAGTGCGCGTGCGTCTCTTCCTTGCTACGAACGCCGTTATCAATCCCAGAACCGCACTGGCTGATGCGGCGGCCCTGGAGGGCGGGCCCGGTGGCCCCCGCAGCGCTGAGCTCTGCGACAACAAGGCCTCTATCGCCACCGCATGACTGTAACAGCCGGAGATGCTCCGTCCGTCGGTGTATCGGTGGCGATCCACGTTACGACGCATGTCCGCTATGACGACAACCATATCGCCAAACCATCGCTGCAACTGGTCGTTGCTGGCGGAGAACACGCGTTCGTAGTCGATCGTCGAGGATGACAACACGGTGTCCTGGGGAACGTCAATCTTGAGAATCCCGATCGTGTCCCCGGCCTGAAGGCCGAGCGGCGCAAGATCACCCGACGTGTATTCCATGTCCGCCACCGACGTCAACTTGATGTGGTCAGGTTCGCCCAGCCATTCCTTGGTTTGCAACGGGGCGCGAACGGGCCGGTGATAGAGCAAATCGAGCGACGCTGAGTCGGAGTGCAGCCTGATGGATACGTCCGCCCCAGGCAGTCTGCACGCGGCGACGGCCGACAAGGCGAGTGAGGGCAGCGGATCGCGAAGGCCCCGCTGCATCGCCACTTGCAGTTGCCACGGCTCCTGCTCGTTCAGGCTGCCGAGGTTGCAGCCCCACTTTACGCCGGGTATGATGTGCCTACTCAGATCGGGGAGACCTTCGCCGCCGGCCCACCATGCCTTCGTCGCCACGATGACGTCAACCCCCACGGCCCGCAATGCCTGAGCGCCTTTGACGAAATCGGCGTCAAACGGTGTCTCGCCCCTGAAGGTGATATCCCAGACGACGGCGCGCACACGGGGCGCGCCCGCGTCGGCAAGCTTCTCCATCAATCTGCCGTGCAGCCGGCGAAGGCTCTTTCCGGCGCGAACCGTGACGTTCCGCAGATCCTCCCGACGCGCGATGGCCTCAACGTCGGTGTCGTCCGATAGCGCCAGGATCCGCACATGGTCCAACGTGGTTCCCCGCGGGGAATACGGAAACGAGGCGATCATCAGACGTTCGAACATCGCATTGGCGCGGGTCCACTTGTAGAAGAGCGGGTACGCGATCGACTCCGCCACGAGCACGGCGAACAGAACGACTACGATGGAGGACGCCACGGCGTGTTTGCGAGCGATGGCGCGGCAATTCGTGAGCACCACGTAGCCCGGATCTCGCTTGGCCTCGATGGGCTCCCCCTTGAGGATATGCTCGACATCCTGCGCGAGGGCGTCGGCCGATTGATATCGCCGCTCCTTCTCCTTGGCCAACGCCTTGAGAACAACCGTGTCTAGCTCGCCGTTGATCTGGCGGCGGACGGCGGAGGGCTTCCTGGGCTCGGTCTCGGCGATGTGCTTTAGCACGTCGCCGACGTCACCGTCGACCGGATAGGGAGCCTTGCCGGTCAGCATCCCATAGAGAATCAGGCCGAGTGAATACACGTCGGTTCGAATGTCGATCAGGCTGGGATCGCCTTTGGCCTGCTCCGGCGAGAAGTAGGCCAATGTGCCAATGAGTTCGTTGGTGACCGTGACCGGCCTCCCGTTTCTCACGTGTGACCCCGCCGCCTTGGCTACGCCGAAGTCCAGGATGTGCGGCTCCGCATCGGCGTCGATGAGGATGTTACCAGGCTTGAGATCACGGTGGATCACGCCATGCTGGTGGGCATAGTTGACTGCCACGCAGATCTTTTGGAACAGACGCAGAATCTCTTCCAAGCTGAGTTCCTTGCCGGAGAGATGGACGTCAACCTGATGGCCATGGACGTACTCCATGGCGTAGAAGAGCCGCCCGTCCTGAGTGACGCCGCTGTCATACACCGTCACGATGTTCGGGTGTTGCAGGCCGGCGACGAGATCGATCTCGCGCTCGAAGCGATGCCGTTGCCGGGCGGAGGCGTGCGGACCCTGGAGCAACACCTTAAGGGCGACCGTTCGCTTGGTGCCCTTCTGGATTGCCTGGTAAACCACCCCCATGCCCCCCCGGCCGATCTCTCGAATGATCTCGTACCCGTCAATGGGTTCGGCAATGGGCGGACGCCGGGAATCGTGAGCGTCCGCGCCCTGAAGAGGTCGTGTATCACCCTGGTCAGAGGCCGGCTCCGCTCCGCAGGCTTGCTGGAGCTCCGCAAACAGTCTGCCATCCGCACGTCTGGCCTCCAGCTCCCGGCGACACCTGTCGCACGCCGCCACGTGTGCCTCGGCCCTGGCCTTTGCCTCCGGCGTCATGGCATCCGCCAGCAACTCCTCGAGCTCAGCGTGTGTCAGACAGCGCGCCACGCAAGCGGTCCTCATTGAAGCCAATGTGAGCCGTTTCCCACTCCCCGCCTCCGGTCACTTCCATTGTAACATACGTATCGAAGCATCAGATCTGCCGCCGAAGACGCCAATCCGATCACAGGAACCCGTGATCTGCCCGTCAGTGACGGGCTGCTAAAAAGACCAGCCAATTCTTGCAGGATCCTGGCAGATAACTCCGCCTCGCCCGGATTCCTCTGTGACGAAGGCGTGCCAACGCGCGTGACCAGCGTAGGCTGGAAGCGACCGTCCCGGAATCTCGGATTCCGCAGGAGGTCGCTGGCGTGAACCAAGGACACGGCTGCCGAGGCGGGACGGACGCGGGGAATCAAGCGGCTGTATTCCCGACCTGCGATTCCGCGAAGAACGAGGGGGCCTGCCTTAGGTCAGCCTCCGTCCCGGCCGCGCCGCGATGTGGCAGCCCCTGAACCTCGTGAACCTCGAAGGTCTAGATGTTGTTGAACGCAAATCGACTGAATACGGCCCCTTTCCTCCAAGGCTGGGAGCGACCGGCTCGCTTCCCCTGCTCCTCCCGCTCCCGGATCAGGGCACGCCACCAAACATGGTCGCTCCCAGTCGCCGTATTTACGGAGAACCGCATCGCCTCTGAAAGCGGCGCGGATACTGGCTCGCGGACGAGAATCCTTGCGATGCCAGTCGGCGATGCCGGTCGACGAGGGTCGTCCTCCGGCGTCGGCCTCCAAGTACGCTCGGGGCACGCGGCTCGCGGAAGCCTCGGGAACAGCCGTGTCCCCGAGGCTTCACGCACCGTGGCGGCCAGCAGCCCGTGGCAAAACTGTGGCACCGGCGTCTCGCCGGTGGTTTTTACGGTCAGGAACGGCGTTTCCGATCCGCTGTTTTCCCTT
>JAFGQA010000346.1 GCA_016935885.1 Phycisphaerae bacterium | reverse complement strand
TCCTTTCTCGGCACCGGCTTCAGGACCGAGAAGGGATTCTCGGTCCAGCAATCGTAGTCGCGTTTCTTATGAAACGCGGTACTAGTGCGTGGAGCCCGTGCGGCCTCGTAGAGGGACTTGGAGATCCGATTCCAGCCGCGCACAGTCGGCGATTCCCGACAGGGATTGGCATAACGTCTGGCATGACGGCTGGACGATGATGACGTATGATGAACGCGGCGCGTGGACTGAGCCCGATCGACGGGAGCACCCGGCCGCGAACGGAGGCGTCGCGATGAAGTGGTACTATCGGCGAAAGTGGATGATGTTGGCCGCCTTGACGGTTGGGACGACGATGCAGCTCGCGACCTGCCGGGAAGAGGCGGCGCTCTTCGGGCTGCGGACGGCATTCAGCGCGTTCACGCTGCCGCTCAACAGTGTGATCCAGCAACTTTTGCTTGGCACTGGGTAGCGTCCCGGTTTGAGATGACCGTCCCGCACTCCGGACAGCGCTCGTGGGCGGCTCCGGTGAGATCGTAGCCGCAGGTTACACACAAGCCCGCGGCAAGGCGGGCCTCCCGTCGCCGCTTCCGTGGCCTCGCTGTCAGCCAAGCGCCGCAGATCACAGAAGGAAAAACCGCCAGCGCGTTGCGTAACAGCAGCGTCGATGCTCCGGAACTGGAATACGCCCAATTTCCTATGACCAGCATTAGCACATAGGGCGCCAAGAAGTACCCAGCGGCGTACAGCAGGGCAACTCGCAGCCACCGCCGACGGCTGACCAATCCGACAATGAGCCCCCCGACGAATCCCAGCATGATGTCAGGAACATAAAGTGTAAACAGGCCGAAGTGGCCTGCGCACGTCCACGATAGCCCGTGGGCGACCATCCAATCCTCAACTGGACGACGCCAACCTAGTGATATCGACGCGAGGAGCAAATGCGGTTCGAGCAGGCACCATGTCGCTGCGCCGGCGAACGGAACGAGCACGTAACACCACCACGACGGCAGCTTCAGGTGGCGGAGTCGGGAGGATCGCGGCATGGTGGCATTCTACCCAGTACGGGCCAGATTGGCCAGACCGATGACATCGGCAAGCCCGTCGGGAGTCGCGCAGGAATAGCGAAAACGGTTGACCCGCCTGCCTGCGGGCAGGTCCGCCAAACGGCAAGCCGGCGGGCCAGCCAAGCAGCACAATCGCCATGTTACTGCTGCGCGGTGCCTTAGCAGCCCGTGGTGAAAGGGAAAACAGCGGTTCGGAAACGCCGTTTCTGACCGTGAAAACCACCGGCGAGACGCCGGTGCCACAGTTTTGCCACGGGCTGTTAGCGTTGCGGGGGGAGCCTCACGCGCCGGGCTGAGGCCCGTGGCGTTTCTCCCACAGTTCCTCGGCCTCGGGCCGGCGGAGGTAGAAAGGCACGAGTTCGCGGGCAGGCGTGAATCGCCCCTGCTGGGCGAGGCGCCATCCGATCCGATGGACGTTGGCCGCCCGGGGCCACCACAGCGAGTCGTCCAGAATGCTCACTCCTGAAGCATCGATGGCATCACGGTGGTATGCGACGCCCTCGCCGATCACGGCGATCGGCGCCGGCGCGCCGGCGAATAGTCGGCCGGGTTCGATCAGGCAGGGCTCGACGATGCGGCGATACGTCCCCGCGTCGCGTTCATAGACCGCCGCGAAGACTTGACGTCGCTTCGCGTCCAGGATGACGGCCAGATGCGGCGGGGGGGCGTCCACGGCGGCGCAGTTCTCGGCGATGACGTCCAGCGTTGGCACGGCGATGATCCTGGCGCCCACGGCGAGCGCGAGATGGCGCGCGAATGTGACGGCGACGCGCAGGCCGGTGAAGCTGCCGGGCCCGATGGACAGGTGACATTGGTCAAGGTCGGCCGGTGCCCAGCCCTGCTCCCGACAGAGCCGGTCCAACGTGGGGATCAGTTCCCGGGCGTGTTCCCGCATGGTGGGGAACGTGTATTCGGCAACGAGGTCCGGTCCGCGGGCGAGGGCGACGGAGCCGCGTCGCCCGGACGTCTCGATGGCAATGATCTTGTCCTCGGTCATCTTCAGCCCCGCTTGGCGCCTGTCCGAAAGCCTCCTGTGGCACGGGCCTCCGGCTTGTGATGAAACACCAGCGGCGGAGCTCACCCGTGGGCGTCCATTCCAGCCTGTTCTCACGGGGAACGACACGCCTCCGTGGTGCGTGTCCTTCGTCACCAATGCCACCCGTTTGGACGCCAAACCCGTACGGGTCCGTTACAGTATGGGCGGGTGCCACTGGCAGCTTGCCTGCCAGTGCGTATGCCCCCGCGCCCACCAGAGAGCCCGCACGGGCGGGCAAGCCGCCCGTGGCGCCCAGAATCGAATGCTGCCGGAAGTGTCACGGACCCAACACGTACTTAGCCCGTGGCTCGTCCTCGAGAGAACCGGTCAGTTTGGGTATCGTAAGCGCCGTCGCCGTCCGTCGTTTTTGGCCTGGTGGTCGCGGCGTCACCGGAAAGCGTCTACCATACGTGCTTGGGCTACGGCGGTAAACTCGTTCTGAGACGGGTTGCAGCGGAGTGCGACACATGGCTAGCTCACGTTTCTCGCTGGAAGACTACGCGGGGGTAGCGGTTGTGACCTTCGCCGACAGCGCGATCCTCGAGACCTCGCTCATCGAACAGTTGGGCAGGGACCTGTACGACCTGCCGGCGGGTCAAGGCAAGAAGAAGCTCGTTTTGGACTTCTCGAACGTCAAGATTCTCTCGTCACACATGCTGGGCGTCCTATTGACCCTGCACGGGAAGGTCAGAGAGGTCAAAGGGAGAATCGTGCTGTGCGGGCTGCGGCCCGAA
Organism: Phycisphaerae bacterium; assembly: GCA_016935885.1. The sequence continues at coordinate 29,323 of JAFGQA010000346.1, read as the reverse complement.
TTGAAGAAGGTCTTCACGATCACCAGCCTCGACAAGATGTTCGATTTCTATACCGACGACGCGGCGGCGCTGGCCTCGTTCAGCATCCGGACGAGTTAGAACACATCCTAATGGGGAACGTCGCGGGCGTGTACGTCATCTCCGTAGGTGAAGACGACGCTGGGCCGAGAATCCCTTCTCGGCCCCTTGTGTCGATGCGCGGGAAAGGATTCCCACCGGAAATGGGTGCGAGAAGGCATTCTCGCACCAGCAGCCCTCGGCCACAGAAGAATCCACCTACAATCGTGACGTACAACCCATGTCACGGCGCTGCGTCTCCTATCGCTTGCGGGCAGGTCTGTCCACCGATACCATGTCGCGCTTTGCGTGCAGATTGGAAGTCCTCGCGAGTTTCATTCACGGCGAAGAGGAAAAGGAAATGACCCGAAGTCTGCTGCTTGTCGCGCTCTGCACGACGCTACTTGGAATGACGTGTCCGGGCAGTTCGTCGCTGATTTGCTCCAACGATCTGGACGGTTCGGAATTCGGCTTCGTGCTGACGATTCCGGACGAGTTCGAATGCACCACGCCCTCGTTCAATCCGTTCCCGTTGGCACAGGTGCGTTATCAGCAGTCCTCGGCGGGCATCACCGTCTCCGTACAGGTCAGTCGGCCTTCCACGGACGAGGAGGACCTGGGCGAGGAAGTCACCACCGAAGACCTGGGCAACATCACCAACTCGAACGGCGTGCTGTTTGAGCGAGAGAAGGTCACGTTCGTATCCGATTCGATCAGCCTGTACGGCTACGTGGGCGGCGCGACCCTGGCGAGCGGGAACCATCTGTTCATCACCGTGGCCAATCAGTCAGACGCCCCCTCGATGGCCGAGACACTGGACACGATCATCGAATCCGTGCAATGGGTCGAGCCGAGCGATTAGGCGTCGCGCGGGAATGACTTGACCGATGGTGCCGCTCAGCCGGCTTGCCGTTTGGCGGATCGCCCGTCTACGCCCATCCCTGCGCGGCTTCTTACCCGGTCCACGTCTGCCCCGTCGGTTTGAAACGCTGATCACGGATGGACGTCTGGCACGGGTGCTTGCGTCGTGCCTTCCTGTGCGTCGCTGCGCGGGGTAACATCGAACGACCACGGTTTGCCATCGCGCGTGAACTTCGGCGGCGCGGTCTCCAGTTGCTTCGCGAGGGCCTTCCCCCGTGCCTCGTCCATCCCGAAGAAGGAAACGGCCGCAAGCCTGCCGAGCTTGTGCACGACTCGCGATTCCAAGGCCCGATGCACCTCGTATTCCTTGACGAACTCGTCGCGGTCGTCAGCGGTGTCCCACATCGTGAGCCACAGGCCGTAGAGGTTGTCTGGCTTCTTCTTCGCGTCTTTCTGGTCCGGGCCGGTCGCAAGCAGATAGAACCGGTCCCCGCCCCATCCGGCCGCCGCGGTGTTGGTCCAGTAGCCCGGCATGGGCATGGCCATGGGGTTGATCCGCTTGTCGCTGGGAGAGGTCAGCACGGCGCAGAGCAACTCACCGAGGGTGTCCCGATGAATGACGTGAAGCCGATGGCCTTCCAACAGCGCTTCCACGTCTTGGTCATTCACGACGACCGGTTCGTCCCGGTGCTCGGCCTCCCAGTACTTCTCCGGGTGAAGGACCTGCTCGAAGGAGCGAGGCAGATGGGTCGCGGCCGTCCGTAGCGCATCCGCGACACTGCCAGGATCGCGGAAGCCGGTCATCATCGCCATGAACGCCATCGCATCCCCGCGGAACAGGAAGCGCACACCGCAGGGGAAGCGGGCCACCCAGACCGCCACGTGCGGCGGGGCCTTCGTCAACGCGCGCATCTCCTTCTTGGCGCCGTCGTCAGGCCCGTCAGACTCGGTCGCGTCGAAGTTGCCCGACTGCTTCGCCTTGTTCCTATAACGCTCCTGCATGATGACAGCGGAGCCCTCGAAGACCGCTCCCAGGACGTGGTCGGCGTCGCTCGTCAGGTCCTCCGCCTCCAACAGCTTCCCCAGGCCGAAGTACTGGTCGTCCATTGCGTGCGTCAACTCGTGGGCGAGCGTTACGCGGACCTCGATGGAGCCGCTGTGTACTCCGGGCTTCTTCGTCACCTGCACAGCCTTGGCATTGTGATCGTAGATGCCGCCGGGGACGAAGCTCATCATCGTTTCTTCGAATGCCTTCCGCGGGTCGCAGCCACGCGGAATGAAGCCGATCATCTCCATCGAAGCATTATGGCGGGCATATGTGCCCCAGGCTTCGGACTCCTCTGCGTGATCACCTTGGAGGAAGGCGCGGACCTGTTCCTCCGTGTAGAGGCCGACGTCGACGGGGCGCTTGAACTTCCAGCCGCGCAGGGCTTCGACCTCCTGCTGCATCTCGGCTGCGAGCTTGGCCAGTTCATCCGCCGTGATCCCTTTCGTGGCCTCCTTCGTGGTTTCCTTCGACGGTTCAGGTTCCTGACCGACAAGCAAGGTCGCCCCCACGGTGCCTGACAGGAGTGACGCGCCAAGGGCGAGAACGAAGGTCTTTCGTGTTGGAAACCGCATTTAGATGGCTCCTTGAATTGGTTGGATTACCGTCGCCGACTCGATCCGCAGGGTGACCACATACGATCATCCATTCCGCTCCTCGTCAACACCGAGGCGAGCAAACAGCAGCTTGTGTCCGGGCACGTCCGTCCCGTGAAAACTCGGGTGCCCTTCGAGCATCGCGCGAAGTGCCGGTGGAAAGTCGTCCCCGTCCTTCATCGCGGCGATGTCGTGGAAGAAATACTCGCGCAGGAACCCGGCGTGCAACACGCAGGCCAGGAACAGACTGCCGGTCCAGACGGCTTGGTGCACGCCGCAAAGGTCATTGTGCAGGAGGGCCAGCAGCACCTCCCGGCCGTCGACCACGCAGTTCAGTTGCTGGCTCCTCCAATGCCTCAGGATTGGATCGCTCTGGTAGGCCTGGACCAGATGGGCGCCGGCGATGTCCGTCGGTTCGTACGCCTGCACGTAGGCGTCCACGCCACGGGCGATGGCCTTATCAATGGCCGGTCGAACGGCCTCCATCGCCCGGGGAAACGCATCAACGACGACGATCCGCTGCGCCCGGTCGAGCATCGACCGGCAGCGCTCGAGGACAAGCGGAACCGACTGGATCTGGTAGACCCGCTCATCCGGCGCCGGCTGGCCGAGATGTGCGAGACGCGAGGCCGCGTGCCGCGTCGTTCGCTGATAGGTCTCCTCAAGCTGACCGAGGAACTCCTCCGCCGGAACGGGCCGGCACAGGCGGGGCTCGTCATGGTCGATGATCACCGCGCCCTTGCGAGCAAGGGCCTCGATGGCCTTGTAGACGTTGGCGGTCGGCTTGCCCAGGTCCTTGCCGATGCGGTATGCCGTAATGGGCTCCTGCTGACGCAGCAGGAGGACGTACACCTCGGCCTCGAGGTGGTTGAGGCCCAAGGTCTCCAGCAGTTCAAACGCCTGCACCATAACACTGTAAGTATAATATACTGCTACTACTATGTCAAGCGACTTCCCTTACTTTCGTGCGATGGCGCGGCGCCCCTCCTGAACATCCCGTCAAAGCCCACGGGTGCTGCACGTGTTTAGCGGGGTGGTACAGGTAACGTGGTGGCACAGGTGACTGGGTGGCACAGGTAACTGGGTGGCACAGGTAACTGGGTGGCATGGGTAACTGGGTGGCATGGGTAACTGGGTGGCATGGGTAAGCGGAGCCGCCAGCGGCGGCGGAGCTTACCCGTGGGCATTCGTTCGAGCACGCTGGGCCGAGAATCCCTTCTCGGCCCCTTGTATCGAGCCGTGGGAAAGAACTCCCACCGGAAGTGGGTGCGAGAAGGGCTTCTCGCACCAGCAACCGTTCCAGCCTGCTCTCACAGGTCATGAACGACCCAGCCCCACGGGTAACGAACGACCCGCCCCCGCGGGGCGTGTCGTTCGTTACCCGTGCCACGCCACGTTGACGCCGAACACGAATTGGGCGCCAATCCGTGGGCCTCTTGGCACACAGTCGTGTGCTGGGTCGTTGCCACACGTCCAGATGCTTCCTTCACTGGCAACATCAGGTGCGTTGTCCTGAATGCGGGACGGCGATTCCGGATTACAATGACCGCCATGACTGCTCCAACGAAACAAGATCCCATCGAGGCAGTGGCGAGGACCGTTCTCGGGTGCGAATTCCTGGCTGAGCGGGCGGCGCGGATCGGTGCGATGGCGGACTGGATCGCGGGATTCTCCGAGTTGCGAGACGTCGCGTGCAACCGTCGGGCCGTGCTGGGGGCCGTTTGGTTTCAGGATGCGTGGTGCTGTGAGGATCTGCGTTCGGGTCGCTTTGCCGCGCCGCTTGTGCTCGTCGTGCAGCCGACTGATCTCCAGCGTGAGGCGGCCGCGGACATCGCCGCTGACATGCTCGGTGGAGCCGTGGACAAGGACACGCGTCTTGCGGCCGCCCGGGCCATCCGCGCGGCGGGCGTGCCCGGCACGGCCATGCCGGAGGCGCAGATCCTCGCCGAGGCGGTGAATCTCGATTCGATCGGCCCGCTGTGGCTGCTTGGGCAGGCTGCCCGGTGCGCTGCGGACGACCGGTCCGTCGGCTCGGTTGTGGCGATCTGGGAGCGACAGCATGAATACCGCTATTGGACCGGGCGCATCAACGAAACGCTGCGATTCCAGCGATCGCGCGAACTCGCCAGGCACCGTGTCGCCGCGTTGGATGCCTCCATGACGCCTCTCCGGGATCAATTGACCGGCGGTGACCTGCACGTCGCACCCGATGGGCCGAGCTGATGGACATCTATCGTGCCAAGTGGGTGCTGCCGGTGACCGCGGAGCCGGTGGAGGACGGCGCCATCGCCGTTGAAGACGGTCGGATCGTACACGTGGGCCCGGCTGACGCGGTCTTGAAGGCATCTCAAGGGCCCGACGCGGGCGTCTCGGTCGCGCCTCAACACTGTGGCACAGCGCGGCCTCCGGCCGCGACCAAAGTGTGGCACGGGCGTCCCGCCCGTGGCCCCACCGGCGAGACGCCGGTGCCACAGGTTTCTTCACGAGACGCGAAGATTCCAATCGTTGGTAGTACAGGCGCCTGGAGTAGTACAGGCGTCCGGCTCGTAGCAAAACACCGGCCGGATGCCGGTGGCACAGGCGTTACGCCCGCGAGACGGCAGTGCCACGAAGGCACCGGGACAGCGCCAAGTCGTCTTGAGACGAGCTCCAAGGAGCCGATGCTGCACGACCTGGGTGACCGCATCGTGCTGCCAGGCTTTGTTAACGCGCATACGCACCTCGAGCTGACATGCTATCGCGGTCGCGTGGCTGCCGGGCCGTTGTGGGAGTGGTTTGAGCAACTGATGGAGCTGATCTACGTTTCGGACGGGCCGAAACCGGGGTGCGAGGCGGTCGCCGCGGGAGTGTCGGAATCGCTGGCGTCCGGCGTCACGTGTGTTGGGGATATCTCCCGGACTGGCATACAGATCGAGGCGCTCCGCGCATCGCCCATCCGAAAGGTCTGCTTCCTGGAATTGATCAGCGGCGCGAGCCTGCCGCCTAACGACCTCGAAACACTGGCCTCCATGCTGGACCGCGCCGCGGCGTTTTCAGAGGCGGATCGCCTCATCGTTGGAATCTCGCCGCACACGCTTTACACGGTAACGCAGGAAGACCTGGTCGGCGTTGGCGTGTTGGCGTCCGAGCGCAAGGCCCCGCTGACGATCCACGTACTGGAAACGATGGAGGAGGCACAATGGCTGGCGGACGGCAGCGGCCATCTCCAGACCCTCCTGTGCCGATATGGGTTGCCGACGGCCTCCATGCGGGTCGAGGGTCGGGCCACCGAGCGGCTGCAACGGGCCGGCCTGATGGACCACGGGCCGCTTCTTGTTCACGTGAACTACATCGAGGACGAGGAATTGAAGGTCCTCGCCGCCTCGCGGGCCAGCGTGGCATGGTGCCCCCGATCGCACCGGTTCTTCGGGCATGCCCCGCACCGCTGGCGGGAGATGCTCGCCGCCGGCGTCAATGTTTGCGTGGGGACAGACAGCCTGGCCAGCAACGACACACTATCGATTCTGGACGAGTTGCGGCATGTGCGCCGGATCGCGTCCGATTTCGAGCCTGGCACGATCGTTGAAATGGGCACGATCCGCGGAGCGATCGGGCTGGGCCTGGATCGCCACGTTGGCAGCCTCGAAGTCGGGAAATCCGCCGACTTCGTGGCGTTAGGCTGGAGTCCGACGGCAGGCGATGATCCCGTCACCAACATCCTGGACGGCTCAGAGAACATCAGCGGTGTGTGGGTGGGCGGCACGGAGGTGACACGACGCGGTTGACCTCCCCGCGCGCCGGAGTTGCGTGGATGCTTGCTTAATTCGAGCGAACTGGTAAACTATGGTATACGGCCAGGCGCTCCGGTACCACGCGGTTCCCCCCAGCCGCGCCCGGGCCCTGGCCCTTGTTCTTTCGGGATAGTCCGACTTGGTTCTTTGGGAGCGAGTACCGAATGGCCGAAGAAGAGCGAAAGCTGCAGGTCGACGACGATTGGAAGAGTGAGGCCGCTGCTGAGAAGGAGCGGTTATCGAAGACGGTTGATGCCGAAGAGAAGGTGCCGCTTCTCGACGCCAACTTTGCATCGCTTGTCCAACTGATTGCCATGCAGGCGATGGTGGGTTTGGGCGGCTTTGCGGGCCCCGGCGGGCAGCAGATTCCGCCAAACATCGACGCCGCCAAGCTTCACATCGACATGCTCGACGTGCTCGAGGTGAAGACCAAAGGAAACCTCGACGCGGAGGAAGCCAGGCTGCTGAACACGACGCTGCACCAGCTTCGCATGGCCTACGTCGACACCGTTCAAAACGGCGGTATACCACCGTCGTCAGCGCCCTCCCCGTCGGCCTGAGAGCCTATCCAAGGACCGTGGCGCCGTCGTCCCGCCGGTGTCGCATCAGGGGCTTTGGTTGCCGGTGCCGCACAGGTCTCGGGCCGCAGCATGCCCAGGCACAGGGCGTCACCCGTTCTGTGCTGAGGCGTTGACGTCCGGCCACGAGACGAGCAGCCGGCAGGCTTCGTCCTGGAGCTTCTTCATCTCCGCGGGCTTGACGGCTTGGTGGTAGTAGAAAGCGAAGGCCAGCCATCGGTCGGACGCCGTGTGGACATATCCGGCGAGCGTGCGAACGCCTTTGATGTAGCCGGTCTTGGCAAACACACGCCCCTTCGTGTCGGGCGCCCGCAGCCGCTTCTCCATGGTCCCATCCACGCCGGCGCAGGCCAAGGAATCCCGCAGCAATTCGAACTTGCCGTCCGGCGCGTTGAACATGTATTGCAGCACCTGCGTCGCGGCGGCGGGGCTGAGGCGATTGGCCCTCGACAGACCGCTGCCGTCGCTGACAGTGAACTGATCCGGCGGAACGCCGACCTTCCGCATAAACGCGTTGACGGCAAGGCGGCCGTTCTCCCACGAGCCGGCGCTCCCTTGTTCGCTCCCCAACAGCTTGACGAGTGCCTCGGCCATCATGCCCAGGCTCTGCTTGCCCGCACGGGACAAGGCGTCAGCCAGCGGCGAACGATGCACCGCCACGATATGGCAGTCCACGGGAACACTGCCGTCGTTATGTCGCACCTCTTCACGGACGACCCCGCCGACGACGCGAATGCCCTTCGCCGCCAGGCATGTCTTCAACACGTGGCCGAAGTACAAACCGGGGTCCCGAACCGTCACCGGCCCCAACACGCCTTCCTTGGCGACCGGGCCACTGACGAGGATGGTGTCGCTGCCCCTCTTCCGGCTGACGGTTGCCTTCTTCTTCTTCTGCCTCTCACCGGTAACGGTCTTGTTGACGAGTCGAAGCAGTGTGTTGCCAGGGACGAGGGACACGGTTGCGGGTTCGCCGGGCGTGGTCGGGCAGACCCTGACGGCCGTGCAGTTGGCGTTGAAGTTCAGCCCCCCCACAGGCGCTTCGTACCATTTCTGGAATTGATCCGACGGCCAGTCCGGATGAACGAATTGCCGGTCGAAGATCGAGTCGTCGATCACGATGTTGCCGGGGACCTGCTTGATGCCGGCTGCTTTCAGGGTCGCCGCCCAGTCGTGGAAAACAGCCGTAATCGTGTGGCCTCGTTGCCTGGCGAGTCGTTCGTCACCGATCGTCGGATCTCCGCCGCCGATCACGATCAGGTCCGCGCCTCGTATGGCGAGGACGGTCTTGAATTGACAGTCCTTGCCGAGTTGGTCGATGGCCGCCGCCATCACGATCAGCTTCATGTTGCTGGCCGGCAGCATCGGTCGGTGGCCGGCTCGGTCGTACAGCACGCGGCCGGCGGGCAGTTCGACGACGCGGGCGCCCAGTTGGGCCTTGGGTTGCTTGTGGCTGGTCAGTATCCGGTCGAGGTGGGACCGGAGTAGAGTAGCCGTGCTATCGGAGTCGCCGGCCACGGGCGGAATAGGGCCCGCGACCAGCGCCACCGCCAGCAAAAGCACGCAGCGGAACGATAATCTCCCCGGGCCATACGAGGTCCGAGTATCGGGTGCGATGGCGTCCATGCGACAGAATATTACGAACCCCGCCCCAGTCCGCAAGTTTTGACTCGGAAAAGAATCACCCGTAGACTCGTTTGGGAGAGCGGGAATTCCAAATGGCGGCTCGGACGCTGCAACCAAGGAGCCATCAGCGATCTGTTGTCCTGATCGTCTGCGATCCGGATGACGAGCCGGTCCGCGCTTGCGTCACGGCACTGACCGGCGCCGGGGCCCACGTGAAGGTCGTCCGGGACGCCTATACCGCAATGGCCCAGCTTGCACTGGGCGAGAACATCAGCCGCGTCATCCTGGACGTGCGAATACTCGACGACAACGAATTGTCATTCCAGCGGGTCGCGGCTCGCTATTACCCCTCTGTCGAAGTCATGGTGCCGTTGTTAGAGGGAACAGGGCAACGACTGGCGACCTGTGACGCCGGCGTGCGGCCGGTGGACGTTGCCTCGATCGTCGCGTCTATTACGACCGAGCTTGCTCCAGCCTTGGTTCCTCCGGCCGGCCATCCACCAGATGAGCCCGTTCCCGATGCAGCGCAGCCAACCTTGCAACGCAACACCCTTTCCACCGACGGAGGACCCGAATCCGCCCCGGCCGGCCCGTCACTCCACGAGGCCGTCCGCGACCGCATGGCCAGCGACGATCCCCGAACCATGGAACGGGTCGTCCGCCGGAGGCCGCCCGGTGCGAGTTCGCGCGAGGCACCGCCCGCCGAGGTTCCCTCACCTCCCGCGGCCGGCTCGAGCACGCCAGCCGTGCCGGTCCAACCAACAGCCGGGCCTGTATCGACCTCCAACGCGTCACAGCCAATGGCTGACGCGGGCAAACCGGCGCTGTCTCCCGAGGAGATGAACGCCCTGCTGGGTAGCAGTGAGGCGTGCGAGGAGAGTGCGCGGCAGACTGATCATGGTGATGGGGAGGGTGCGTCGTGATCCAGAGCGATTCCGCTCCCGAAGCCCGTTTGCTGGTCGTGGCGGACCTTAAGCGACTCGGGCCCATCGTCCAGAGGTGCTTCGCGCCGCAGGCGATCATCGGCGTTCGCGGTTACCTCGCCGGGATCGCTGAGATTCGCCAGGCGCCGACGCGGGCGGTCCTCGTCGGACACGACGTATCTTGTCGTAACATCGGGGATGCCATTGCCGCGATGAAGGCGGCCGCGGGAGACGCGCCGGTCGTATTCTGCTGTGAGCCCGCCTACGAACACATCGGACGCAGCCTGCTCTCCCACGGCGCCGATGATTACGTCATCTTTCCGCCCGAGCGGGCCGAGCTTGAACGGGCGCTCGGGATCCCTTCGAGGCCCACACAGGAACGATGGATTGAGACCCCGATCGTCGCGCCTGTGCCTTCGGCTGAGGAGCTCGCCCGGCTCGCGGACGTGCTTCCACGGTTGATTGCGGGCGACGCCGGCGTGCCGGATGCCATGGCAACCCTGGTCTGCGCGGCCTTGAATGCCGAGAGCACGACCATCGTGCTCGATGGCAAGACGGGGGGCGCAGGCCGCGTCAGTCATGGTCAATTCGATGCCGTGCTGACCGAACCCATCAGCGACGACGAGCAGCCTATCGGGCAAATCCGGGTCGGCAAATGCTGCGCGGGAGGCTATACGCACGAGGACACGGCCAAGCTTCGCCATTATGGCGTGCTGTTCGGCCGTATGGTGGCGGGTGCTCGGCGGGCCGAGGAATGGCGGCGACTCGCCATGACCGACGATCTGACCGGTCTGCCAAACCGGCGGCGACTGATCGAGTTCCTTGAGGACAAGCTCGCCGAGGCAACACGGGCACGCTCGACCGTGACCGTCCTCTACTTCGACATCGACGACTTCAAACGTTACAACGATGAGTACAGCCACGACGCGGGTGACGAGATCCTCCGCGACGTCGGCCGCCTGTTTGTGCAGTGCAGCCGCGACACGGACATGGTGGCGCGGTACGGCGGCGACGAGTTCGTGGTGGCGTTTTGGGATCCGGAGGGCCCGCGCACCGTCGGATCGCGCCATCCGGAGGCCGTGCTCGACGTCGTTCACCGGTTCCGCGAGGCGCTGAAGAACCACACCTTCGAGCGCCTCGGCCCCGAGGCCAGCGGCCGGCTGACCATCAGCGGCGGCATCGCCCACTATCCGTGGGACGCCCGCACCGCCACCGAGTTGATAGAGACCGCGGACCGAGCACTTCTTCGAGCCAAGGCTGCCGGGAAGAACCGGTTCTGGATCGTCGGCGACGTGGGGGCATGACCACCCGATCGATGTCCGAACCTGCATCAGGAGAGAAGTCGGCAGGCGGAAATATCCGCGGCGGCTTGGTGAATACAAGCGTGGAGATGGCCCCCCGTCCCTCGTGGCCGCGCGGCAACGGCTCTATGCGCGTTCGATGTAATCGCCGGTGCGCGTGTCGATGCGGAGGACTTCGCCGGTGGTGATGAACGGGGGGACGCGGACCTTGTAGCCGGTCTCCATGGTGACTTCTTTGCTCTGGTTCGTGGCCGTGGCGCCCTTGACGACGGGCGGGGCCTCGGCGACCTCGAGTTCGACGGTGTTGGGTAGCTCGACGCCGATGATCTCGCCGTCCATGATCTTGCAGGCGATTTGCTCATTGCCCTTGAGGAACTTCTCGCCATCGGGCACCAGGTCCGCCGCGACGCTGAGCTGGTCGTACGTCTCCGTGTCCATGAGGACGAAGCTGTCTCCTTCGCGGTAGAGGAATTCGTAGGGCTTGTCTTCGACGTAGGGTACCTCGACCTTGTCGTTAACGTTGAAACGGAAATCGACCACGTTGCCTTGCTTGAAGTGCTTCAGCTTCATCTTCATGTAGCTGCCCTTGTTCCCCTTGGCAACGTGGGTCGCCTCGTGCACGATCCACAGCTGGCCCTCGTGCATGACGGCCTGCCCTCTCCGAATGTCAACCGCTTTGGGCATGGCTTTTCCCCGGCTGGAAATCGTCGGCGTGGTCGCCGATCGGGACTCGTTGATCATTACCTCAGGAGCGATGATCTACTGAAAACCAGAGCAGCATTCTATCGCATGGCCCCGCCGCTTCGTCAAGGGCCTTCAATGCTGTGGGTGTGGCCGTGTGGGCACCAGGAAAACGGGGGCAAACCTCGTGCGTGGGTGTCACGGGCAGCCTGTCTGCCCGTGCCTTTGTCGACGTGTTTGGGCGGCACTGGCAGACAAGTGCGTGTTGAGCGGGGTGGTATGGGTACGCGGAGCCGGCGGCGGCGGCGGAGCTTACCCGTGGGCATCTGGGCCGAGAATCCCTGGGCCGAGAATCCCTGGGCCGAGAATCCCTGGGCCGAGAATCCCTTCTCGGCCCCTTGTGTCGAGGTGTGGGAAAGGACTCCCACCGGAAGTGGGTACGAGAGAGGATTCTCGTACCAGCGGTTCCAGCTTGTTCGCACGGGTGATGAACGACGCGCCCCTGTCGGGCGTGTCATTCGTTCCCCGTTTCACCGCGTTTGAAGGCTGAACACGTATGCGGACAAGCCGCCAGCGGCACACGATGCCCAACCAACACCGCCGGGACGGTGGCGCCACAATCGCCGGGACAGCGGTGCCACAGTCGGCAGCACGGCAGTGCCGGAGCGGGCTTCTGGCGGCATTCTAAAGCGATCCTGCCTTTGTAGGCGCACAGGGGCGAACTGCGGTTATAGTTATGGTGTAGGGATGCGTGTGATGAGGGCAGGACTGTGATTCTCGCGGAAATGGGCAAGTTCGTCGGGACAAAGATCGCCGCGGCGATCATCTTCTTGGCCATTGCCGCCGGCGGGTACTGGTGCTACAAGCACCCCGAGGCGGTCAAGGCGTTCGGCCACGTGGTCAAGCTGACCCTGCTGTGGATTGTCGTGGCCGCGGCGCTGCCGTGGTCGAGCTACCTGTTCATGAGGCCGCTGTTGGGGTTCCAATCCAGCAGACTGTCCACGAACGGCGCGGCCGCGCTGAGCATCGCCGTCATTGCCGCGTATTGTGTGATCGACATCGTGTTCGCGTTCTTCCTGGGGGACTTCATCGGCTCCGGCACGTTGACGTGGATCGTGCTGTTGCTTGGTTTCCTCGCCGCAGGGGCTTACAATTATGTGATTTGTGAGTCATTGGCGAGGCACGTGGAGTCATGAATCTCGTCCCACCGGCGCAGGGGACGACCGCCCAGACGAAGGGCGCGCGAGTGAGGATTAGGCCATGACCGGGCCACAGGCTGGCGACCGTATCAGTGAATACGTGTTGGACGAGCAGATCGGGGCGGGAAGCTTCGGCCAGGTGTGGAAGGCGCATCACCACATGTGGAACGACACCGTGGTCGCCATCAAGATCCCGACCGACTCCCAGTTTGTCCGCAACCTGCAAAAGGAAGGCTTGACGATCCACGGACTCAGGCATCCCAACATCGTCCGGGCCATCGGCATGGACCCGTATGCGGAGATTCCCTATCTGACTATGGAGTTCGTGGACGGTCCGTCATTGCGGGAGTTGGTGGATCAACATCCATCCGGAATGCCGATCCGAGCGGCCCGGCGGGTCGCCTGCGGCATCCTGCGCGCCTTGGAGCACGCCCACCAGAACGGCGTGATCCATCGCGACATCAAGCCGGCCAACATCCTGATTGCCGGCGGCAGGGCCAAGCCGACGGAGGAAATCGAGGCCGAAGATGTCAAGGTGACGGATTTCGGCCTCGGCCGCGCGGGCCAGATCACGACAACGAGCATCATGCAGTCTGGCAGCCTGTTGTCCGAGGAGGGCCGCAGCATATCCGGCACATTGGCCTACATGGCCCCGGAGCAGCGCGACGGCCGAGAAACGGACGAGCGGAGTGATTTGTATGCCGTTGGCATCGTTTTGTTCGAGATGTTGTGCGGCGATCGCCCCAGCGGCAGCGACATGCCGTCGCACCTCCGTGAGGGCCTGCCTTCGTGGGTTGATCCGGTCTACTCGCGGCTCTACACGCGGCGGGAACGACGATTCCCCAACGCTACGGAGGTCTTGCAGACCATTGAGTCGTCGAGCGTGCCTCCGGTGGTGTGGCCCGGTCCTCGAGTGTTCCCGCCGACATCCGGCCCGATGATGGGCGAAGGACGAAGCCGGACGTGTTCGTCCTGCAAGGCGGCCGTCGAGGTGGGTGACAACTTCTGCATCATGTGTGGTACGCAGGTCGTTGCGGGGCCGCGCCGCTGCCCAAAGTGCGACGCGTATCCCGCAGCGGAGGACAGGTTCTGTGTGTTTTGTGGCGCGCAGCTGCCGGCGAACCTGGGGTAGCGCGGCATGTGCTATATGAGTAGCGCAATCGGCGAATCCGTGTTGATCCTCCTCGTGGTGGTGGTATTCGTCGCGATTCTGCACTCGATTGCGCGCCAGAAGCAAACGCGGTGGCGAGGTCCGCGCGCCGGCCCGAGAATGCGAGGGCGACGCGGCACGTTTGAGGCGTTTCGAGACGATCAGTCCCCACGTCCGCCGCGTGACACGTTTTTGGGCGGTTCGACCACCGCAGGGCAGTGGCAGTGTGCGGGCCAGGACTGCCGGACCATGAATCCGCCGCACGCCCGGTTCTGCCGAATGTGCGGCCGCCCGCGAACATGAGCGCAGACTGTGTAGTGGGCGACACGGGCAAGGACTGCCCCGTTGACGGCTTCTTCAGGGTGGGACATTGTCTCGAGGCGATGATTGATCGTGGTTCCCCCGGCCGTGGATGCAACGGCACGCATTGGCTTGCGAGCAAATGAAGACGGTGGCGACATACGCAAAGGAGGTCGAGTCCGGCTACCTGGCGGGCGTGCAGGCCAAGCTGAAGGACGCGGGCAGCCGATTGATCGCGGGCACATGGTTCAAGCGGGAGGAACATGATTGCAGCGAGCGTCTCCGCGCAGCGATGGTCGATCGACGCATCTTCGATCGCGATCGGTTCGCGGGCATGCCGCATGGTCGCGGGTTTACCATCCGCGGCTACGAGCGCCGCTGGATCTTCGGAAAACGCCTCAGAAGCGTAACCGTGGCGAGCGTGTTGACGCCGCCCGGGCCGCTGTTGGACTCGAACGACCCGGCCCCACCGGTCTCGCTCTCGGAATTGGCCGATCACGTGCGGGACCTCGTGCGAGACGCCAAGGCACCCCATCTGATCGGCGTGTGCAGCCCGAGCGGCTTCGAGGAGGACGTCTGGAATACACCGCCGGAGATGGGCAATGTCAGGCTGGTGCTGATTGAGCCGCGGGAGGACGGCGGATGGCGCGTCGCGAGCACCGATAAGAACCTGGACGAGCGGCTGTGTAAGCTGTTTGATCCGGAGCACGCGCTCCAGAAGCTTGATCGCGTCCGGCAGGAGATCAAGGATCGCAGCTCCGACCTGTTGACCGGCGGGCTGACGGCGAGCGCCATCGCCAAGCAGATGGAACTGCCGGAAGCGCTTGTGCGAAACGCATTCGAGCAGGCGGCGAGGGCCGACCCCGAGCTGCACGTGTCGAAGCGATCAGGCGAGGCGATGTTGTTCCGCGGCGCACCTGTGTTGTCCGACGTGGAGGACGATTCGATGTCGTTGGCTGAGTGGATCAGGAGCCTCTTCTCGAAGGACGGCGAGGAGGCCAAGAAGGTCAATGTGTTGTCCGAGCGGCGGGCCGCGCTTTCGGGCCGGCTGGACCGGATGTACGAGGACATCGCCAAGCTCGAGAAGAAGGAAGAGCAACTCCGCGATGAGGGCAAGGCCTCCTCGTCCAAGGTGGCGAAGCGGCGGATGGCCGCGCAGATCTCGCGTCTGCGAAAGGACATCTCGCGCTGCAACACCAGCGCCGCGATGGTTAGCAAGCAGATCAACGTCATCAGCACGCACATTCATAACCTGGAACTCGCCCAGACCGGCAGCGTCGCACAAATGCCGAGCAGTGAGGAGTTGACCGAGGCTGCGGTCAATGCGGAGGAGATCATCGAGCAACTTAACGTCAGCGACGATCTGGTGAGCAGTCTTGAGGTTGGCATGGCCGAGTCGGCCATGTCCGACGACGAGGCGGCGATCCTGGCGGAGTTGGAAGGCGATGATGCCGAGGTCGCATCGAAGGGGGGTCCCGAGAAGGCCGGCGATTCCGCGGCGCGTGAGACAGGGTCCAAGCACCGCGAACGTGGCCCGGCGCAGGCGGAGGAGTGATAATAAGCGGGTTGCGAATGGCGAATCATGAACGGGGAACGGGCAATCGCGAACAACACCTGACGTTGGGAGGACGAGGCTCCGGCGTTCTGGAGGTTGAGTTCTCGGCTTCTCGGTCTTCGGCTTTCGTGTTCTTGGTTTTCAATCTCGGTTTTCGGCTTTCCCCATGGCATTATTCGACTGGCTGACCAAGAAGAACAAGTCGTTGTCGCAGATGACGCGGCAGGAGCTCCGTCGGCAGGAGTTGCTGCTTCATCGCGACCGAGATCAGCTCCTGAAGCGCGTTGCCAAGCTTGCGGAGAACAAACAGGAGGTGTTCGAGCGCGGGCGCAACGAGAAATCGCCCGAAGTGCGGCGGGTCCTGGCACAGGAATTCGACATGAAGACCACCGAGCAGTTGATGGTCTCGCGCCAGCTCAACATCCGCAGCAAGGAGGCGCTGACGGTCACGCGGATGCGGATGCTGCGGGAGAATGCCGACCGGGCCAAGGCGATGGGCAGCAAGCTGGGGCTGATCGGAGAGAAGGACCTGATCGCGTTGGAGAAGATGATCGAGAACGATTCCATCACCGCGGAGATGTATCAGGAGCGCCTGGACTCCATGCTGAAGGTCGGCGTGGAGGAAGGCGAAAGCGCCTTGACGCCCGGCAGCCAGCAAGTGTTGGACATCTGGGATCAGATGGACACGGGCCTGATCGAGAATGCCGACGAGGCGTTCGACGAGGCCGACCGCCGTGTACGCGAACGACATCAACAGGCCGAGGGGGCCTAGGATTGCGAATGGCGAATGGCGAATGGCGAATGGCGTATTGCCACAGAGTCTGAGCGATGGAACTGGATATCAGAATCGACCGCAGCAAAAGCAGCGTGCAGGAGGCTATTCTGCAATTTGCCGCTCGGCGCGGGTACCATCTGTCACACCCGTGGCATTGTGAAGGACCCCGTATCGAGGATCGCCGCTCACGTTTGGACCCGGTCCCGCGGATCGACCTTGTTATATGCCGAAAGCAGGGCAGCACGATCGTGACGATTCGGTTTCGCTCACATCGGGGGTGCACCGAGTTGGCGTATGCGTTGCGGATCTACCTGTCACACGGCAGTGCGTACGATTGCCTGTGCCCGCCGATCTGCTCGAGGTGCAGCGCCCCGGTCACGAACATCGTGGCGACGTACTGTGGGCGCTGCGGCACGGAGTTGCTGCCTGGATTGACCAACGTGTCCCCACCGCCCGTCCCAATGGTCGAGGACAAGGCGGCTGATGGCCCGCCAGGCAACGCGGTCGTTGCCGAGAGGACGAACATCGACCCTGAATCGAACGATGCAGAGCGAAGCTCCACGTATCTCGGTGAGAAGGCCGTCTCTCGTAAGGCCCTTGCGGAGGACTGAACAATGTCCGATGGAAAAGCCCTCAGAAGGTCACGCCGGCACCGGATGATCGCAGGCGTGGTTGGGGGTGCCGCCGAGTACTTGGGAATCGACCCGACGCTGGCCAGGATCGTGTACGTCATAGCCGCCATCGTGTCGGTGGCGTTCCCGGGAATCCTTGTGTACATCATTTGCTGGCTCGTGATACCGGAAGAGTAGCGCGTGAGGGACATCGGGTTATAGCGCAGCATGGCCTGCATGAGGATGCGAGCGTGATGAAGAAGGTGGTCAGGCGGTTTGACTCGTTTGAAGAGAGTGACCGGGCGGACCGGTCTTACTACGCACGTCTTGATCCGCAGGAGAGGCTTGAGATCTTACTGGACTTGCTCTTGAGGCGGCGGGCCGAACAAGATGAAGCTACAGAAGGATTTGTGCGAGCTTATCGAGTTGTTGAACTCGCAGCGCGTTAAGTACGTGATTGTCGGTTGGTACGCAGTCGCCTTTCACGGATACGCACGCCATTCGCTATTCGCCATTCGCCATTCGCTATTCGCCATGTGCTATTGAGGAACGCCATGAGTCTGTTCAAATCATCCGAAGAGCGTCGCATCGAGCGGGACATCAAGATCCGGCAGGGCATCCGGCGGATCGAGAAGGCCGTCGCCGAGCAGAACAAGTTCACTGACGAGTTCGTCAGAAACGCCCGCCGGGCCAAGGAGATCGGCGACAATAGCCAGTACGTCTTCATCCGCAATTCGCTCAAGAAGACGGCGACGGTCAAGAAGATGCTGGAGCGGCAGCTCCTGGCGGTGAAGAACGCGCTGATCATCAAGCGGCAGGCCGAGGCGTCGACGGACTTCGCCCAGGCGATGGGCACCATGGCCAGCGAGATCAGCCGGCTGTTCGGCGAGACGGACCTGGTCAAGACGCAGATGGACTGGGAGAAGGCGATGGCCCAGTCGCAGACGATGGAGGAGCGGATGAGCATGTTCCTCGAGACCGTCGAGGACATCGCGGCGAGTGACACCGCAGCGACACCGGCGGAGGTCGTGACCGACCAGGAGATCGATGCCATGATCGAGGCCGAGGCGGAATCGGAACATGCAAAGGACATGGACGAGCTGGACGACCTGCGGGCGGAACTGAACGCCCTGAAGGACAAGAGCGAGAAGGAGAGCAAGTAGGGAAGGATGAAGGCGGAAGGATGAAGGCGGAAGGATGAAGGCGGAAGGATGACGGCGGAAGGATGAAGGCGGAAGGATGACGGATGACGGACAGTAGCCCAGGCCGCAAGCCCAGGGTTAAAGCAGTATAATTGAGCAGACAGCCCCATCAGGGCGACGAAAGTACTGTAGAGACAAGGAGAATGACCCATGGACATCACAAGAGGTGACCCAACACCGAGAGAGAAGTTGGCGCCAGGCCGCATTGACGTGGTAGAAAACGTCGATCGCCAGTCAGGCGAGCCGGATCGATGGCTGCGCGTTTTCCTGTTACCAGAAGAAGGAAACAAGACGCGCCAGGCATTCTTCACGCCTGACGAGGTTCTCACGGCAATGGCCCGTGTAGCAGAGAACCGTGAAGATATCGCTAGCCCCAAGCGGCCGGAATCCGTCGTGGCTAAACTCCAAAAAGCAATGAACGACATGTTCGACCGTTTTCAGAAGTGAGCCAAGTTGCCGGGTGCCGGGTGCCATGCCTTCACGGGCGCAGCCCGGGTAGGCATGTTTCTCTCAGGCCGACATGCTTGCCCGCGACTTCGTCGCGTGAAAGCATGGTACCCGGCGTGAAAGCGTGGTGTCCCCGCGGCTTCGCCGCGTGAAAGCATGGCACTTGGCGTGATGCAGATTGAGTTTCAGCAAGTCTCGAAGACGTTTGGCGGCGGCGCCGGTCGGACGCGCGCGGTCGACCAGGCCTCGTGGGAGGCCCACGGCGGTGAGGTCTTCGGCCTTCTGGGTCCGAACGGCGCCGGAAAGACGACCATTATCCGCATGATGCTCGACATCTTCCGGCCGGATGAGGGTGCTATCCTCGTCAACGGCACGCCGAATGGAAACCGCTCACAAGACTTCAAGAACCGCGTCGGCTACCTCCCCGAGGAACGGGGCCTCTACAAAAAGCGCAAGGTCATGGACGTCCTGGCGTACCTGGCGGCCCTGAAGGGCGTGAGCAAGGCCGAGGCTCACAAGAGCGCGGGCGTCCTGCTCGAACGGTTTGGCCTCGCCGAATACGCGAACAAGAAGATCAAGACTCTCTCCAAGGGCATGTCTCAGAAACTGCAGACGGTCTCCTGCGTCCTCCACGACCCGGACCTGGTTGTCTTCGACGAGCCCTTCTCCGGCCTCGATCCCGTCAACGTTCGACTCGTGCGAGACCTCGTGCTCGATCTCAAGCGGGCCGGCAAGCTGGTGTTCCTCTCGACGCACATGATGGCCGAGGTGGAGGCCGTTTGCGATCGCATCATCATGATCGACCGCGGTCGACAGATCCTCTGCGGCGAGCTCGGCGAGATCAAGAAGGCCCACACGGACTATGACATTGTCGTCGACGCCCAGGCTCAGCCTGACGGGCTCGACTGCGTCGCGAAGGTCGTGATCGTCGGCAGTCGCAAACGCGTTTGGCTCCGCGACGGGAAGACGATGAACGACCTGATGCTGGAAATGGGGCGGGCGGGAAAGTCCGTCAAGCACCTTGAAGAGGGCGCCCAGCCCCTCGAGGACATCTTCGTGGCCCTGGTCACCAGGAACCAGGACGCCTCGCCTGGAATCGGAGCCGCCAACGCCGGCGGGCAGAGACCATGACTCGGGTCGTCGCGCTGAACGAATTCCTCTTCACGATCAAGCGGCCGAGCTATCTCATCTTCACGTTCGGCATGCCGGTCATTCTCCTGCTCTACGTCGGCATTATCGCGTTGATCACCGCCGCGGCCGTGCCGGCCATGGTGGACACGTTTACGGAAAAGCTTGGCATCGTGGACCAAGCTGGCCTCTTGCCGGAGACATCGGAAGCGAAGGCCGGCAGCACGCGAGACGAACGTGTTGCAATCCCCCGGCCACTGCCAGGTCCCCTGGCAGGCCTCGCGGACAAACTGACGGAACTGGAGCAGGCGTCGGGATTGCAGAGTCTTGAGCGTTTCGACGATCTGGAAGCCGCGAAGAGTGCATTGCTCGAAGGAAAGGTCGCAAGCGTCTTCCTCATTCCCGCCGACTACATAGAAAGCGGCGAAGTCAGGCAATACACGAAGGAATGGAAGCTCCTTGAAAGCGCAGGCAAGCATCCGATCCTCTTCAAGTACTTGTCCGAGGGTGTCATGCGGCAAGGAGGTCTGTCACGGGACATGATTGACCGCGCCCGTAGACAGCCGTCCATCTCGATGTATGAGTGCGATCCGCAGGGCGAGTTTGTGGAGGTCAATGTACTCGCCAAGGGCCTGAGCTACGGCCTCCCGCTCGGCGTTGCTGGCATTCTGATCCTGTCTTTGATCATGAACGCCGGCTTCCTTGCCGCTGGTGTCGGCGAGGAGAAAGAGAACAAAGTGATTGAGATTCTGCTCTCCTCGGTTCGAGCGGAACAACTCCTGCTGGGCAAGGTTCTTGGCCTGGGGGGCGCAGCCCTGCTCCAAATCACGGTTTGGTTAACCATGGCTGGCTTCTTCCCACTACTGCTGATGGCGGCCCTCAGTCAACACGTCGATGTGGATATCCATGGCCTGCAGTTGATCGCTGCAGCGCTGTTCTTCGTGCTCGGCTTCGTCTTCTATGGTGCTTTGCTCGTTGGATTGGGCTCGCTCGGCAGCACGCAGAAGGAGAGCCAGCAGCTCAGCGCCCTTATCATCCTGTTGCCGCTTGTGCCGATGCTCGCGTTCATTGTGTTGATCGAGTCACCGAACGGGCTCTTCGCACGCATCATGTCGCTCATCCCGCTCTTTTCGCCGACCGCCATGATGCTGCGCCTTGGCACGGGACAAGTTCCGTGGTGGGACGTTGGCCTGGCGCTGGTCGTGCTCTTGCTCGGAATCTGGTTGGCCGTCGTTTTCTCCGCTAGGCTGTTTCGCGTGGGTACGCTGATGTACGGCAAGGCGCCGAACCCGTTGACGGCCATTCGATTGTTCTTCCACGCGGGGTAGCCGTGTGGGAGGTGGGTTCCTTCGTTCCAAAGGACGGGTGGCCCAGGTTCTGTGAACCTGGCGTGACGATTGAACGATACGAGGCTTGTATGGTAGCATCGACGCGGCGGGCGAGAACCAATCGTGTCCCCAGGATCGAAGATCCTGGGCCACCCGGCCACCCGGCCCGATGGCCCATCCACGAGACTGCCCGCAACGGCAAAAACGTGGAACGTAGGGCGTGGCTTGCCGCACAAACCTCGATGGACGGGGCGGGGAATGAGAATGGTGCGTCAAGACGCACCCTACACGGCTACTACACGGCTACACGGCTGAAAGGAAATCATGATGAAAGCGCAAGTCTCCTGGAAGGCAACCTTGAGGCTCGTTGCCGCAATGTCTGCATTGAGCGTGTGTCTCGGTTGTCCCATCGGCAGTGACAACGGCGACGGCACCACGGACGGTACGGGCGGCAGTCTCCCAAGCGACGGCAGGGTCATCTTCCTACACCACAGCACCGGAGAGAACATCTGGAACGGCGGCGTTGCTGAGTGGTTCGACGCGTACAACAGTAACAATGGCAGGAGTTACGCCATCACCGAGCGGGCCTACCCCGACGAGCCGTATCCGTGGCAGAACTACCCCTACGACTACTGGAACATCTGGGTGAATCACGCCGGTTCGGTGGCGTACGAGGGCCAGGATACTCTTGAAATCCTGACCTCTCAGTACGAGGTCATCGTCTTCAAGCACTGCTTCCCGGTCAGCTTCGTGGAACCGGATAGTGGTTCTCCTGACGTTTCGTCGGACGTGCAAACGATGGAGAACTACCAGTTGCAGTACACGGCCCTGCGTGACAAGTTGCTCACGTATCCCGACAACCGCTTCCTCGTGTGGACGGGTGCCTCGCTCACTCAGACCGCGGTGATGGACGGAGGGGGTACTCAGGAGTTCGCGGAGCGAGCACGTCAGTTCTTCGAGTGGGTGAAGACCACTTGGGATGAGCAAGGCGACAACATCTTCGTATTTGACTTCTTCGAACTCGAAACCGAAGGGGGGATTTACATGCTGGACGCCTACGCCGAGGCTCCCGACAATCCCCATCCCAATGAGACGTTTTCCCAGACGGTCGCGCCGCTGTTCGCGCAGAGGGTGGTTGATGTGATCGAGGGACGCGGCGACACCGGCAGCCTCACAGGCCAGTAGCCTCGTAGCGTGTGTCCCTTGACGCGCTATTCAGATGTGGACCTCGAATTGGTTCGTCCTGGACGCACCCTACAATTGGTTCCTCCCGGGGCGGCGCGCGGCGCGGGTCAGGCTTCAGCCATGCTTGATCGCGGCGTGACGCAGGCTGCTGGCGGGATCGGCGGCGGTTTGGAACGTGGGTCTACGCGGCGGATATCGGCGGTGACGTGGCGCCGCTGCATGGCGAGGAAATCCCGGCAGTTCTCACGACTCTGGCGAAGGTTGCCGCGATAGGACAGACTGGCCACCAATGTGGTCAGCGGCCTGCGCCGATGCCACAGGCTGCCCCAGACGCGGCGTAAGATCTTCCTTGGCGAATAGAACGTTTGGTCGCAGGTCTCCATTTCCGTAGCGATGTCCGCGCCGGAAAAGTGCCGGTAGCGGGCCACGGGGAACGTCAGCGTGTAGTGCCGCCAGTCTTCCGGAAACCGGTCGGCGGCGATCCGACCCTGTGCCGTGAGCTCGTCCCACAGCCGCGTACCGGGCAGCGGCGTGAGGAACAGGGTGTTGAGGGCATCCACACCGTAATGCTCTGCCGCCTCCACAATCCGTTGGCCGATGCCGGGTTCGTCCGTGTCAAGACCCATGATGAACGAGCCGACGACGAGGATCCTGTGCCGATGGATGCGGCGGACCGACGCGGCGAAGTCGCGGCCGTTGACGAGGTTGAACTTCTTGCCGACTTCCTTCAGGCCCGCGGCCGTCGGCGACTCGAAGCCGATGAAGACACCGGCACAGCCGGCCCTCGCGGCCAGCGCCAGCAGTTCTTCGTCGTCGGCCATGTTGATCGTCACCTGGGCAATCCACCGCTTGTGCAGCTTCGCCTGGATCATGGCGCGGAACAGATCCTTCGCCCGGGCAAGGTGTTCACGACTCGTGCCGATCAGGTTGTCGTCCACGACGAGAACGAGCTTCTCCCGGATCGTGCCGAGCTCATGCACGACGTCGGCGACGGGTCGCTGCCGATAGCGAAACCCGTTGAACGCCGTCACGCTGCAGAAGCTGCAATTGAGCGGACAGCCCCGCGTGGTCTGAATCGAGCCGAACGCGTAATCGCCGGTCAACAGGTCGTGTCGAGCGGGCGGTACCTCGTCCATCTTCGCATGCGCCCCCTCATAAAGGGGCCGCAAGGCGCCCTGCCGGGCGTCGGCCAGAACCTGCGCCCAGACGGGCTCGGCCTCCCCCGTCACCACCGAGTCCACGCGGGCCGCGGCCTCGTCCGGGCACATCGTGGAGTGAATACCGCCCATCACGACCGGTACGCCACGGCTGCGGAAGTCCGCCGCAACCTCGTACGCCCGGTTCGCCTGTGACGTAAATGCGGTAATACCCACCAGGTCCGGGCGCGGCAGGTTCCCGTAATCAGGCTCGCGGACATTCTCGTCGAAGACCCTGATCTCCCACTTCGGCGGCGTCAGCGCAGCCAAGGTTAGCAGGCCCAGTGGTTTCCAGACGCGGTAGCGATTCCACCGGCTTCTCTTGATGTCGGTCAGGTTCACCAGGGGATTTCGAGGATTGATCAGGTAAAGGCGAATGGTCGTGGTCCTTTCAGGATTCGCGGTCTCGGGCCAGGTGCCATGCCTTCGCGGGCGCTGCCCGGGCAGGCATGTTTCCCTCAGGCCGACATGCTTACTCGCGACGTCGTCGCGTGAAAGCCTGGCACCCGGCCTAATCGATTTGTTCCTCCGGCCGGTATCTCCGAATGCGATCCGTTTCCACAATCCACAGCTTGCCTGCGAACGCTTTAGTCTGAATCGCCTTGATCATCAAACGGATGGCCCGTCGCAGGTCGGTGAACGTCGGCTTCCGCCCCGCGACGCCCTAGCAGCCCGTGGCAAAACTGTGGCACCGGCGTCTCGTCGGTGGTTTTCACGGTCAGAAACGGCGCTTCCGAAACGCTGTCTTCCCTTTTACCACGGGCTGCTAGGTTCTCGTCGAGCTTCAGTTTCAAGGGGCTTTCCCGATAGGCGATCCGACCTAGCGTTCCCACGACATCTCCGCCCGTAGGCGATGCAGGCTAGGATATCGGCATCCTCGATCCCGGGGAACTCGCGCAGAACCTCTTCATGGGTCATGCCGTCGGCCAGGGAATCCAGAATCAGCGAGACCCAGATGCGATGCCCCCGGATGCGCGGTTTGCCGAAGCAGGTGTTCGGGTCGATGGAGATTCGGGACAGGAGTCCATCGTGCGTCATGGCACCTCCCGATCATCGCACTCTCGCGGAACCAGCGTAGGCCACAAGTAGCGGTCGGACCCGCTCCTCGATTATTATACTCCAATCCTGGATGGAAAGGTCCAATAAGCGAGACCGATACGCACCGTCGCGAGCCGAATAGGGTCCGCTGTGCGGACCAACTTGTGAGCACGTGCCGAGACATGGGAAGGTCCGCACAGCGGACCCTACAGAAATGACCGTATCGTATAACACGTTCGAGCGCCTGAAAGAGAAGGGCCTTGCCGCGTACAAGGCCGGGGACTATGGGGCGGCGAAGCCGTATTTGATGCAGGCGGCGGATGCGATGATTAAGATCGCGGGCGAGACCACGGACCCGGGGCGGCGGCGGCGCCGGAAGGCCATGGCGACGGAGCTGATCGAGTTCGCCAAGCAGTGCGACGTGCGAGCCGCCGACAAGAAGCATCATCGGCGGACCGCCGCGAGCGAGGAGGACGAGGGCGGGGCGAAGGCCTCCGACTGGATCGTCCGCGAGAAGCCGAACATCTCATTCGACGACATCGCCGGGCTGGAAGACGTCAAGCACGAGATCCGGATGAAGATGATCTACCCGTTCAGCCATCCGGAACTGGCCGCCAAGTACCACATCGCCAGCGGGGGGGGGCTGCTGTTGTACGGTCCGCCGGGCACGGGCAAGACGATGATCGCCAAGGCGATTGCTCGCGAGATCGACGCGACGATGTTCGTCATCTCGCCGGCCCAGGTCCTCAGCAAGTGGGTCGGCGAGGCGGAGCAGAACATCCGCAAGCTGTTTCAGGCGGCCAAGGCCGAGGACCGGGCCATCATCTTCATCGACGAGATCGAGGCGATGGTGCCTTCGCGGAGGAGTTCGCAGAGCAGCGTGATGACCCGCGTGGTGCCGCAAATACTGCAGGAGTTGGAGGGCTTCGACCGCACGTCAGCGTCGAGGCCGTTGCTGTTCGTCGGGGCGACCAACGAGCCGTGGGCGCTGGACAGCGCGGTCATGCGGCCGGGGCGGTTCGACTCGAAGGTCCATGTGCCGCTGCCCGACGAGCCGGCTCGGCATCGCCTGCTGGAGATTTACCTCGGCAAGCGGCCGCTGGCGGACGACGTCGATTTCGGCGAACTCGTGCGGCGTCTGGACGGCTACAGCGGGGCGGACGTCAAGGCCGTCGCGGCGAAGGCGGCGACGATCCCGTTCATGGACGCGGTGGGCGGGGCCGAGCCGCGATCGATCAACATGCGGGACATATTGAGCGTCATCGACGAGATGCGGCCGTCCGTGCGGAAGCAGGATTTGAGGAGGTTCGAGGAGTTTGCAGCGGCAACATAGGTGGGGAGTGAGGATTCGAGGATTCAAGGGTTAGCAGCCCGTGGCAAAACTGTGGCACCGGCGTCTCGCCGGTGGTTTTCACGGTCAGGAACGGCGTTTCCAAACCACCGGTTTCCCTTTTACCACGGGCTGTTAGAGGGTTCGAGGCTTGTCAGGAGCCGCCAGCATGATGAGCCGTAGGCTTCAGCCCTCGCGGCCTTTTGAGAAACGTAGTGGCGTGTACCCTGTTCGTGACGCTGAGCGGGCTGAAGCCCGTGGATTCTTCTCGAAGGATGAATGCACTCAGTGTTATTGCTACAGCGCAAAGTACTTGGTCATCTGGTCCAAGTGCCCCCCGACCTTGGTCGGGGTGTGGCTGTGCAGCCCGTTTGAGCGTGCCCCCCGACCAAGGTCGGGGGCTCTTGGGACTCCAGCAGGACGACCTTGCGCTGTATGGTTATAATGTGGTGTAATCATGGCTGACCGCTTTGACGTTCACGCTTTCAATCGCAGCCCGGAGCAGGTTGCCAGGATGGTCCGCGCCGAGGACGTGTTCTCATTCCTGAATCGTCAGCTTACGCTGCCGATTTCGTGCGTCGCGATGGTCTGGAGTGAGGCCGGCCAGCCGACGGTTGCACAGGCCGGCCAGCCGATTGAATCCCACGGGATCCGGGAGTTGTTGTTCGTGCGCACGGTCCCGTTTGCCTTGGACTACGACGTCGACGATCTGGCCTCCGCGGACGGCTACGCCGTTTCGGCGTCGGTCAAACTGCCTGTCCATGTCGTTCCCGATCGGGCCGAGCTTGCGGCGTTTCGCAAGGCCATCCTCGGCAGCAGCAACGAGGTCAGCGTCGGCCACTTGCGGCAGCACTGTGAGGAGGCGGTCCGCGCCGCGCTGACCGCGTTCGCCAAGGCCCGTGACGCGGGCGAACTGGTCTCGGCGGCGACGTGGAGCGAGTGTGACGCCGTCCTTGCCGAGCATCTCAAGCCGGTCGGCTTCGCATCCGGCCTGGCGTTGGGCCTTGATCCTCGCGTCTCATTCGACTCCGTGGCTTACGCCGCGTCGTGCCGCGAATTGGAGGCGGAGGAACAGCGCCGCAAACGACGGGAGGCCGACGGGCAGCTCCGCGCCGCCGCCGCCAAGGCCCGGCAGGAACACCTGGCCGAGTTGGGCACGCTGCTCGAACAGGTCAAGCGCATGGCAGGCGAGAACCCCGACCTGGCCGCCGCGGATTTGATCAAGACGTTTGACCCGGCCCAGCGCGGCACGCTCTACGAAGGCCTCGTCGCCCTCCATCAGCCCACACGGCGAACCGAGGCCATCCTGGTCATCGCCGGCGACGAGATGATCTGGTTGGACCCGAATCACCTGAGCCGACCGACCCGCCGCCAAGGTTTGGCCTCGGATATCGGCCCCCTTCGTTCCGTGCGGCTTGCCTGCCACGAGGGCAAACCGGTCCTGCTGGTCGGTGCCCGACGCGGCGTGCACATGGTCGATCACGACACAGGTCTGCGCCAGACCTACGCGCTCGACACGGAGGCCGAGCCTCGCGGCGGAGTCAACGCCGCCGTGATCGTGGGCGAGCATCTTTACGCGACCCATTCAGAAGTCGGACTCGTGCGGTGGGAACTCGCGAAGCCCGACAGTCAGAAGCAGTGCCTGGCTGACGTCACCGGTGGCGCCACGGCCGTCCGCGACGTCCAGCTCGACGACGCCGGCGGATTGTGGTTCAGCGTGGACCACAAGGTCGTCGGTTGGTCGCCGGACACGGAGGCCCCGCCGATGCTGCTTCCCGTGCCCACCGCCATCACGGCGTTGCTCGTCGCCGACGGTTTCATCCACGCCGGCCTGGACAACGGCCGGATCGTACGCTGGGTGGTCGGTGATCCCGCCGAGATGGAGACCTTACGCAGCCCCACGGGCAACGCCGTCTGCTCGCTCGACTGGATCGCCGGCGGCGGCATCCCGCGTCTGCTGATCTCCGACGGCCGCCCGCACCTCGACTTGCAGGTGGTGGACGACGCCTACCTCGGTGAGTACCGTTCCGAAGACAAACTACGTTGGGGCTTTGCCACCGAGGACTGGATCGTCGGCGTGAACGACCGGCGCGACCAGCTTCTCACCTGGCGCCTCGATTCGCCCAAACGGCCAGCAGCTTCTGTTTCCGTCGGCCGCCTTTGCGGGCGGTCGATTCAGGACGTCGCCCTCCTGCCGGCGGACCCGGCCGACGGCGCCAGCCGGGACGAACAACCAAGTGCTACTGCTCTGTGAGCCCGCTGTTCAGAAGACCCCGCCGCCGTTTTCATCCGAAATGGCGAGTGCCGCACTCATGGCATCCTGGGGCGAGAATCCCTTCTCGCACGCATCTTCAACAGGAATCCTTTCCTGTGAAGAACAGGGGCCGAGAGAGGAATCTCGGCCCAGATGGCATGCTCGCTGTGGTAGCATGGGCGGTGCCCCCGCTGTTTGCAGCGAGAGAAAGTGCAAACGGCTGCAAACGGCCGCAAACGCCGGCGATCGTAAGGGGCAGTTCGGCGCTGCGGCTGGACCCTGCGGACACACAGTACTCTTGCTCACCGTTTCGCTTCGGGACGTGATCCATCAGCGAAGAATCAGCCGTGTGCGCGGGTGCCCCACTCTTTGCGCAGAAAGGATGGGGCACCCATGCACCCATGCAGCATGCTGAGACGATCCCGCAGCAGGCGGCGCCTTAAGTATACCGGTTT
Source organism: Phycisphaerae bacterium (assembly GCA_016935885.1). The sequence continues at coordinate 735 of JAFGQA010000346.1, read as the reverse complement.
GGTGTTGTCGGCGCTGTTTCTTGTTTTATGGGGAATCAGCACGTTCATAAGGTTTGCGTATACGTGGACGCACGCTCAGGGTTTCCAGGTCTTTGTCTTTGGTGGCGGTGGCTTCTTCTATTACGTCCGTGAAGGCCCACGTGAGTTTGAGTGGATTGCAAAGGAGCTTGATTGTTGGCGTTCAGCCCGCGACCCAGTGATCGTACGCCCTCGGCACCGTCAGCAGTTCGGGCTCTGGTTGCCAACAACGGAATCTCGTTCATTCGATCTTTCCGGCCTCAGCCAGAAGACCTACAGTGCGTATGACTTCATCATGCCGTTCTGGCCACTCTTTGCCATCACGGCGATCCCAACGGCGTTTCTTATCTGGCGTCAGCGCCGACAGATTCCCCTGGGGTGCTGCCAAAAGTGCGGCTACAACCTCACAGGCAACACCAGCGGCATCTGCCCCGAGTGCGGCACACACATCCTCAAGGACAATGAGGGGCCCGATCTGACCACTGATCCGCCGAACGTGTGACGGCGACCGAGGCGCCCTGTCTTGTCAGCCTTGGACAAGTTGGGCAGGCCGGTTCTGCTAGCGCGTTTTAGGGTTGAGCATGCATGCTCCATTGACGCTTCGTTGTAGCGTCGGCCCCCTGTGGCCGGCGGGGATGACCGGTTTGCCGACGTTCCTCAAGGGTGAACGCTGACCGCTCCCTCACGGTCGCGGTTCCGATCGGCGTCGGCGGCATA